>JBDTRT010000050.1:0-30959 GCA_039931595.1 Sphingomicrobium sp.
CGCTGGTCAGCCAGGGCCGGATCGGCTCGGTCATCGCCGCCAAGCCGACCGAGCGCCGCCAGATGCTCGAGGAAGCGGCCGGCATTTCCGGCCTCCACGCGCGGCGCAAGGACGCCGAGCAGAAATTGCGCGCGACCGAAGCCAATCTGGCGCGGCTGGGCGAGATCCTCGCCGAGCAGGACGCCCGCGCCGGTGCGCTGCGGCGCCAGGCGCGCGCGGCCGAGCGCTACCGCCAGCTGAGCGACAAGATCCGCAGCGTCGAGGCGCGGCTGGTCCATGCCCGCTGGGCCGAGGCCGATCACGCAGCCGACAGCGCCAACCGCGAGGCCGCCGCGGCCGGCGAGGAAGTGACAACGTTCCAGACCGTCGTCGCCGACGCGCTGGGGACGCTCGAACAGGCCAACCAGCTGCTCGGCCAGCGCCGTCGCGAACTCGGCGAGGCGCGCGACGCGGCGCTCAACCTCGCCCACCAACTGGCCTCGGCCCGGGCGCAGCGCGACGCGGTCGTCCGCCGCCTCGAGGAACTGGTGCGGCTCGACCAGTCGCTCGCTGCCGACATTGCGCGTGAGGAGGAGCTGCAGGGCGATGCGGCGCGAGCCATCGCCCAGCTCGACGAGGAGCGCGGGCTGATCGAGCAGAGGCTGGTCGACGCCGAGGCGATCGCGACCCGGATCTCGACCGACCTCGGCCAGGCCGAGGCTAAGTCGCGCGAGGCCGAAGCGGCGCTGGCCGAACTGCTCGCGCGCCAGGCGGCGATGCGCGCCGAGCGGCGGGTCGGCGAGGCCGCGCTCGAAGCCGCGCAAGCCCAGGTCGCGCGGACCGACTATGAGCGCCAGCGGCTGGTCGACCAGCTCGACGAATTGGGCGACGGCAGCGACCAAGCCGAGGCGCGCGATGCGGCCAATCGCGGGGCCGAAGCGGCCGCACAAGCACTGGCCGAGGCCGATTCGCGGCGGGTCGAAGCCGAGCACGGCCGGGCCACCGCCGCCGGTCGCCGCGATGCCGCCGAAAGCGGGCTTGCGGCGGCGCGCGCGACCTGTGCCGCGGCGCGCTCGGAACATGATGCGCTGGCCCGCGCGCTCGACCAGGGCGGTGGCGGCGCGATCGCCAGCCTCGCCGCCGAACCGGGCTATGAGCGCGCGCTTGCGGCGGCGCTGGGCGAAGATATGGATGCGGCGATTGGCGGCGACGGCCCGCGCCGCTGGCAAGGCAGCGCCGCCGCGCCCGGCGACCCGCGCCTGGCCGATGGGCTGGTCCCGCTGACCGACTACGTCCGCGCCCCGCTCGAGCTCGCGCGGCGATTGCGCCAGATCGGCGTGTGCGACGTGGACCAGGGGCAGGCGCTTGGCGTTGGCCAGCGGTTGGTGACGCGCGACGGCCAACTGCGCCGCTGGGACGGTTTCGTTTCCGTCGGCGGCGGGGCGGCGGCGGCCGAGCGGTTGATCCGTTCGAACCGGCTGGCCGAACTGGAGCGCGAGCTTCCCGCGCTCGACCTGGCGCTGACCGGAGCCGCGCAGGAACGCGACTCGGCGGTCGAACAGGTCGATCACTTCCGCACCCTGGGCGAGCAAGCGCGACTGGCCGCAACCGCCGCTGAGCAGGCAGCGCGCGACGCGGTCCGCGCCGGCGACAGCGCCGCCGCCGCGCTCGAACGGCTCGAGGCCCAGCGCACCGCGCTCGGTCAGCGGCTGTCCGATCTCGCTCCGGTGGTCGAGGCCGCCGCCGAGGCGTTGAGCGCCGCGCAGCAAGCGCTTGCCAACCTGGCCGATCCGGCCGCGCTCGAGCAGGAGCTGGAGGGCGCGCGCGAAGCCGCCGGCAAGGCCGCGGAAGCGGTCGCCGACAAACGCGCCGAAGCCGCCACCCGGGCGCGCGAAAGCGCCGCCGACCGCGAACGGGTCGGCGCCGCCAGCCGCGATCAAAGCGACTGGCGCAAGCGCCAGAGCGATGCCGAACAGCGCCTGCTGCAAGCGGTCGAGCGGCAGAGGTCCCAGGCCGCCGAGCGCGCCGCGCTGGCCGACGATCCTGACCGCCAAGGGCGGGAGATCGCCGAGCTCGAACAGGCCATCGCCGGCAACCAGTCGGCGGTCGGCACCGCCGCCGGCGCCGAACAGCAGGCCGAGCGCGGCGTGGCCGAGGCTGCCGACGTCGTCGCCCGAGGCAGCGAGGGGTTGACCGCCGCCCGCGAAACCCGTGCCGCCGCCAGCGCGCGGGCCGAGGCGCAGCAGGCGCGCAGCGCCGAATATGCGCGGATCTGCGTCGAGCGGTTCGAATGCGTGCCGCAGCGCCTGCCCGAGAAGCTCGGCTTCGCGCCCGACGAAGTGCGCGACCCGGACGTCGAATCGTTTCAGCTCGAACGCCTAACGGCCGAGCGCGAGCGGCTTGGCCCGGTCAATCTGGTGGCCGAGCAGGAGCTGGCGGAGATCGATGCCTCGCGCACCAGCGGCGTCGCCGAGGCCGAGGAACTGACCCAGGCTATTCACCGCCTGCGCGGCTCGATCGGCAGCCTCAACCGCGAAGGCCGGGTGCGCTTGCTCGCCGCCTATGAAAAGGTCGACGCCCATTTCCGCAGCCTGTTCCGGACCCTGTTCGATGGCGGCCAGGCGCATCTCGAGCTGGTCGAGAGCGACGATCCGCTCGAGGCCGGGCTGGAGATCATGGCGCAGCCCCCGGGCAAGCGCTTGTCGGCGCTGACCCTGCTCTCGGGCGGCGAGCAGGCGCTGACCGCGATCGCTCTGATCTTTGCCCTGTTTCTGACCAACCCGGCACCGATCTGCGTGCTCGACGAAGTCGACGCGCCATTGGACGACGCCAATGTCGAGCGCTTCTGCGACCTGCTCGAGCGGATGACGCAGGAGACCGACACGCGCTATCTGATCGTCACCCACAATGCGGTGACGATGAGCCGCATGCACCGGCTCTACGGCGTGACCATGATCGAAAAGGGCATCAGCCGGCTAGTGTCGGTCGATCTCAGCGCGGCGACCTTATTGGCGGCGGAATGATTCTGCTATTGCGAATGACTATCATTAACGATAGTCGCGCCAATCATGGCATTCACACGCACCTCTTCGATCCTCTTCGCCTTGCTCGCCGGGGCCTCGCCGGCGCTTGCTGACCCGCCATCGGTCACGCCGACCGAGCTGGCCGACGCCAGCGAGACTATCATCGTCACCGGCCAACGCAGCGAATATGGCGTCCGCGCAACCCGCAGCGCGACCCGCACCGAGACTGACCTCAAGGACATCCCGCAGGCGCTGACGGTGATTTCCGAGCGCCAGATCGAGGATCAGGCGCTGCGCTCGGTGGCCGAAGTGCTGACCTTTGTCCCGGGCGCGACTCCGGGCACCGGCGAGGGCAACCGCGACCAGATGACCCTGCGCGGCAACAACACTACCGCCGATTTCTTCGTCGATGGGCTGCGCGACGACGTCCAATATTTCCGCGACCTCTACAATGCCGATCGGATCGAGGTGCTGCGCGGCTCCAACGCGATGATCTTCGGCCGCGGCGGCGGCGGCGGGGTGGTCAACCGGGTGACCAAGCGGCCGACCTTGGGCAGCTTCCGCGACCTGCTCGTTTCAAGCGACAGCGAAGGCGGAGTGCGCCTCGCCGGCGACCTTGACCAGGCACTCGGCAACGGCGCCGGGCTGCGCCTCAACGCGGTCTACGAGATTGGCAATTCCTTCCGCCGCCACGTCGATCTTGAACGCTATGCGATCAATCCCACGTTTGCGCTGCTCGCCGGGCCGGCGACCCGGATCGACCTCGGCTACGAATATTTCCACGACCGCCGCACCGCCGATCGCGGCGTGCCGGCCAACGGCAGCAAGCCGCTCGAGGGTTTCGACAGCGTTTTTTTCGGCGATCCCGGCGACAGCTTCGCCCGCGCCGACGTCCATCTCGCGACCATCGGCGTCGAGCACAGGTTCAGCGAGACCCTCAGCCTGCGCCACCGCACGCTCTATGGAGTCTACGACAAATTCTACAAGAACATTTACGGCGCCAACCTCGATGAGGCGACCGATGAGGTTGTGTTGGACGCCTACAACAGCCGCAACGACCGCCGCAATTTGATCAGCCAGACCGACCTGGTGTGGGACAATCGACTGGGCGGAATCGACCAGACACTGCTGGTCGGGTTCGAGATCGGGCGCCAGAAATCGCGCAACATGCGGCTCACCGGGGTCTTCGCCGGCGGCGACAATCGCGTGCCGCTGGCCGATCCCACGGTCGACGCCGATGTGACCTTCGAGCCGGCGCTGAGCGACGCCAATAACCGCGTCCGGGCAAAGATCGCGGCACTCTACGTCCAGGACCAGATCCGGCTCTCGCCGACGATCGAAATCCTCGCCGGGCTGCGCTTCGACAGCTTCACCCTCAAGGTCGACGATCTGCGCCCGGTCGGCGGCGGGGAGTTCAGCCGGACCGACCATCTGCTCTCGCCGCGGCTCGGGCTGATCTTCAAGCCGCGCCCCAATTTGTCGCTCTACGCCAGCTACGGCCGGTCCTATCTGCCGCAGTCGGGCGACCAGTTCAGCGGGCTCACGCTGAGCACCGCGGCGCTCAAGCCCGAACGGTTCGACAATTATGAGGTCGGCGCCAAGTGGGAACCGGTCGCCGGGCTGCTTGCGACCGCGGCGATCTACCAGCTCGACCGGACCAACACCCGCGCTTCGGCCCCGGGCGGAGTGGTCGTGCTGACCGGTGCCCAACGCAGTCGCGGGCTGGAGCTCGGGCTCGAACGCAGCCTGACCAATCGCTGGCAGGTCTCGGCCGGTTACGCGCTGCAGAAAGCGAGGATCACCGAGACCACCGCCGCGGCGCCGAGCGGGCGGTCGGTACCGCTGGTCCCGCGCCACAGCTTCTCGCTGTGGAACCGCTACGACGTCACCACCAGGCTCGGCCTCGGGCTCGGGGTCGTCGCCCGCTCGAAATCCTACGCGTCGATCAGCAATGCGGTGACCCTGCCGGGCTACGCGCGGGTCGACGGCGCCGCTTACTACAAGCTGACGCGCGGCATCGAGGCCCAGGTCAATCTCGAGAATCTGTTCGGCGCCAACTATTTCCCGACCGCGCACAACGACAACAACATTGCGCCGGGCGCCCCGCGCACGGTCAAGGCGACGCTGCGGCTCGGGATCTAGGCAGGCGCGCTAGCCGGCCAGTTCGGCCGCGCGCGCCTTGATCCGTTTGAGGTCGTCGACGAACCTGGCGCGCTCTTCGCGGCGGCGGTCGGGTTCGGGGATGCGCAGCAGGAAACTGGGGTGGACGGTGACCCAGCATTCGCCGCCGTCGGCCAGCGTCAGCGGCGCATCGCGGACCTGGCTGATGGTCACGGTCTTGCCGGTCAGCGAGCGCGCCGCGGTCGCCCCGAGCGCGACTGTCAGCGGCGGCCGGATCAGGCTGCGTTCCTGGTCAATCCACCATTTGCAGGCGTCGATCTCGCCGGTGTCGGGTTTCTGGTGGATCCGCCGCTTGCCGCGCGCGACGAATTTGAAATGCTTGACCGCATTGGTGACATAGGTTTCGCCGCGCTCGATCCCGGCATCGATCAGCGCGGCGTCGAACAATTGCCCGGCGGGCCCGACGAACGGCCGTCCTGCGAGATCCTCCTGGTCGCCGGGCTGCTCGCCAACGAACAGGATCCGGGCGTCGAGCGGGCCTTCGCCGAACACCGTCTGGGTCGCGCAGCGGTGCAGGTTGCAGCGGGTGCAGGACCGCGCCTCGTCGCGCAGCGCCGACCAAGCTGCGGCGAGATTGCCACCGGTCGGGATGGCTGTGGGCGAATTGTCGATCATCGCGATCTCCCTCTCCCGGGCGCCGGCGATCAACCGTCCGATCAGCGCCGTTTCGGGCATATTGCGCCAGTATTTCTTGGGCATTTCCTTGAGCATCGCGCCGACCTTCAATCGCGCCGGATTGAAGATCGAGGCGTAATAGGTCTGCCACATCGCCTCCAGCGGGTCGCCCGACGGAGCGTCGGCGCGGATCGCGCCGGGCCCTTCGCGGAGCTTCTCGCCGTCCCAGTGGATGCTGAGCTCGGGGGTCAGGATCGACCACCGCATGTTGGTGAAGCGGCGCACGAAGAAACCGGCGGTGTGGCGCACGATGTGATGCTCGGGCTCGAAGAAAGCGACGAAGCGCTGGCCCTGCTCAACTTCGCGAAAGCGGACGAAGGCGTGCATCTTGTGGACGTCGCGGCGGACCTCCTTGGCAAGGCGTTGGAGGCGGTCGACCAACGGGTCGGCGCGATCGTCCAGCGCATGGCGGTTGGAGCGCAGCCTGAACAACATCGCGTAGAGCAAGGCGAAGCGCTCGGGGTCGGAATGGCAGATCGCGCTTTTGGCCAAATCGACGAATGCGCGCGGCACGGCGAAGCTCGGCGCTTCGGCGCGCGGCCGCTCCTCGCCGAACAGATCGGGCTCGCCGCCGGCGACCGTCCACACCACCGCATCGGATGGTACGCCGGCCTCGGCGAGATCGCGCGCGGCATCGCGCCAGCCGTCGAAATCGTCGGGCGCGGCGAGCGTCACGCGATGCGCGTCGATCATCGGCCCGTCACGGAGCATTTAAAGTTTCTCTTGAAGCTTCTCGTCGATGCCGCTTTCGGCGCGCTCGATCTCTTCGGGCTTGTGGGCGTTGAACTCGGCCTTGAGCTCGACCGCGCGCTCCTCGCCAATTTCCTTCAACGCCAGTGGGAAGATCTCCTCCTCTTCCTCGCGCAGGTGGTCGAGATATTCTTTCTTAAGGCCGGCAAATTTGTTGAGCCAGCCCGACGAGCCCATGTCGGCTTCGACAAGGTCCTTGAACAGTTCGCCGATCTTGTGATGGTCGGTCGCCGAGTGCTGGGCATAGATGCGCATGTCGCTCTCGCCCATCAGCTGGTGATAGAGCGTGATCTCCTCGGTGGCGGCGTGCGCGGTGGCATCGGTCTTGTAATCCTCGAACAACCGCTTGCGGTCCTCGCTGTCGCCGACCGTTTGCTCAATTTGCGCGATCAGCTTGCGGTGCTTGTCGTGATCCTGCTTCAACCGATCGAAAATATTGGTCGAGGCCATCGCCTGTCTCCCTCATGTGCTGCTGCAACGGCTTAGGCGGTGAACAGGTCCAATTGGGTTTCGCGCGGGGCGACCAGCGCGCGCAGATCGGCGCGGTCGGTAAACAAAGTCGGGCGCCAGTCGGCGGCGGTGACGAACGGCCGCACCTTGGCGATCGACAGCGTCAGCCGGGCGATGTCGTCGAGCCTGAGCGAGCGCCAGCGGCGCGAACTCAGGATGCGCTGGACCGCCTTGGTGCCAAGCCCGGGGACGCGCAGCAATTGCTCCCGCGGCGCGCGGTTGACGTCGACCGGGAAGGCGGCGCGGAATTTGAGCGCCCACGCCAGCTTGGGGTCGATATCGAGCGGCAGCATGCCATCGTCGCCGGTCGCGGCGACGACCTCGCTCGGGGTGAAGCCATAGAACCGCAACAGCCAGTCGGACTGGTAGAGCCGGTGCTCGCGCATCAGCGGCGGGCGCTTCAATGGCAGCACCGCGCTGGCGTCGGGTATAGGCGAGAACGCCGAATAATACACCCGGCGGAGGCCGAAGCGGTCGTACAACTGGCTGGCGCGGGTGACGATTTCGCCGTCATTCGCGGCATCGGCGCCGACGATCATCTGGGTCGACTGTCCGGCCGGCGCGAAGCGCGGCGCCGAGCGATATTTGCGCGATGCGTCGCGGGCGTCGACGATCGACGCCTTCATTTCGCCCATCGCGCCTTCGATCCGCGCGCCCGATTTCTCCGGAGCCAGGCGGGCCAGGCCGGGCGCGGTCGGAAGCTCGATGTTGATCGACACGCGGTCGGCGTGAAGCCCGGCCTGGCGGACCAACTCGGGGTCGGCATCGGGGATCGTCTTCAAATGGATGTAGCCGCGAAAGTCGTGATCCTCGCGCAGGCTCCGCGCCACCTCGACCAATTGCTCCATGGTGTAGTTGGATGAGCGGATGATGCCCGACGAGAGGAACAGCCCCTCGATATAATTGCGCTCGTAGAAAGCGAGGGTGAGGCGAATCACTTCAGCTGCGGTGAAGCGCGCTCGGCGGACGTTCGAGCTCCTGCGGTTGATGCAATAATGGCAGTCGAAGATGCAGCTGTTGGTCAGCAGGATCTTGAGCAGCGAGATGCAGCGGCCGTCGGGCGCGTAAGCGTGGCAAATCCCCATGCCCTCGGTCGAACCGACGCCCCGGCCACCGCGGCTGTCGCGCTTGGCGCTTCCAGACGAGGCGCACGATGCGTCATATTTGGCGGCGTCGGCGAGAATCGCGAGTTTCGCCTGGATGTCGAGCTGAGCCATGCGTTCACTCTATGTTCCACCCGCAACAGAGTCCAGCCGCTTTCCCTATCCGGCGATCTTTTCTGTAATCTTGTCAGCGACATGTGCAATCGGCGGATGATGGATCCGGCGATAGCGCGCCTCAATCAGGCTGAACGCGCCGAACAGCACCAGACCGCCCGCGACGGCGAACTGGATCGGCCCCGACAGCAGGTCGAGCGCCTGCTCCATGCCACCGGCGTCGGCGACGCTGTTGAGCGAGGCGGCTCGCGCGATCAGGAAAGCGGCAGCGAGGAAGATGATGCCGCGCGCGGCATAGCCGATCCGGCCGAGCCATCTGACCCATGGCCTCTGCGCGTTGTCGCGCAGCGGCGCCATGAAGATGCAGCTGCGGGACATGAACAATTGGAACACGCCGGCCACCGTAAGCACGATTCCGGCGATCGCCAGCAGGGTCTGGCCCAACGGCATGTCCAGCAGCATGCGCTCGTAGACGCGCGGACTGCGGCCCCCCGAGCGGCCGAGCAGCAAGGCCCATCCGGCGAGCCATGCAAGGTACAGATAGATTGCGCCGATCAACGCCGAACCGATCCGGCGCCCGGTCGCGCGCCAGTGATGGCGGCCGCTTTCCATTCCGAGCGCGGCGTCGGCCATGCGCCACAGGCCGTAGGCGCCAAGCCCGGCCGCCAACAGCAGCAGCAACAGCCGGCCATAGTTCCCGCCGAGATAGTCGATCGCGCCGGTTACATCCTCGGTCCGCCCGGTGCCGATCAACAGCAAGGCGATGATCATGTAGAGCAGCCCGCGCGCGACGAAGCCGAGCCGGGTCAGGCTCTGGAACTTGCTCTCGCGCGTCAGGTCCGGTGCGGCTTGCGACCCGGATTGAGTGCTCACGCGGTCGCCGGCTCGGAGCCGTGGGCGGCAATCATGCGATCATTGACCAACACCTTGAACAGGATGAACGCTACCAGCCCAATCACCGCGCTGGCGACGTGCAACAGCCAGAAGGTCGGGGTCGGCAGCGACGAATAGAGCCCGCCGATATAGCCGACCATCTTGTTCGCCGCGAAGAACGCCAGATAGTAGAGGCCGATCACCGTCGCGGTGATCTGCTTGGGCGCGATCTTGGTGAACAGCGCCAGGCTGACCGGCAGGATATGCGCGAAGCCGATGCTGTTGAGCAGGTGGAACAGGAACGGCCAGAACAGGCCGACCTTGGCGCCGTCGGGGGTGAATGCCGCGGCGGCGAACAGGCACAGCCCGCCGGCGATGGTGAACAGGCTGCCGATGATCATCTTGGTGATCTCGTCGGGTTCGCGCAGCCTGAGGCTCCAGATTTTCCAGAACAAGGCAACCGCCACCAGCATCGCGAAACTGAGCGTCGCGTCGAGCGTGATCAGCCAGCTCGACGGCATGGTGTATTGCATGAACTGGAGGTTGAAGTGCTGGTCGCCCCAGATCAAATAGGCGTTGAAGATCTCCTGATTGGTCAGCAGCGAGATCGCCATCACCGGGATCAGGATGCACAGCGAAAGCACGCGGAATTTGTCCTCGCGCTCGAGGTTTCTGGTCAGGTACCAATAAAGCGCGCCAACCATCGCGCAGGCGGTGACGGTCCCGCTCAGCCAAGAAGAAAACAGGAATCCCGAGACCAGCAGCCAGGCGATGACGATGGCTGCAATCCCGATCGCGCCGGCAACGACGCGGCCGACCAACTGCTTCTGGTCGCGGTCGGCGACATCGAGATCGGCCGGCAGCCATTTTCGGCCCGACAAATAGATGAACAGGCCGAGCACCATCACGATCCCGGCGCAGCCGAAGCCATAGTGCCAGCCGACTTCCTGGCCGAGCGTGCCCGAGATCAAAGGCGCCGCGATGACGCTGACGTTGATGAAGATGTAGAAGATCTGGAACGCCATCGCCCGGCGCAGGTCGTTCTCCGCATATAATTCGCCGACCTGGGTGGCGATGTTGCCCTTGAACAGGCCGACGCCGACGATCAGCGCCAGCAGTGCGAACAGGAACGCCCCCTCGATCGCCATCAGGAAGTGGCCGAGCGCCATCACCAGGGCGCCGGCGATCAACGCGACCCTGCGTCCGGTCAGTTTGTCGGCGATGATCCCGCCGAGGATCGGCATCAGATAAACGAGTGACGTGTAATCGCCGAAGATGGCCGATGACAGCGGCTGTCCGTCGAGCCCGGGATAATGCCAGGTCCTCAGCCAGGCGAGGCCGGTGACATTCTCGATATGGCCCGCGAGCAGGAGATAATTGACCATGTAGAGCGTCAGCAGCGTCTGCATTGAATAATAGGAAAAGCGCTCGCACGCCTCGGTGAAGCCGAGGAAGCCGAGGCCCTTGGGATGGCCGAGAAAGGCGCGGTCCTTGCGGTCGAAATGTTCGAGATCGGGTTCGACGTCGGCTACGCTCATGGTGTCGGATCCTTCGATGTGCGCCGGTTTTTAAGCGTCCGCTGCTGGCTGGGGTTCCAATGCCCGCGACAGCGGACCGTTCAAGGCCAAGACGATCAAGCCGCCGGCAAAGCCGATCGCGGCGTCCATTGTCCAGAATGCGGCGGGGCTCATCTGCTCGTAGAAGCTGCCGACCCAGCCCATCACCACGCTGCCCGCGAACAGCGACAGGAAGGCGCCGCCCATCAGCGTCGAATTGACCTTGGCCGGCGCGGCTTCGGAGATCAGCGCGAGCAGCACCGGCCAGTAATAGATGAAGGCAAAGCCCATCCCGATGTAGGCCAGCAGCGCCCAGAGCACCGACACCTTGCCGTTCGCGTCGGGCAGCAGGCAGCCGGCCACCAGCACTAGGGCCGAAGCGCCGACCAGCGCCGAGCCGAGGCCGATCTTGGCCACCGCGCGGGGCTCGCGGCCGCGCCGCGCCTGCCACCGCCACAGCGCCACCAGCGGCGCCACCGCGACGATGCTGGCGAAGCTGTCGACCGAGTTGAACCACGATGCCGGAACGCCGCCGAACGGGGTCGCCAGGCTGACTTCGGCATCGATCCACAGGATGCCGATGTTCCACACCATCGGGTAAGCGACGTTGGGCAGCACGGTCAGCGCGATGACCAGCATCAACAGCCAGGTGCGGCGCCGTTCTTCGGCGGTCAGCGGGGGCAAGACCGGCTTGTCCGCCTGCCGCACGCGGCCGTCGGGCAGATGGCGCTGGCCCGACAGATAGATGATCAGCGCGAGGATCATCAGGCCTGCAGCCAACGCAAAACCGCTATGCCAGCCATAGACTGCGGCAACCGTCCCGCACGCCAGCGGACCGGCGACCGCGCCGACGTTGATCGCCGCCGAAAAGATCGTGAAGCCTTGGGTGCGCCGCGATTCGTCGTCGCGCGGATAGAGCTGGCCGACCTGCGCCGAGATATTGCCCTTGAGGCAGCCCGACCCGACGATCAGCAGCACCAGTGCGATCAGGAAACTCTGGTCGAATGACATTGCGAGATGGCCGGCGCTCATCAGCAGTGCGCCCATCACGACCGTCGTCCGAGTGCCCAGCCAGCGGTCGGCGATCAGCCCGCCGAACAGTGGCGTGAAATAGACCAGCCCGCCGTACCAGCCGTAGATCAGCGAGGCGAACGCCTGGTCCGACATCGGGCCGCGAAATTCCATCGCATGGCGCAGCGCGCCAAGCCCCAGCACATGCTCGGCGTGGCCCGGGGTGAGCAATTGCTGGACCAGGTAAAGCGCCAGCAGCGCGGTCATTCCATAATAAGAAAAGCGCTCCCACATCTCGGTGAAGGCGAGGAAGGCGAGGCCGCGCGGGTGACCGAGAAAGGCGTCGTCGTCGCGGCCGGGCTCGTCGCCGGCGCGCGCGTCGAACGGGCCAGTGGCCGTCGTCGCCATCCTGTTCTCCCTTCTCCCGGTGACGGGCTAACAGAGGTTTGGGCACCGCACACTGTTTTTATCAGCCGCTTTAATCTGGCGACACCGCCCTCCGTCGAAAGGCGCATTGAGTTGGCCGTCACACTTGCTTTAGTGTCGGCCGATTGTGATCCGGGGGGAGAGTCTGATGCGCCATTCCACTGTGTTGCTTGCCGCCGCTGCGGCGCTCGCCATCGCAACTCCGGCGCTGGCCGGGCCGAGCGAAGATTTTCACACGCTGATGGACCAATATTGGGCGGCCTATCTCAAGAACTCGCCGATCACCGCGACCTCGGTCGGGGTCAACACTTATGATTCCGAACTCGACCAGCTCAGCCTGGCCGAGATGGATCGCCAGGCGGCCGAGGCGGCGGCCTTCCTCGCCCGGCTCGACGCCATTCCGGCGAGCAGCCTGTCGTCCGCCGACCAGTCGAACCGCGCGATCCTCAAGCGCTCGCTCGAGGCCCAGGTCGCCGGCAACCGCTTCGGCGAGCGGCAGATGCTCTATTCGACGCTCGGCAGCTATCACGCCAACCTTGGCACGATGGCCGATAACCAGCCGTTCCGTGTTCAGGCCGATTATGCCAATTATATCGAGCGACTGGCCAAGGTGCCGGCGCGGATGCGTTCTTATGGCGAAATCAGCGCCAAGGCGGCGCACGAAGGCTTCGTCCAGCCGTGCGTGACGATGAACGGGTTTGGCGAAACCATCACCATGTTCGTCGCCGCTGACCCGACCAAATCGACCTTCTACGCGCCGTTCGCAGCGCCGAGGCCGGACAACATCAGCGCCGCCGAATGGGCGCGCTTGCAGGCGCGTGCGCGCGATCTCGTGACCAGCGGCATCAACCCCGCCTACCGCGACTTCGCCCAGCTCTACGAACGCGATCTCAAGGGCAAATGCCGCCAGAGCGTGGGTGTTTCAGACCTTCCCCAAGGCAAGGAATATTATCGCTGGCTGGTCAATCAATACACCACCACCGACCTTACGCCCGACCAGATTCACGCGCTGGGCCTGAAGGAAGTGGCGCGAATCCGGGCCGACATGGACGCGGTCGCGAAGAAGGCCGGCTTTGCATCGCGCGAGGCGATGATCGCCGACATGCGGACCAACCCGAAATATTATGTGACGACGCCCGAGGCGCTGCTCGAAGCGACCGCGCTGATTACCAAGACCATCGACGGCAAGATGCCGAGCCTGTTCACCAAGCTGCCGCGGCTGCCCTATGGCATTCGCCCGATGGCCGCCGCGACCGCGCCGGGCGACACCACCGCGCGCTATCAGCCGGGCAGCCCCGACGCCGGGGTGGCCGGTTATTACCTGGTCAACACGACCAAGCTCGACCAGCGCCCCTTGTGGGAAATCCCGGTGCTGTCGGTCCATGAGGCGGTCCCCGGTCACCACATGCAGATCGCCACCCAGCAGGAGCTCGACCTGCCGGCGTGGCGCAAGAACACGGTGTTCATCACCGCCTTTGTCGAAGGCTGGGGGCTCTATTCGGAGCGGCTTGGAGTCGACCTCGGGCTCTACGACACACCGCAAAAGGACATGGGCCGGCTCGGCTACCAGATGTGGCGCGCGTGCCGTCTGGTGATCGACACCGGCTTGCACTCGAAGAGCTTGTCGAAGGCCCAGGCGATTGCCTACATGAAGGATAATAGCACCCTGACCGACGCCAATATCGAGGCCGAGATCAACCGCTACATCTCCAATCCGGGCCAGGCGCTGGCCTACAAGATCGGGCAGATGAAGATCGAGGAATTGCGCGCTCGGGCGGAGAAACAGCTCGGCGCCAAGTTCGACCTGCGCCGCTTCCACGACGCCGTGCTGGGCCAGGGATCGGTCCCGATGGACGCGCTCGAGGCGCAGATCGACGCCTGGATTGCGGCCGAGAAAGCGCGCTCCTGAGCGCGCGGCTTATGGCTTGGGAGCAGTGCCTTCGGTGGCCGCTTCGTCGGATTCGGCGCGGGCCTGCTTGATCACCTGGGTCAGGCAGCCGGTGAACCCGGCGGGGCCGACTGGCGAGCAGCTGTTGATCCCGGTCGATCCGACCGTTTCAAGCGCGCGCGCCTTGTTGGCCCACGCTTCGCGGGTCTGGCGCGGCCCGCTCGGGCGGAATTTTTCCGGAATCCGGTAACGCTCGGTCTCGGGCTTGCGGGCGCAGACCACCACCTCGTCGTCGGTCGAGCGCGGGCACGGGTCGGTGCCGTAGACGATGACCTCGCTGACGTGGTCGTTGGCCGGGGCTGCGGCGGGCGCGGGCGCAGCGCCGAGGCCGCCGGTGAGTACGGCCGCGGCGGCGAACGGGAAGATCAACTTCGGCATGTGCAATGACATCCTTTCAAGCGCTAGAAGCGGGCGAGGGCCCGCACAAGTTCCGTCATCTCAGTTCGGCCTATATCCGCTTCGAGAGGCCAATTGCGAGCCGGCAGGCGGCGCGCACGGCGGTAGTCAACACCGGATAACCGAATGCCTGGGTCGCGCCAGCCGCGCGCGCGCTGTCGCGATGCTCGAGCTCTTCGGCCCGGAAAGCGCGGATATCGGCGGCGAATTCGGGGTCGTCGTCGCCCAGTTCGTCGAGTTGCTGGCTGTAATGGCGGTCGATCTCGGTCTCGACCGCGTCGGTGCAGGCCATCGCTGCTTTCTCGGACATCAAGGCGGTCGCCGCGCCGAGCGCGAAGCCGGCCACGTTCCACACGGGCTGGAGCGCGGTCGGGCGCACCCGCCGCTCAGCCATCAAGGCATTGAACCGTTCGAGATGGCGCTGTTCCTGGCCGTTCATTCGGGCGATCAGCCGGGCCGCCGGTGAATCCTGGCGGAGCACGGCCAATTGCCCGGCATAGATCCGGGTCGCGCCATATTCGCCGGCCTGGTTGACCCGCAGCATCGCCGCCCGGTCGGGGCGCCGGTCGCCCGGGCGCCAGCCGTTGGGTTTGGGCTCGGTCATGGCCGCGCCTTGAGCGTCAGCCAGCCGATCAGCCCCGCTCCGCTCAGCGACAAGATTGCATTCCAGCCGGCCATCGAAATGCCGAGGAAGGCGAACTGGACCTGGTCGCAGCGGATCAGCGGGGTTTTCATGATCGAATTGAGCAGCTCGGCCGAGGTCGCTCCGCTGGCGGTCGAGGTGCAGGTCGTCAGCCCTTCGAAAATCCCCAGCTCAACCCCGGCGTGATAGACCCCGATCGCGCCCGAAACGGCGATTGCCGCCGCCGCCAGCAGGGTCAGCAGGCGGGCCCGCCCGGCGCTTGCCGGAGCAGTGAAGGCGAGCGCGGCGATGACGATTGCGGCGGCGTGCGGCCAGCGCTGCCAGTGACACATCTGGCACGGGACGAGCCCGCCCAGATATTGCGACCCGAGCGCGCCGCCGAGCAATGCCAGCGGAAGCAATAATGCAATCAGCCGGGCGAGCGCCGCGCGCGACAGGCCAAGCGGCGCCGACTGGCGGGCAAGAGTGGCCTCATTCATCGAACGGACTGTGCGATTAGCGCGACTTCGGGCGGCTGCCGGCCGAGGCCATGGCGGCTCCGCCCGGGGCCAGCCGCTTGATCGCCTTGATCGCATAGTCGAGCTGGAAGTCGTCGATGCCCTTCTTCTCGAGCTGCTCGGCGGTGGCGGCGAAGCGCGGATCGGTGGTTTCGTCGTGCTCGAGCAATTTGTCGTCGGCCTTGGCCTGGCTCAGCAAGTGGCGGCGAAGGTCGGCCTCGCGAACTCGCGGGCGATCCTTGTAATCCGGGTCGGACAACTGCGGGACGGCGATGTCGGGGTCGATCCCGCCGGCCTGCACCGAGCGTCCCGACGGCGTGTAATAACGCGCCGTAGTCAGCCTGAGCGCGCTTTGCGGTCCGGTCTGGACGACGGTCTGGACCGAGCCTTTGCCGAAGCTGCGCTCACCCATGACGATCGCTCGGCGCTGGTCCTGCAGCGCTCCGGCAACAATCTCGGCCGCCGACGCGCTGCCGGCGTCGACCAGCAGGATCACCGGCAGGCCGTGGGCCATGTCGCCCGGCTTGGCGTAATAGCGTTCGATGTCGTCCTTCTCGCGGCCGCGCTGCGAGACGATCTCGCCATGGTCGAGGAAGGCGTCGCTGACCTCGATCGCCTGGTCAAGCAGGCCGCCGGGGTTCGAGCGGAGGTCGACGACATAGCCCAGCGGATGACCGCCGGTGGCCTTGTCGATTGCTACCAGCGCGGCCTTGGTGGCAGCGCCGGTGTTGGCCGCGAAGGTGTTGATGTTGATGTAGCCAACGCGGTCCTTGATCTCCCACTTGACCGGACGCAGCTCGATCCGCTCGCGCACCAGGGTGACGTCGAACGGCTTGTCGCGGCCGGGGCGGACGATGGTCAGCTTGATCGACGTGCCCGGCGCGCCGCGCATCTTGTCGACCGCTTCGTCGAGCGTCAGCCCGTACAGCAGCTCGGTATTGATGTGGGTGATGTAGTCGCCGGACTTGATGCCCGCGCGCCACGCCGGGGTGTCTTCGGTCGGCGACACCACCTTGACCGCTCCGTCCTCGGTCGAAACGGTCAAGCCGAGCCCGCCGTAATTGCCGTCGGTGGTGGTCCGCAGGGTCTGGAAGTCCGACGCTTCGACGTAGGACGAGTGCGGGTCGAGCGCGGCCAGCATGCCGTCGATCGCGCCTTTGATCAGGGTATGGTCGTCGACCGGATCGACATAGTTCGCCTTGACCCGCTCATAGACGCTCATGAACGTCTCGAGCTCTTCGTAATTGGCGGTGTCGGCGGCGGCGAAGGCGCTGGTCGCGACCGGGATTAGAGCGAGCGCGCCAACCAGTGCGAGCGGCGGAAGCAGTTTGCGGGTGATGTTCATCGATCGTACGTCCTGTCGGCTACACCGCTTGGGCTGGCCCAGATTAGCCGCCTTTCGCGTCATTTGACAGTGTATCAGATGAACCTGCGATTAGGGCCGGCGAGGCGCGTTGCCCATTATGGGACAATTCCACGCCGAGCGGACCGAGCGCGCGACCGAGCCGGTCGCCGGCGGCGACTCGGTCTCCGGGCCGCAAGGTCGACGCAACGTTGACGATCAGGCTCATCCAGCCGCCGCCGTGATCGATGATCGCAATCCCGTCATAATCGCGGAACGGCCCGGCAAAGCGAACCGTGCCGGCGGCCGGGACGAGCACCTGCGCGCCGCGCCGGGTGGCGAGCGTGAGCCCGCGCGACCGGACCCCGCTCAAACTGACCTCGCCGAGCCCTTCGACCACCCGCGCCGCGGCCGGCAGCCGATAATCTAGCGGCGGCCGCGGCGGACGGTCCTCGGCCGCCACCGGCCGGTCCGGCGCAGGGTCAAGCATGGCCAGTTCGGCCGCGATCCGCGCCGCCGACCGGCTGTCGGCCGCTTGCCCGGACAGTTCCTCGACATTTTCGCCCATCGCCAGCGCGACGTCGCCGGCGCCGAGCGCGGCGCTGCCGCTCAGCGCCGCCGAGCGCAAGGCGCGCTGTTCGAGCTGGGCGAATTGGCTGCGCCGGGCGGTCAGCTCGGTCCGGCTTTTGGCCAAGGCCTCGCGCGATGCGATGGCGGCGCGCTCGAGCCGCTGACCCGCCGCCAGTTCGGCCGACAGCGCGGCCGTTCGGCGGCGGATGACCGGCATGCTGGCATCGAGCAACAGGCGCACCCGGACGAATTCCTCCATGCTCGAATCGCTCGCCAAAGCGAGCAGCGGCGGCCGCCGCGCCATCATCGCCAGCCCAGCCAGCAACGACGCCACCGGCCGCTGCTGCTGCTCGAGGCGCTGGCGGCGGGCGGCGAGGCGGGCGGCGATGATCCGCCGCTCGGCATCGGCCGCGCTGATCCGCGACTCGGCCGCGGAAATCGCTTCGGCGGCGGCGGCCTGCTGGGCGCGAAGGCGGGCCGCCTTGCCCTGCGCGCGGCCAGCGACGAGCTCGAGCCGGCGGACCCGCACATCGGCCGCGTGGGCCTCGGCACGGGCGCGGCTCAGCGCCTGGTCGACCGTTTCGGACGGTGGCTGGACCGGAGCGCTCGCCGCCAGCAGCAGCGGCGCACCTACCAGCAAGGGGAGGAACCGGACCATCGCCATCATCCCTCGCGATGATAAGGGTGGTTCGCAAGGATTGATGTCGCCCGGAACAGCTGCTCGGCGAGCATCGGGCGGACCATTAGGTGCGGCCACGTCGCCGGACCGAACGACAGCAACAGGTCGGCGCCGGCCCGGTCGGCGTCGTCATGGCCGTCGGCGGCGCCGATCAGGAACCGCGCCTCGCGCTTGCCGCCGTCGCGCCAGCCCTCGAGCTTGCGCGCCAGTTCGACCGACGACAGCGCCTGGCCGCGCTCGTCGAGCACGATCGAGACGCTGTTCGGGGCCGGCGCCGGCGGGCGGCCGCGTTCGGCCAGTTCGGTCAATTTGGTCGGCCACGCGATGCGCTGCAGGTAACGCTCGACCAGTTCGGCCTCGGGTGAGCGCCCGATCTTGCCGCGCGCAACGATGTGAAGCAGCAAATTCCTCTAGCCGGCGGGGGCCGCGCCGGCGCTGCGCTGGGGTGGAGCTTCGTCGCCGAACGCCCACATCCGCTCGAGATTGTAGAAGGTCCGGACTTCGGGCCGGAACAGATGGACGATGATGTCGTCGGCGTCGATCAGCACCCAGTCCGCCGCCGGCAGCCCCTCGATCCGCGGCGAGCGGCCGACCCGGTCCTTGATCCGCTGCGCCAGCTTGGTCGCCATCGATGCGACCTGGCGGGTCGAGCGGCCCGAAGCGATCACCATATGGTCGGCGATGCTCGACTTGCCGGCGAGCGGGATCGAGATCACTTCGACCGCCTGGTCGTCGTCGAGCGACTGGAGGACGAGGCGATGCAGGTCTTCGACGCCGATGACCGGTTGGCCGTCGCCGGCGGTCGTGCTGTTCGGACTATCTGGGAGACGATCGGGCAAGTGATTTCCTGACTGAAGATGGCGCGCCGGCGGTCCGCGGTTCGGACCTGAGCAATGGTTTGCGGCGGTGCCAGTTGGGGTCGAGCGCGCGTAAGGCGGTGGCGGATGTAGGATCGGGCGGCAGGCGAAGCAGCAAAATCGCCGGTGCACTCCAATCCGTCCACTTGCGTGCCTGGCGCGACGGTCGGACGAACCGCCGCAACCAGCCCATCGCGCGCGCCGCGCGGGCAGTGCCATCATAGCCGGGGCGGGCAATCACCGCAATTGGCACGCGCCGGGCGATGGTGCGCCACTGCTTCCACTGATGGAATTGGGCAACAGTGTCGGCACCCATCAGCCAGATGAAGCGGTGCTGGGGGTAACGCCGCTGGAGCCGGGCCAGCGTGTCGACCGTGAACCGGATGCCGGCTCGGGCTTCGAAATCGCTGACCCGGATCGGCGCCCGCCGCGCCATCCGTCGGGCCGAAGCAAGGCGCGCATCGAACGGCGCCATGTCGGTGGCGGCTTGCTTGAGCGGATTGCCGGGCGACACCAGCCACCACACTTCGTCGAGATCGAGCGCGGCCAGTGCAGCGAGGCTGATCCGGCGATGGCCGCGGTGCGCCGGATTGAACGATCCGCCGAGAAGTCCAATGCGCTTCATCGGCCCAAGCAGCTAGCATGGCCGCCGAGCACTGCCTAATATGGCCGCCGGAAATGCTGCCGAATGGCGGCAAGGGGGGCCGCATGACTGATCTCGAGGCCTTGGGGGACGCAGTAACCGGCGCGGCGCTGGCGGGCGCGGTCGAACCGCGCACCGGTGCGCGCGTCGATGGCCATACCCATGAGGCCAATTGCCTCAACTGCGGGACTGCATTGGCGGGCGAATTTTGCCACGCCTGCGGCCAGCACGCGCACGTTCACCGGACGCTCGGCGCGTTCTTCCATGACATCGCCCACGGCGTGCTCCATTTCGACGGCAAGATCTGGCGCACCCTGCCGCTGCTGGCGTGGCATCCGGGCGACCTCACCCGCCGCTACATTGCCGGCGAGCGGGCGCGGTTCGTCTCGCCGATGGCGCTGTTCCTGTTCTCGGCGTTCCTGATGTTCGCGGTGTTCAGCATGGTCGGCGGGCTGTTGTCGATGGGCAACATGTCGACCCCCGGCGGCGGCTCGGCCCACAGCGACCTGGTCGCCGAGCAGGCGGCTTCCAAGAAGGCCATCGCCAATCTCGAGCAGTCCCTCGCCCGTGCCCGCGCCGAGCACCGCCCGACAACCGCCATCGAGTCCCATATCGCGGCCCGGCAGCGCGAACTTGCAGTGCAGCAAAGCGCCGCTCGCCTGGCGTCGCATCTGGCCAATGGGGATTCCGAGCCGGACCCCACGTTCGAGTCCAAACTGCTCGCCAAGACCGGCTGGCCGCCGCTCGATCACGCCATCGCCAAGGCCGAGAACAATCCCTCGTTGTTGCTCTACAAGGTGCGAAGCAACGCCTATAAATTTTCGTGGGCGCTGATCCCGATCTCGCTTCCGTTCGTGTGGCTATTGTTCCTCCACCGGCGGCGCTACCGGCAGGATTATAGCGCGTACGATCATCTGATCTTCGTCACTTACTCGATCGCGTTCATGAGCCTTGGCGCGATCGCGCTGGCGCTGCTGAGCGCGCTCGGGGTTGGCGGCACGTTGATTGGCTGGGCGATCGCGATCATCCCGCCGGTTCATGTCTATCGCCAGCTGCAGGGCGCCTACCAGCTGTCGCGGTGGAGCGCGGCGTGGCGCACACTGGCGCTGATCGTATGCGCCTTCGCGGCGCTGACGGTGTTTGTGGTGCTGCTGCTGACCCTGGGCGTCTTCGGCTAAGCCGGGCAGGGGTATTTTCGGGCGAGCAGCACCCGCAGCACATCCTTGGTGTCGGTGGTCGCGCGCTGGTCGACGGGGACAGCATTTGCGCCCGCCAGGAACTCGTCCTTGCTGAAGCGCGGCTTGCCGCCAGCTGGCGGACAGAAGCCAGTCGGCCGGTTGTCGGCCTTGGCCCGCGCATAATCCGCCTTGAGCGCGTCGCCATCGGCCTCGACTAGGTGCTTGAGCCGGCGAAAATCGGGTGACAGCAGCGCCAGCGGGCCAAGCCGCTGCAGCGCATCGACCCGTTTGAGGAAAGTCGCGACGTCGACCGCCTGGGCTGGCACTGGGATCGCGAGCAGCGCCGCCGCGGCGATCGCAGCGCGCGGCTTCACGCGCCCGCGGCGGCTGGCCCGCCCAGGCCCTGGGGCTTGCGCCGGGCCTTGGGGATCGACGAGCCGGCGGTCGGAATGTCCGGCCGCGACGAGCCGCCACGGTCAATGCTTCCGCCGGCCAGCACCGACTTGATCTCGTCGCCCGACAGCGTCTCATATTCGAGCAGCGCCTTGGCCAGCGTCTCAAGGTCCTTGCGATGCTCCTTGAGCAGGCTCTTGGCGCGATCATAACCCTGCTCGACAACGCGGCGGATTTCCTTGTCGATCGCCTGCGCGGTCTCGTTCGACATGTTTTTCTGGCGGTTAACCGAATAGCCCAAGAACACTTCCTCGTCGGCCTCGGCATATTGCAGCGGCCCCAAGGCGTCGGACATGCCCCAGCGGGTGACCATGTCGCGCGCCAGATTGGTCGCATAGCTGATGTCGGACGAAGCGCCGGAACTGACCTTGTCGTAGCCGAACACCACTTCCTCGGCGACGCGGCCGCCCATCGCGACGGCGAGGTTGGCGTACATCTTGTCGCGGTGATAGCTGTAATTGTCGCGCTCGGGCAGGCGCATGACCATGCCCAAGGCGCGGCCCCGGGGGATGATCGTCGCCTTGTGGATCGGGTCGGACGCGGCCTCGTTGAGCGCGACGATGGCATGGCCGGCCTCGTGATAGGCGGTCATCTTCTTCTCGTCCTCGGTCATCACCATGGACCGGCGCTCGGTCCCCATCATGACCTTGTCCTTGGCTTCCTCGAACTCCTTCATCGCCACCAGCCGCTTGCCGCGGCGGGCGGCGAGCAAGGCTGCTTCATTGACCAGATTGGCGAGGTCGGCGCCCGAAAAGCCGGGGGTTCCGCGGGCAATCACGCGCGGCTCGACGTCAGGCGCCAGCGGCACCTTCTTCATGTGGACGGCGAGGATCTGCTCGCGGCCGTCGATGTCGGGCCGCGGCACGACCACCTGGCGGTCGAAGCGGCCGGGGCGCAGCAGCGCCGGGTCGAGTACGTCGGGGCGGTTGGTCGCGGCGATGATGATGATGCCTTCATTGGCCTCGAACCCGTCCATCTCGACCAGCAGCTGGTTCAAGGTCTGCTCGCGCTCGTCATTGCCGTTGCCGAGGCCGGCGCCGCGATGGCGGCCGACGGCGTCGATTTCGTCGATGAAGACGATGCACGGCGCCGACTTCTTGGCCTGGTCGAACATGTCGCGGACGCGGCTCGCGCCGACGCCGACGAACATCTCGACGAAGTCCGAGCCGGAGATGGTAAAGAACGGCACGCCGGCTTCACCGGCGATGGCACGGGCGAGCAGGGTCTTGCCGGTGCCGGGCGAGCCGACCAGCAGCGCGCCCTTGGGAATCTTGCCGCCGAGCCGGGCGAATTTACCCGGGTCCTTGAGATATTCGACGATTTCCTGAAGCTCCTCGCGGGCTTCATCGATCCCGGCGACGTCGGCGAAGGTCACCCGGCCCTGCTTTTCGGTCAGCATGCGGGCGCGGCTCTTGCCGAAGCCCATCGCGCCCGAGCCGGCATTCTTCTGCATCTGGCGCATGACGAAGAAGCTGATGCCGAGGATCAGCAGGAACGGCAGAGACTGGTAGAGCAGGATCAGCCAGAACGACGATTGCTCGGCTTCCTTGGCCTGGATCTGGACATTGCGCTGGAGCAGCCGCTCGGTCACCTGGGCGTCGGCCGGGGCGAGCGTGCGGAACGCTTCGCCGTTGGCCAGTTTGCCGGTGATGACCTGGTTGCCGGTGGTGTTGGTCGAGGTCGTGACCGACTTGACCGTGCCCTCGTCAACCTGGCGGACGAATTCGGAATAAGGGATTGCGTGGCTCGATGCCGCGCGCGGCCCCTCGAGCATCTGGACGAACAGGACCAGTCCGAACAGCACGCCGACCCAGATCAGCAGGCTCTTGGTCCAGGGATTCCCAGGCTTCTTCTCGTTCATCGTCTCTCTCGCGCATCGGCCGAGGCGGCCATGCCCCCTAAAATAGTCTCTCGGCCCCTAATAACAATGTAATGCTTAGGTCCCGGTGAACGCACGCTTGAGAACGCTTTGGGACGACCGCCTAACGGCGCCGCGCGGGGGCCGGCCGCGCTCGCCAGGTCGGACCGCCTTCGAGCTTGAGACCGGACAAGGTGGTGCTTGCGCCCTTGCGGAGGGATTCGAGAGCGCGGGCCAGCTCGGGACCACGCGGATGCGGCGCGCCAAGCTCGGCAAAGGCGTGGAGGAGCAGCCTGCGCTGCAGTTCGCGAGGAACGTCGGTGGGGTCGATGACCAGCGCCGATGCATCGCGAGTGATGCGCGTCGCGGCCAGCGGGGCGAGCGCCCAGTCGAGCGCCTGGTCGGCTTCGTTGAGCCATGCCGCGCTCGCCGCCAACCGTTCCGGATCGGCCCAGTCGGCGCGCTTGAGCCATTCGCGCATGCGCACCCGGTCGTGGCGCGGATCGCGGTTGGACGGATCGTCGACCGGATTGACCCCGGCACTGCCGACCAGCTCCGCCAGCTCAGCCTTGCGCCAGCCAAGCAACGGGCGGACCAGCTCGACCCCCTCGATCAGCGGCCGGATGACCCGAGTCGCGCCGAGCCCGCCGATGCCGGCGCCGCGGGCAAGGCGCATCAGTAAGGTCTCCGCCTGGTCGTCCAGATGGTGCGCGGTGGCGACCGCCGGAAGGCCGTGATCGAGCGCCCAATCGCCGAGCAGCCGGTAGCGGCCCTCGCGCGCCTGCGCCTGGAGATTGCGGCTCGGCGAAGTTGCCCATTCGAGCGTCAGGATCGAGTGCGGGACCGCGATTGTCCGGCACAGGCTGGCGACCATCTCGGCTTCGCTGCGGCTTTCGGGGCGAAGCGCATGGTCCACGGTCGCGGCTTCGGTCAGCCCCGGCCGGGCGGCGGAGGCGAGCAACAGCAAGGACAGGCTGTCGGGCCCGCCCGAAACGGCGACTCCCAGTTTCGTGCCCGGCGCGACCAGCGCGTCGAGATCCGCTGCAAAGCGGCTGACCAGTTCGGGATCGGGCGCCTGGTTCAAACTACCTCGTCATTGCGGGCGGAGCGAAGCTATCCCGCTTCCGCGCTGGATTGCCATGCCGCTGCAGCTCCTCCTCGCAATGACCGACTGGCAATCCGTCAGTTACAATGCGCGGCGGTCTTGGCCGCCGGCAGCAGGCCCTTGAGCTCGGCCCGTATATTGTCGCCGTAGACCGCCTCGAGCTCGGAATAGGCCTTGCACGCCTGGCCCGCCTGGTTGAGCTGCATCAGCGCCTGGCCGAGATAATAAAGGCTGTCGGGCGCGCGCTCGCCCTTGGAGTCGGAGCGGTAATTGGCGAGCAGCGCCTCAGCCGCGGCGCGCGGCTCGCCCTTGTCGAGCAAGGCCCGCCCAATCAAATTATTGGCCCAGCTCGTCCGCCGATTCTTGGGGTAGGCCGAAACGAACGCGCGCAGGGAAACGATCGCCTCATCCTGCTTGCCGGCGCGCCACAATTGGTAGCCCTCGTCATAGGCCAGCTCGGCCGGATCGTTGGCCGGGACGGCGGGCGTGGCCTGCTGGACCACCGTCGCGGCTGAGCTCGCCGGCGGCGGCTTCGGTACGGTCGCGACGGGGCTTGCTGACGCGGGCTTGGACTTGCTCGGAGGGGTGACGGGCGGAGTTGCGACCGGGGCCGGGGCCGGCGCTGGGCTCTGGAGTACGACCGGTACCGCACGTGCTCGCTCGAGCTCGCCCAGTCTCGCTTCCTGGTCGGAGCGCAGGCGGGCGAGGTCGGCTTCCATCACCGCCACGCGATGGCCGTTCTCCTCCGACTGACGGAGCACATCGGCCAGCTGCCGTTCGAGCGCGCCGAGCCGGGCGTCGAGCGTCCGGAACGCGGATTGGGTCGCCGCCGGTTCATCCGAAAAGCCGGCCGAGTCGGCCGGTTGGCCCCGCGGGAAGACCTGTCGCTGGACCTCGCGCAGCTGTTTTTCGAGCCGCTCGATGCGCTGCTCGGGCGAAACCACGCCCTGCGCCGACGCCGGGCCGGCGGACAGCCCGAGGAGGATTGCGAGGGCGACTGGGAAGTGAAGACGGGTGGCTGCCATGATGTTTCCAGTGATCAGACTCGCCAACCTGCCCAAGGGCAGCTTTCGCGGCGATGAATCCGCTTAGCCAGTGGTGTTCGCCACGGCCGGCGCGGGAGGAGTCTCAGCCGCCGCCGGCGCGGTTTGCGCGGGTGCACTTGGCGTTCGTTGCGACCGCCGCGGGCGCGGCGCGGGGACAGCGCGCGGGGTCGCCGCGGGTGGCGCAGGCGCCGCCGCCGCCGGTCCACGCATCAGGTCGGGACCGAGCAGGCTGATGTCGCGCAAGGTCGTTCCGGCCGGACCGACCGGCGGCGCATCATTGGTGCCGACCGTAATCCGCAGGGCTTCGGCCTTGGCTGTCCGCAGCAACGGCGCGGTGGCGGTGGCGGGAACGTCGAAGCGCTGTCCGGCGGCGAGCACGCCTTCGAACAATCTGCTGCCACCCTTCTCGTAAACCTGGATCCACACCGGCGCAGTGGCGATGATTGCGACCGCCCCGGCACCGGCGACAACGGCCGGCGGTGCCTGAACCGGCGCAGCGGCCTCCGGAGCGACCGCGGTCGCGGCGTTGTCATTGGCGCTGTCGTCCAGCGGCCGAAACGACTGGTCGTTGAGCCAGCTCATCACCAGCACCAGCAGCAGCACCGCCGCGATGGCGCCAAACACCAGCCATTTGGGCATCGTCCGGGCGGGGTCGGCCGGCTCGAACACGACAGCCGTGGCCGGCGCCGGGCGATGGCCGCCGATCTCCTCGCGCAGCCGCTCGCCGATCTCGACCCGGTCGAGCCCGACGGCCGACGCGTAGCTCTTGGCAAATCCGGTGGTGTAGGTCGGCGCCGGAAGATTGACCCAATCGCTGTTCTCAAGGCTCTCGAGGTGGCGCCGCGGAATCCGCGTCTGGGCCGCGATGTCCTCCAGCGTCAGCCCCTTCGCCTCACGCGCGGCGCGCAGCCGCTCGCCGGCCGTCGCGACCTCGGTGTGTTCGGTTTCGTCGAACGTTTCGCCCATTCCTCGCCCTTTAATAATCCCCGGCCAAATCACTCTCGAAGGGTGCGGCCATGGTGTCAACCGTCGGTGAGTGCCTCACCGGCCTCAACTAGTTCACTGCTACCGAGTGCCGCCGTGCCCAATCGGTCAGCGCCTTGCGCAGGTTGCGCGGCGGGCGGACCAGCAACTGGTCGAGCCGCTGGCGAATGGCCGACGCGTCGAGCGAGCGGACCATCGCCTTGATCGGCCCGACCGCCGCCGGCGTGATCGAGAAATTCTCGGCGCCGACGCCGATCAGCGCCATCGCTTCCAGTGGCCGCCCGCCCATTTCGCCGCACAGCCGGACCGGGACATCGGCCGCCCGAGCGGTGTCGAGCACGCGCTTGAGGAAGCGCAGGATGGCCGGGCTGAGCCAGTCGTAGCGCTCGGCCAGGCGCGGGTCGGCACGGTCGGCGGCGAACAGGAACTGGGTCAGGTCGTTGGTCCCGATCGACAGGAAATCGATCCGCGGCAGCAGCTGGTCGAGCATTTCCGCCAGGCTCGGCACTTCGAGCATGGCGCCGAACTCGACCCGCGACGGTAGTTTGCGCTTGGACTTGCGCGCCCACTCGATCTGTTCTTCGATCAGCGCGCGGGCTTCCTCATATTCCCACGGCTCGGAAATCATCGGGAACATCACCCGCAGCACGCGCCCGGCCGAGGCCTCGATCAGCGCCCGCGCCTGCGCCTTCATCAGCGTCGAGCGATCGAGCGACAGGCGCAGCGCGCGCCAGCCCATCGCCGGGTTTTCGGCCTCGTCCTTGACCCCGGCGAGGTAGGGCAGGGCCTTGTCGCCGCCGATATCGAGCGTGCGGAAGGTCACCGGGCGGTCGCCAGCGCTGTCGAGCACCTTGGCGTAGAGCCGCTGCTGACGCTCGCGGCCGGGCAAAGTGGCCGAGACCAGGAACTGGAATTCGGTGCGGAACAGGCCGATGCCGTCGCCGCCGGTCAACTCGAGCGCGGCGGCGTCTTCGGCCAGGCCGGCATTGACCATCACGCTGATCGGCACTCCGTCGAGGGTCGCGGCGGGCAGCGAGCGGACCGCCGCGAACTGGGCGCGGCGCTTCTGGCTCAAGGCCATGCGATGGTCGAAGCCCGAGGTCAGCTGGCGGTTGGGGCGGATGATGACGCTGCCATTGTCGCCGTCGACCAGGATCGCTTCATGCTCGTTGACGCTGTGGCGGATGTCCTGCAGCCGGCCGACCACCGGCACGCCCATCGCCCGCGCGACGATCGTCATGTGCGCGGTCAGCGAGCCTTCCTCGAGCAGCACCGCCTTCAACCGCCGGCGATCATATTCGAGCAGCTCGGCCGGGCCGAGGTTGCGCGCGATCAGCACCGTGTCGCGGGTCAGGCCGGTCTGGGCGGCGGTGCCCATCCGCCCCGACACGATCCGCATCAGCCGGTTGGACAGGTCCTCAAGGTCGTGCATCCGCTCGGCCAGCAGCGGATCGTCGATCTCGCGCATGCGTGAGCGGGTGCGCTGCTGGACCCGCTCGATCGCCGCCTCGGCGGTCAGGCCGCTGTCGATCGCCTGGTTGATCCGCCGCGACCAGCCTTCGTCATAGGCGAACATGCGGTAGGTCTCGAGGATCTCCTGATGCTCGCCGACGGTGCCGAATTCGGCTTCCTTGGTCATCGTGTCGATCTGTTCGCGCATCCGGCGGAAGGCGTCGTAGACCCGCGCCCGCTCGGCCTCGGTATCGTCGGCGACGGTGTGCTCGACCACCACTCGCGGCTGGTGAAACACCGCTTCTCCCTTGGCCATGCCGGTCACCAGCTTGAGGCCCGACATGCGCAGCGGCCCGGCGTCGCGGCTGGTGCCGCGGCGCGACCCGTCGACCAAGCGGGCGCCGGCGATCATCTCCGATAGCACCATCGCCACGGTCTGCAGCGCCTCGATCTCGACCTCGTCGTAACGCCGCGGGTCGGCGTGCTGGACGGCGAGCACCCCGATCGGGCTTTCGAGCCGGACGATTGGCACTCCGGCGAAACTGTGGAAACTTTCTTCGCCGGTTTCCGGGCGATAGACGAACTCGGGGTGGCTGTCGGCCTCGGCGAGGTTGAGAATGCGGCCTTCCGAAGCAATGCTTCCGACCAGTCCTTCGCCCATTGCCAGGCGGGTGACGTGGACCGCTTCCTTCCTGAGGCCGTGGGTGGCGAATAGCTCGAGCTTGTTGTCGCGCAGCAGATAGATCGAGCAGACTTCGCTCGCCATCGCCTCGGCGATCAGGTCGACGACCTTGTCGAGCTTGGACTGGGCGTTGCCTCGCGCGGCCATGATGTCGTGCAGCCCGGTAAGGATTTCGCGGGCGGAAGTAGCGGCGGTCAGGGGCATGGGCAGGGGCTACCAGAAAGCGCCGGTCAATTGAAAGCGATAGCCCGCCCGCGAGCCGCCCGTCGGCGGTTCGTCGGTTTGTCGAAATCACCTTTTCGCAACCGCGTCATGCGGCACAACGCCGGGGCTGAACGGGGACGAGACCGATGCTAGAGCTGATCCTGGCGGCGGCTGTCGCCCAGGCCACGATCGATCCGGCAATATTGTCGAACGACATCAGGGTGCTGGCGTCCGACGCATTCGAAGGGCGCGGACCGGGCACGCCCGGCGAGGTCAAGACGGTCGACTATCTGATCCAGCAATTCACCGCTGCAGGCGCCCAGCCGGCAGGGGAGAGTGGCGGCTGGACGCCGGCGGTCGAAATGCGCCGCCACGGGATATCCGAGCAGAGGCAGCTAAGGATCCGCAACGGCAAGCGCTGTTCGATCGACCTCGCTCCGGAGAGCATTTTGTGGACCCGCAATCCGGCCGCGAAGGTCGCTCTTGCCGATATTCCGGTGGAGTTCGCCGGTCACGCCATTGCTGCACCGGAGAAGGGCTGGGACGATTTCGCCGGTGCCGATCTTAAAGGCAAATTGGTCATCGTCCTGACCAACGACCCCGACTGGCGTCAAAAGAGCGGACCGTTCGGCGGCGAGCGCATGAGCTATTACGCGCGTCTCGGGACCAAGATCGAGGAAGCTGCCCAGCGCGGCGCAGCGGCAGTGCTGGCGGTGCACGACGAAGCCAGCACCGAATATCCGTGGGCGACGACCAAGAGTTTGTTCAAGTCTCCGGCTAGCGGGGTGGCCGGCGGCAACCAGCCGGGCTTTGCCGGCTATTTGAGTGCCGGAGTATCAAAGCAGCTGTTCGCCTGCGCCGGGCGCGATATTGCCGCGGAGCGTAAGGCGGCGGAGACCCAGGGCTTTCGAGCCCATCCGCTGCCCGGGCTTCGGCTCAGCGCGGCGTTCGACGTCGACGTCCAGCGGACCGTCACCCACAACGTCGTGGCCGTGATCCCCGGCAGCAAATATCCCGGCGAATATTTCGTTTACACCGCGCATTGGGATCATCTTGGCCGCGGCAAGCCCGACAAGACCGGCGACGACATCTACAATGGCGCGCTCGACAATGCCGGCGGCACCGCCGGGCTGTTGGCGCTGGCGCGGGCGTTCGGTCGCAGCGAGCGAACCGAGCGGTCGATCTTGCTGATCGCCATGACGCTCGAGGAGAGCGGATTGCTCGGCTCGGAATTTTTCGCGTCGCACCCGCTGGTGCCGCTCGAAAAAATGGTTGGCGGGTTTAACATGGACGCGGTCAATCTGATCGGGCCGACCGGAACCATGGAAGTGACCAGCATGGGCCAGACGACGCTCGAGGATCATCTCAAGCGTGAGCTGGCGGCGCAGGGGCGCGAGATGAAGGACGACCCCAACAGCGTCGTCGGCTTCTATTATCGGTCGGACCATTTCCCGTTCGCAAAGCGCGGCGTGCCGTTCATTTTCGCCGGTTCGGGTTGGGAATTGGCCGACCAGAAAGTACCCAACACCCGCGAGCCCGAAGTTGGCACGCGGTATCACCAGCCCATGGACGAATGGTATCCGGAGCTCGATTTCGCCGCAGCGGCGCGAGACATCGAATTATATTACCGTGTCGGCCGGACCCTCGCCAATTCGCGCGAATGGCCCCACTGGAACCCGGGCACCGAGTTCGCTGCCGAGCGGGCCAAGAGCGACTCGTTGCGGCGCTAGAGCCTAGCCCCGGCTTTCGAGTGCCGCCGCGGCTTCGTCGGCGAGTTCCTGGATGATTTCGGCGACCGGCTCCTCGCGGGTGACCATGCCGACCGACTGGCCGGCCATGACCGAGCCGCTTTCGACGTCGCCGTCGATCACCGCGCGGCGCAGCGCCCCGGCCCAATAATGCTCGATCTGCAATTGCGCCTCGGCCATCGCGATTGCGCCTTCGTCGAGTTGCTGGGCAACCTCGCGCTGCTTGGCCGCGAAATTCTCCATCTCGCGGTTCTTGAGCGCGCGGACCGGAATGACCGGCAGCCGCGGATCGATCTGGACCGAGGGAATGGCATCGCGGGCCGAAGCGCGGATGAACGCTTTCTTGAAATTGGCGTGGGCGATGCTTTCGGTCGCGCAGACGAAGCGCGTGCCCAACTGGACTCCGACCGCGCCCATCTCGAGATAGGCCGCGATCGCTTCGCCGCGGCCGATCCCGCCGGCGACGAACACCG
>JBDTRT010000051.1:0-10447 GCA_039931595.1 Sphingomicrobium sp.
GCGACCATGATCTTGTCGGCGATCGGATCGAGGAACTGGCCGAGCCGCGAAATCTGGCCCTGCGAGCGCGCCAGGTAACCGTCGAAATAATCGGTGATCCCGACGATGCAGTAGAGCACGAAGATCACCGCATAATCGACCGGAGACGGCCGCCACAGCAGGAACACCAGGATCGGCACCGCGAAGATCCGCGACAGCGTCAATAGGTTCGGCACCGAAAGCATCGGCCCTGCTCTACGCGAAACTGCCGCCACGGCAAAAGCACTTGTCGCAATAGCCTCAGCCGGGGTTGCGCCGGCCGGCTGATCGCGCTGTTCGGTGGACGGCTGATGGGTCGCAGTCTCGACTTGCACGCCCGCCATTTGCCCGACTCCCGCCAGCGGATCGACCCGGCCGGCTCGCTCGAGGGGATGCTGTTAGGCGGTGGCATCGTCGCCGCAATGCTGCTCGCGCAGCGCAGCCTGGCCAGCGAAACTCGGCCGGTACGCGCACCTCAGCCCTTGCCGGTTCAGCGCTAGCCGCTACACGGCGACAATGAGTTTCCCTCGGACGCGGCCCTTGTCCGGCAAATATTGATGCACGACGCGCTCCACCTCGTCCGCACCCGCCGCTTCCTGCCGCTCTTCACGACGCAATTCCTCGGCGCGTTCAACGACAATCTGTTCCGCACCTCGATGGTCATGCTGGTGATCTACGGCATCTACCGCGACGCCACCCAGGAGGCGACCTTCAGCGCGATTGCCGGGGGGCTGTTCATCCTGCCCTTCTTCCTGCTCTCGGCACTGTCGGGGCAGCTCGCCGACGCCAATGACAAGGCGGCGATCGTGCGAATCGTCAAGACAGCCGAGATCCTGATCATGGTCGTCGGCGCGGCCGGCCTCTACCTCCACAATGTTCCGCTGCTGCTCACTGCTTTGTTCGCGATGGGGATCCACTCGACCTTCTTCGGGCCGATCAAATATGCGATCCTGCCCCAGCATCTGGAGAAGGACGAGATCCTCGGCGGCACCGGCCTGGTCGAAGCGGGAACCTATATCGCGATCCTCGGCGGCACCCTGCTTGGCGGCATCCTCGTGGTCCAGCGTCCGGACGGCACCTTCCATGCCGAATGGGCGGCGCTGGCGGTGCTTGCAGTCGCACTGCTCGGCCGGATCGCGGGCGGCTTCGTGCCGCCGGCACCGCCGTCCGACGATTCCGACATCCCGGGCTACCCGACGCGCGGCATGGACTGGCACATCCTGCGCGCCTCGATCACGCTGGTCAGCGCGACCTTGCACGTCCGGCGTCTGTTCCTGGCGATCGTCGCGATCAGCTTCTTCTGGTCGATGGGCGCGGTGCTCGCCGCCCAGTTCCCGCCGCTGGTCAAAAACAGCCTCGGTTCCGACCAGACCGTGGCGACCCTGTTCCTGTCGGTCTTCTCGATCGGAGTGGCGATCGGTTCGGTCGCCGTCAATCGCATGCTCCAGGGCAAGGTCGCGGCCAAGTTCGCGCCCGCGTCGGCGCTCGGCATGGGGCTGTTCGTGCTCGATCTCTACCGCCGCGTCCGGCCGTGGCCGCTCAACCACGGCGAGCTCCATAACATCAGCCAGTTCCTCGCTTTGCCCAACGGCTGGATGGTGGTCGTCGACCTGCTTGGCGTGGCCATTGCCGGCGGCATGTTCGTGGTTCCGCTCTACGCGTTCCTGACGACCACCGTGCCCAAATCGGAAACGGCCCGGACTATCGCCGCCAATAACATCGTCAACAGCGGCCTGATGGTCTTTGCGACGCTCATTCTGACCCTCGCCGTGCAGGTCGGCGTGACCGTCGCCGACAGCTTGCTGATCGTTGCCGGCGCGAGCGTGATCGCGGCGTGGATCGGGTGGAAGCTCCATCTAGCCTGCGATTGAGGCCGCGGCGGCTGACGCCTCGGGTCGGCCTCAGCCGATCAGGATCGAGACGAAGACGAAGCCGGCGATAAACGTCATCGCGAACAGCCGCAGGTCGTTGCCGATCGACGTCGCGGTGACCGGCACTTGGACTTCAGCAAGCGATCCGCCGAGCGGACGCGGCGCAATCGTGGCCATCGCCCGCGGCGACCGGCGAATGCAGCGCTGCAATCCTTCAAGCGAGCTGGCCCGGCCCAACGCCGGGTGAACCGGTCGGACGGTGGTCGATGCAACAGCGCGGAAAGCGGCAGCCATGGCCAAGTCTTAATATAGTTTTTACCATCCCCACAACCTCGCGCAGCGGGCCTCGTGTCCTGCCGTCCCCGAGCGGGACAGAAGGCCAGGAAGCAACAGTGACGAGTCAGTTTTAGGCGCTTGCCGCCCGGCGCTTGGCGGGCCGTTCGGGCTGGCCCCGCCGCTCGAGCAGTTCGGCCGCTTGCTCGCCGGTCATCGGCTTGCCGAAATACCAGCCCTGGCCGACCGCGCAGCCAAGCCCGAGCACCGCTGCGTGGGCCGCCTCGGTCTCGATCCCCTCGACATAGACTGGGACCTTGAGCGCGTTGGCGAGGGTCGTCACAGCGCCGATTATCGCGCTGCTTTCCTTGTTCGAATGCAGGTTGGAGACGAAGCTGCGATCGATCTTGATCACGTCGAACGGCAGGGACCGCAAGTGTGACAACGACGAGAAGCCGCTGCCGAAATCGTCGAGCGCGAGGCGAATGCCCTGGTTCTTGAGGCTGGTGACGATCGAGCGCGCCAAGTCGATGTCGGCAAACAGCGAGCTTTCGGTAATCTCGACCACCAGTCGCTCGGCCGGAAAGCCGATCTCGGTCAGCAGCCGGACGATGCGCTGCGCCAGCCACGCGTCGGTCAGCTGGACCGGCGAGATGTTGACCGAGATCTTGATCGCCGGGTCCCAGTTCACCGCCTGCGCCAAAGCGGCGGCGATGACCTTCTCGGACAGGCGCCCGATCAGCCCGATTTCCTCGGCAACAGCGATAAATTTTTCGGGCAGGATCGTGCCGCTCAATGGGTGGATCCACCGCGCCAGCACTTCGAAGCCGATGATCTCGCCGGTCGCGAGGTTCATCTGCGGCTCGAAGAACGGCACGAACTGGTCGTGCTCGAGGCCATGGCGAATGCCTTGCTCGATCTCGCTCTGGGCGATCAAAGCGCGCTCCATGCCGTCATCGAACCACACCGGCCGGGCCGAGCGGCCGCTCTTGGCGTGCTCCATCGCAATGTCGGCGCGGCGCAGAAAGTCGGGGATTTGCACGCTCGACGCCGACGCCGCGGCAATGCCGGCGAAAGCCCCGATCTGGATTACTCGCTCGTCGATCAAAAAGGGCGTGGTGATGGCCTTCAGGACCCGCTCCGCTGCCCGCTCCGCCCGATCACGATGCGCCGGGTTGAGCGCGATCGCGATCCCGAACTCGTCGCCGCTGAGGCGGGCAACCTCCGATCCCGGGTCAAGCGCACCAGTCATCGCCTCGGCGAGCGCGCGCAGCAAGGTGTCGCCGACTTCATAGCCATGGCGGTCGTTGACCGCCTTGAAGCGGTTGATCTGGACCGACAGGATGGCGAGATCGCGCCCTTCTTCTGAGGCTTTGGTGCACAGCGCCTGGGCGCGGTCGGCGAAGCCCTTGCGGTTGAGCAGGCCGGTATGGGTGTCGGTCGAAGCGAGAATCGCGGCGCGCCGTTCGCCATCGGCACGAAGCTCGGCTTCGTGGAGTAAATCGGCGTATTGCCGCCAGCCGAACAGGATCAGCGCGACATTGAGGGTCAAGGCGATGCTCGCGACCCGCGCCACGCGCCCGATGTCGGATCCGGCCGAGATCAGCTGTCGGAACAGATTGCTGCCGTTCCAGATCAGCAGCAGCACCGCCGCGATCAGGATCGCGAGCATCAGCGCGCGGCGGCGCGTCATTGAAAAGGGTGCGGTTTGCGCTCCCCCCGCATAGTTGACCGAGCTTGTCACCGCCCGATGCTAAACCACGGAGGCTTAAGAATTTCCTCCAACTCGGAGCGTTTTTGGTGCGGACGGCGGGACTTGAACCCGCACGCCCTAGTGGGGGCAGAAGATTTTAAGTCTCCAGCGTCTACCATTCCGCCACGTCCGCATTGGCGCGAACCATGCGCATCTAGCGGCGAACTGCAAGTCGCCGCCGTGCTCGAATCGAAAGGCTGAGGCGCCGCAGCGACCGCTTATTCGGCGGTGACTTCGTGCAGGTTGAGCCGCTCGCGCATTTCCTTGCCCGGCTTGAAATAGGGCACGCGCTTGGCGTCGACGTCGACCGCTTCGCCGGTGCGCGGATTGCGCCCGACGCGGGCGTCGCGCTGGCGGGTCGAAAAGGCGCCGAAGCCGCGTAATTCGACGCGGCCGCCGCTGGCGAGCTGTTCGGTGATCGAATCGAAGATCGCGCCGACCACGCTTTCGACTTCACGCTGGGTCAGCCCGGGAAAATCCCCGCACAGCTTCTGGACAAGTTCAGACCGGATCATCCTGCCCACACCTTTTGCAGTGGGCCGGCGTTCCCCAACGCCTCGAGCCCGTAGACTATACGCTGTCAGGAAAGCCCCGTTTTCGCAACCGGATTCAACGCCAGTGGCAATTACGGTGCAATCCCGACCCGTCCTTCGTCGCCGGCTAGTCCTTTTTGGCCTGCTTCAGCGCTTCGCCGAGGATGTCGCCGAGCGACGCGCCCGAATCCGACGAACCATATTGCGCGACCGCCTGCTTCTCTTCGGCGATCTGCAGCGCCTTGACCGAGAAGTTGGGCTTCTTCGAGCGATCGAAGCCGATCACCAGCGCGTCCAGCTTCTGGCCGACCTGGAAGCGCTCGGGGCGCTGCTCGTCGCGGTCGCGGCCAAGGTCGGTGCGCTTGATGAAGCCGGTCACGCCGCCGTCGCCGACCTGCACTTCCAGCCCACCGTCGCGCACTTCGAGGACGTTGACGGTGACCGTCTCGCCCTTGTTGACTCCGCCGCCGCCCGACGCGCTGCCGGCCGCGGTGACGCCGCCGCGCTCGAGCTGCTTGATGCCAAGGCTGATGCGCTCCTTCTCGACGTCGATGTCGAGCACCTGGGCGCTGACGGTCTCGCCCTTGTGGTGGAGCTTCAAGGCTTCCTCGCCCGAAACGCCCCAGGCGATGTCGGACATGTGGACCATTCCGTCGACGTCGCCGTCGAGGCCGACGAACAGGCCGAACTCGGTCGAATTCTTGACTTCACCCTCGACCGTCGAGCCAATCGGATGCTTGTCGGCGAAGTCCGCCCACGGGTTCGACTGCGCCTGCTTGAGGCCCAGCGAAATCCGGCGCTTCTCCTCGTCGACCTCGAGCACCTTGACGTCGACTTCCTGCGACGTGCTGACGATCTTGCCGGGGTGGACGTTCTTCTTGGTCCAGCTCATCTCGGACACGTGGACGAGGCCCTCGATGCCCGGCTCGAGTTCGACGAACGCGCCATATTCGGTGATGTTGGTGACCCGGCCCTTGAACGTGCCCTCGATCGGATAGCGCGTCGCGGCGCCGTCCCACGGATCGCTTTCGAGCTGCTTCATGCCGAGGCTGATGCGCTGGGTCTCGCGGTTGATGCGGACGATCTGGACCTTGACCGTATCACCGATGTTGATGACTTCGCTCGGGTGGCCGACGCGCTTGTAGCTGATGTCGGTGACGTGGAGCAGGCCGTCGATCCCGCCGAGGTCGACGAACGCGCCGTAATCGGTGATGTTCTTGACCACGCCTTCGATCACCTGGCCCTCGGCCAGGCTCATGATCAGGCCCGAACGCTGCTCGGCGCGGGTTTCCTCGAGGATCGCGCGGCGCGACACGACGATGTTGCCGCGGCGGCGGTCCATCTTCAGGATCTGGAACGGCTGCGGCAAGTCCATCAGCGGGCCGACGTCGCGCACCGGGCGGATATCGACTTGGCTGCCGGGAAGGAACGCCACGGCGCCGCCGAGGTCGACGGTGAAGCCGCCCTTGACCCGGCCGAAGATCACACCCTCGACCCGCTCGCCCTTTTCGAATTCCTTTTCGAGCTTGTCCCACGCGGCTTCGCGGCGCGCGCGGTCGCGGCTGAGCATCGCTTCGCCGGCGCTATTCTCGACCCGGTCGACATAGACTTCGACTTCGTCGCCAACCTTCAGCTCGGCCTTCTGGCCGGGCAGCGCGAACTCGCGCAACGACACCCGCCCTTCGGATTTCAGCCCCACGTCGATCACTGCCAGATCGTTCTCGATCCCGGTCACGATGCCCTTGACGACCTTGCCTTCGAAGGTTTCGTTTTCGCCGCCGAGGCTCTCGTTCAACAGGGCCGCGAAATCGTCGCGGGTCGGAAATGCCGTGGTCGCCATAAACAGATGTCTTCCGTATCATTGGGTCTGCCGCGCAGCCGGCGCCATGCCGGCCTTCTTCTGCGGACTTGGTCAAACCCGAGTTGCCGCGATTGCACCATGCAAGCGCGGCATCCGGTGAATGCTGGAGCTGGTCGCGGCGCCGCTGGTCTCAAACGAAAAGCGCGCCACGGGGCCGGCTACAACCGGGCCACCGCACGCGCTCGCCAAATGGACGGGCTTGCCGCGAGGCTGAAAAGCGCCCGCCGAACGGGCCGCGCTATATGCGAACGGCGCCGGAGGGGCAAGCACTACGGGCAATGCGGCCCCGCCCGGACTGACGCGAACTAGGCCGCGGTCTCCAGTCTGTCGGCGGTGCGGGTCTCGAAATCGCTGGCGTCGTGGCGCTCGTGGAGCTGCTCGCTGAGCCCGCCGCTGGTCTTGTTGACGATCCGCCCGCGCTGCACCGCCGGGCGCCCAGCGATCGCCTTCGTCCAGCGCTGGACGTTGCGATAGTCGTCAACCGACAGGAACTCGCCCGCGTCGTAGACCGCTCCCTGCGCCAGTTGACCGTACCACGGCCAGATCGCGATATCGGCGATGGTGTAGTCGGGGCCAGCGATATACGGGCGGTCCGCCAGCTGCCGGTCGAGCACGTCGAGCTGCCGCTTCACCTCCATCGCATAGCGGTCGATCGCATATTCGATTTTCTCCGGCGCATAAGCGTAGAAATGCCCAAACCCGCCGCCGAGCGAGGGCGCGCTGCCCATCTGCCAGAACAGCCACGACGGGGTCTCGGCCCGCGCCGCGCCCGATGCCGGCAAAAAGGCGCCGAACTTCTCGGCCAGATAGAGCAGAATCGCTCCGGACTCGAACAGCCGGATTGGCTCCGGCCCGCTGCGGTCGACCAGCGCCGGGATCTTCGAATTGGGGTTAACGGCGACAAAACCGCTGCCGAGCTGGTCGCCGTCCATGATGCGGATCAGCCAAGCGTCATATTCGGCCGCGCGGTGGCGGGCGCCAAGCAGCTCCTCGAGCAGGATGGTGACCTACTGCCCATTGGGGGTCCCGAGCGAATAGAGCTGCAGCGGATGATTGCCGACCGGCAGTTGCTTGTCGTGAGTCGCGCCGGCGATCGGCCGGTTAATGTTTGCGAACTGGCCGCCGTTGACATGGTTCCAGGTCCATACTCGGGGCGGAATATAGTCGACGCGGTCACTCATGCGGATCTCCTGCAGGACAGGAGCTAGGTACTGCGACGCCGGCTTACCATTGCACGGCGGTCCAGGAGAGCGAGAGAATTCGCTGTCCTACAGGGCCCCGACTGTGAGATTCTGCGGGTGAGTCGATGACCTACAGCGCTCCCCTTCCCCGCTCGCCTGCTTCGCGGTCTCTTGCGCGCGGCGAGCGCGACTCTTTGCGACTTTTGCGATTACCCGCCGCAGCCGCCGGCCGTCTAAACTGTGCCCCGGCGGTCACAAGCTGTTAGTTTTTGGCAACTATCTTGATTTGCACGGACCACGAGGGCGCGGGCCGCGTTATAGGTTGCGGGTGCAGGGAGCTAAATTCGTGGGGCAGTATCGGCAAAATTCTGGTCTTGGCCCAGTGCGGCTGATCGCTGCGGCGCTGCTGTTGGGCTCGGCGCCGGCGATTGCCCAGCAAAGCGCAATGCTCGCCGCGCCGGTCTCGACGCCCGTTTCTGCTCCGCTTGCGCCGGCCCTGGTGACCAATGTCGCTTTGCCCTCGGCGCCCGCGGTCGAAATCTATTATGCGCAGCGCGCCAACGCCCCGATCTGGTTCCGCGACGGCGCCTCGGCCGAAGCCGCCAAGCTGCTTCCGGGGATGCTCCGCCGCGCGCCGCTCGATGGCCTCGCCAACGGTCCCGAACTGGCCACCATGGTCGAGGCCGCGCTGGCCCGCGCCGCCAGCCCGGCGGTAACCACTACGGCGACCGCTGCGGCGGCCAAGCTCCCGCCCCATTTCGCCGAAGAGAAACTGCTCTCGGTGGTGTGGGTGCAATATGTCCGCAACCTCAAGGCGCCGGTGCCGGGCATCGTCTATGGCGACAGCGCGCTCGAACCCAAGCAACCGACCGCCGAGCGGGTGCTGATCGACGCCAATAGGGCGCCGTCGCTGCTCCAGCATGTCCAGGCAGTGGCCGCGGTCAATCCGCTCTACAGCCAGCTGCGCGACGCCGCCCTTACCCAGATGGGCGGCAGTGCCCAGCTCGGGGCGCTTGCCCCCGACCCGCGCGTGGTGGCCAATCTGGCGCGGGCGCGGATCATCCCGCCGTCCGGCCGCTACATCGTCGTCAACGCCGCTACCGCGCAACTGTGGATGTACGACGACGGCCGCGTGTCCGACACCATGAAGGTCATCGTCGGCAAGCGCGACACCCAGACCCCACTGCTCGCCGGCACGATCCATTACGTGACGTTCAACCCTTATTGGAACATCCCGACCGACGTCGCCCGGCGCGCGGTCGCGCCGCTGGTGATCAAGCGCGGCGTCTCCTACTTGCGCGAGGCCCGTTACCAAGTGACGACCAACTGGACCGCGGGCGGAGCCTTGGTCGAGCCCAGCACGATCGACTGGAAGGCGGTCGCCGCCGGCACCGCCGACGTTCACCTGCGTCAATTGCCTGGGCCGCGGAATATGATGGGCGCGATCAAGTTCGGTTTCGCCAACGACCTCGGTATCTATCTGCACGATACCCCCCACAAGAATCTGTTCGCCAAGGACAAGCGCAATTTCAGTCTCGGCTGCGTGCGGCTCGAGGATGCCAAGCGGCTCGCTCAGTGGGTTCTCGGGCGCGAGCCAGTGGCGCCGTCGGACGAGCCCGAGCAGAACGTCCAGATCGAGCAGGGCGTGCCAGTTTTCATCACCTATCTGACGGCCCATTCAGACGGCGGGCAGCTGGCCTTTGCCAATGACGTCTACGGCCGCGATCCCAAGGCCGAGGCCGTAGACGACGTCCGGCTCGCCGCCGCTCCAGCCCCAGCGCACCGGCCGCCGGCGATCTCGCCCCGGTAGTAGCCCCCGCCTCAGTCCCCGCTTCGGCCAACATCTCGACCGCCGACATGCGGCTTGCGCCCGCTCCGCCGGCGACCCCTGCGACCACCACACCGACCCCGGCCAGCCTGCCGGTCACATCCATCGATCATTGATCACTAGCGATCCCTGGCGATAGGAATTTTCCTATTGCGCAATGAGAACAGATAGGGAACAAGGGCGCTTCGGAGTCGCTCTTATGCTCGTTCTCGATCCCCTTGCCCTGGTCGGTCTCGCCGCGTTCATCACCAGCCTCTCGGCGCTAATCTGGGCGGTCCGCTGCAAGCCATGAATCAGCGCTTGGCGAGCAGCTCCTCGACCAGCCGGATGGCGGCGGCGATGGCCTGGTCGACGTCAAGCTCGGTGGTGTCAAGCAGCACCGCATCGGCCGACTGCAGCAGCGGCGCCGCCTGGCGGCTGCTGTCACGCTCATCCCGGACCCGGATGTCGGTCAGCACATCGTCATAATGCGCCGGCAGACCCCGTCCGAGCAGTTCGCGAACCCGGCGCTGGGCGCGGACTTCGGCGATGGCGGTGACATACAGCTTGGCGTCGGCGTCCGGCGCAACGACTGTGCCAATGTCGCGGCCGTCGAGCACTGCGCCGCCAGGCTGCTGGGCGAATTGCTGCTGGCGGTCGAGCAACGCAGCGCGGACCGAGGGATAGGCCGAGACTCGCGAGGCGATGGTCGAGATCGGCTCGCTGCGCAGTTCGGGATCGTCGGGATCGACCGCCGCGACGTCACATGCCCGCAGTGCCTCGAACTCGTTTCCCGGATCGCCGCCCCAGCGCCACAGGTTGAGCGCGACCGCCCGGTAGAGCAGGCCGGTATCCATCAGCGGCCGCTTGAAATGATCGGCGAGTGCCCGGGCAATCGTCCCCTTGCCGCTCGCACCGGGACCATCGACGGCAATCAGGATTCGCTCTCGAACCACATTTTCGTTGTCGGAATGCTCGGTCAAGCGACGCGCTTTGACAGGGGTCCAAGCCTATGGCAAGGCGCCCGCCGCATGCTGTCGGGCATCCCGGGGACCATCCCACGGAGCCGGCCGACGCTACCGAAACTGGAGTAACACTCACCATGGTGAAGCCCGAATGGGGCGCCAAGCGCACTTGCCCCAAGTGCTCG
>JBDTRT010000052.1:0-39628 GCA_039931595.1 Sphingomicrobium sp.
GCTCGCGCTGGTCGATCTGCTCCTCGAGCAGCAGGAAGTAATTGATCCCGTAATAAAGCGCCGCCCACGCCGCGAGCAGCGAGAAGTTGAGCAGGATCGCGCCGAGATATTCGAAGCCGACCGGCCGCGCGTCGGGCTTGAGGAAGGTCGCATAGCTCCACGTCTCGATCGCCGAGAAAGCGGTCGAAGCGAGCATCACCGCGGCCAGCGACAGCACCACCGTGAGCAGCGCGCGCATCGCGATCAGGCGCCGGAACAGGGTCGCCAGCAACAGCGTCAGCGAATAGCCGGTGGCGGTCAGCAGCAGCGTGTGGATGATGAACATCCAGCCCATGTTGTTGGCGAAGCCGGACAGCGAGCGAAGGATGAAATAGCCGGTCCAGCCGGCCGACTGGAGGATCCAGAAGGCGCGGTTCTTGTCGTCGAAAAACGGCTGGTCGAGCCCGATTCCCTCGGCAATCGGCGCCGCGGGCGACTTGATCCGGGGCGCATTCGCCCGGTTCAACCGCCGCGTCGGCCGCTGCCGCCGTTCAAGTGCCGCGCTGTCTGTCGCCATCGCCGCTGATATAGGCCGGGATTTTCGGCATTGCGAGAAGCGGGTGACGGGATGGTCCACGGCGCGTGCCGCATCGCCACCTCAGGAAGCGGTGGCCAGCCGCTTCGACCTTGGATAAAGGCCTGCCCGAAGGAGCTGCCCGAATGAACGATCGTGCCGACCGCGCCACCTTTCGTCACATGGCAGAGGGGACGGCGGAGGACTGGGCAAAGATCGCCGACCATTTCGTCCCGTTCACGCAGGGCCTGGCCGACCGCGTGCTCGCCCACCTCATGCTGCTCGAAGGCGATTTCGGCGGGTTTCCGGTCGACCGCCTGACCCACTCGCTGCAGACCGCGACCCGCGCCATGCGCGGCGGCGAGGACGAGGAATATGTCGTGATGGCGCTGCTCCACGACATCGGCGACACGCTCGGCTCCTACAACCACCCGGACATCGGCGCCGCCATCCTCAAGCCGTTCGTCGATGAGCGCGTGCGCTGGATCGCCGAGCAGCACGGCATCTTCCAGGGCTATTATTTCTTCCACTACATCGGCCTCGACCGCGACCTGCGCGAGGGCTTTCGCGGCCATCCCCACTTCGAGGATACCGCGCGATTCTGCGAATTGTACGACCAGACGGCGTTCGATCCGGCCTACGACAGCGCCCCGCTGTCGGTCTTCGAACCGATGGTCCGGCGGGTTCTCGCGGCACCGAAGCGCTCGATCTACGTTGGCATAGCCGAGTCCGGTTGAGGAAAGCATCATCATGAAATTTGGCGCTCGAGCAGCGACGCTGGCCGCTGTGTCGCTGACGGCCTCGTGCAAGGTGGCCGAACCGGGCAGTTCGCCCGCGGCACCGGCCGACGCGGCGCAGATCGCGCCGATCCTCGCCACGCCCGACGCCAAGGACGTCCACAGCTTCGCCCAGCCGCTCGAAGCGCGGGTCCATCATGTAGCGCTCGATCTCGATGTCGATTTCGACAGCCGGCGCATCGCCGGAACCGCGGTCCTCGACATCGACCGCAAGCCCGACGCCAAACAGATCATCCTCGACGACAACAGGCTGGAAATCCTGTCCGTCACCGACGGCTCGCATCCGCTCGCGTGGAAGGTCGGCGCAGCGGTCGGCAAACTCGGCGCGCCGCTGGCGATCACGCTTGGCCCGGACACCAAGCGGATCGCCATCCGCTACAAGAGCGCGCCCAACGCCGGCGCGCTCCAGTGGCTGACCCCCGCGCAGACCACTGGCAAGAAGCGGCCGTTCCTGTTCAGCCAGGGCGAGGCGATCGAAAGCCGGAGCTGGATCCCGACCCAGGATTCGCCCGGAATCCGCCAGAGCTGGGAAGCGACCGCGCACGTCCCGGCCGGCCTCACCGCGGTGATGAGCGCACCGCGCGGCGCCGAGCCGATCACCCAGGGCGGCGAGAGCGTGTTCAAGTTCCGCATGGACCACAGCGTCGCGCCGTACATGATCGCGATTGCGGTCGGCGATCTCGCGTTCAAGTCGCTCGGCCCGCGCTCCGGCGTGTGGACCGAGCCCAGCATGCTTAACGCCGCCGCGGCCGAACTGTCCGACACCGAAAAGATGATTTCGGCCGCCGAGAAGCTGTACGGGCCCTATCGCTGGGGCCGCTACGACCTGCTCGTATTGCCGCCGTCCTTTCCGTTGGGAGGGATGGAAAACCCGACCCTGACCTTCCTCACGCCGACCTTCATCGCCGGCGACAAGAGCCTCGTCAGCCTGGTCGCGCATGAACTCTCGCATAGCTGGTCGGGCAATCTCGCGACCAATGCCACCTGGTCCGACTTCTGGCTCAACGAAGGCATGACGACGTATGCCGAACGGCGCGTGGTCGAGGAGCTTTACGGCCGCAAGGTCGCGGCCCAGCAGGTCACGCTCGGGGTCGATGCACTCAACCAGGCGGTCAAGGAAAATGGCGGCCCGAATGGCCCCGACACGCGCCTCCACCTCGACCTCAGCGGGCGCCATCCGGACGAGGGCCTGACCGACATCGCTTATGAGAAAGGCGCGGCATTCCTGCGCACGATCGAATCCGTAGTCGGGCGCGAGCGGTTCGACGCCTATCTCAAGGGCTGGTTCGAGCGCCACATGTTCCAGCCGGTGACCTCGGCGATGTTCCTCGCCGACCTGCGCCAGCATCTGGTCAAGGGTGACCAGGCGCTCGAACAGAGATTGATGCTCGACCGTTGGGTCTACCAGCCGGGGATTCCGCCCAACATGGTCAAGCCCGACCCGCAGGCGTTCGCCGCGGTCGATCGGGCGGTCGCGGCGTTCAACGGCGGCGCGGCACCGGATACGTCCGCCTGGTCGCATTGGACCACCGACGAGCGGCTGCGCTTCCTCAACCAGCTGCCGCGCAAGCTGCCGACCGCTCGCCTCGACGCGCTCAACCAGGCGTTCGGCCTCAACCAGGCCAGCAACATGGAAATCCGCTATGCTTGGCTCGATCTGGCGGTGGCCGGTCGCTACGACCCCGCGGTCCCTTCGCTCGAACAATTCCTGACCACCCAGGGCCGCGGCAAATTCGTCAAGCCGTTGATCAAGGCGCTGGCCGCCGATTCGAGCTGGGGCCGGCCGATCGCCGTTCGAATCTATGCCAAGGCGCGGCCGCTCTACCATCCGATGGTCGTCCGCGCGCTCGATCCACTCGGGCTAAACAAGTAATTCGGTGTTCTGAAGCGGCAGTTTCTGTCGGGTCGCCGACCTTCGGCTTTAACCGCCCTTAAACGCTCTTTGCGCTACCACAATCGTCGGACGGGAACCGCAGGCGGATGTACGAAGCACCAGATCGCTACAAAAGGATGATCTCTGCCCGTCTTCCAGGTGGGGAGTCACTCGGTCTGACCAGCCGCAAGGGCGAGGGTGAAAGCTCGCCCTTGAAGGACGTCCAATTGATCTCGCGCGCCCAGCTCGCGCCATTCTTCGCCGCCGCCAATATCGTCGGCGCGCTGATGATGGCGGCCGTCCTGTGGGGCGAAGTCGACGTCACCTGGCTGCTGCCGTGGGTCGGCGCGGTCGTGCTGTTCAATCTCGCCGCGATGCAACTCGCCCGCACTCAGGCCGTCACTCATGTCGGCCGCTCGGGGCACCAAGTGCCGCAATGGCAGATGATCGGCGACGTCACCTTGCGCGCCGGCCTGTGGCTCAGCCTGCCCTTGTGGGTGTTCACCCAACTCGATCCCGGCACCCAGGTCATCGCCGCCTCGCTGATGGCCGGTCTCGGCATCGGCGCGCTTGGCCTGGTCGTGGTCCCGGCCTGCGTCACGGCGTGGATGTCGGCCTTCACCGGCGGCGTCAGCGTCGTCCTGCTGCTCGGCCGCAACACCATTCCGTTCCCGCACATGCTGTCGATCCTGTACACCCTCGGGGTCGCGATTTTCGGCGTGCTGGCGGTCGCCCGCTGGGCGTTCCACCAATTGAAGACCAACGCCGATTTCGGCTCGCAGAGCGAAAGCGCGAGCTTGCTCCTGCAGGAATATGAGCAGCGCGGCGTCGGCTGGCTGTGGCAGGTCGATGCCGAAAACCGCGTCTCGTACATCTCCTCGCGGATGAGCGCCCTGATGGGCCGGCCGGCGAGCCAGTTGCTCGGTCACTCGCTGCCCTCGCTGCTCGGCGGCAATGCCGAGCTGGGCCGGCTGCTGCTCGAAAAGCAGCCGTTCAATTCACTCGAGATGGAGCTCAAGACCGCGCGCGGCGAGCGCTGGATTTCGATCGCGGGTGACCCGATCATCGACACCGCCGGGCGCTTCGAGGGCTTCCGCGGGGTCGGCTCCGACATTACCGAAATTCGCCAGACCCAGGAGCGCCTGACCCATCTCGCCAATGTCGACGTGCTGTCGGGCCTGCCCAACCGCGGCCGGGTCCGCCAATTGCTCGGCGAGGCACTGCGCGCCGCGACCGTCGGCAATGTTCCTTGCGCGATCCTGTTCCTCGACCTCGACGGTTTCAAGCCGGTCAACGATACCTTCGGCCACCCCAAGGGCGACGCCGTGCTGCGCGCGGTTGCCAAGCGGCTGGTCGATGAAGTCGGTGCCGACGGCCATGTCGGCCGCATGGGCGGCGACGAGTTCGCAATCGTCGTGATCGACGCCCAGGCCCGCCGCCAGGTCGAGCTGATGGCCGACCGCATCATCAGCTCGGTCGGCGAGCCCTACATGATCGACCAGACCGAAATTCGGATCGGCGTCTCGATCGGCTGCGCGTTCGGCCCGATCGACGGGGCGACAGTCGACGACCTGATCCTCAAGGCCGACCTCGCGCTGTACGAAGCCAAGGGCGCCGGCCGCGGCATCGCGCGCTATTTCTCGTCCGAATTGCAGTCCGAACAGGAAGACCGCGTCCGGCTCGAGAATGACCTTCGCCAGGCGATTGCGTCGAAGCAGTTCCACTTGGCCTTCCAGCCGCTGGTCAAGGCCAAGGACCAGCAACTGATCGGCTTCGAAGCGCTGATCCGCTGGAATCATCCGCAGCGCGGGCTGGTCCCGCCCAACGTCTTCATCCCGGTCGCCGAGGAGGCCGGGCTGATGCCGGTGATCGGCGAATGGGTGATCGAGGAAGCGTGTCGCGCAGTCGCGACCTGGCCCGAGCCGATCACGCTCGCGCTCAACATCAGCCCCAAGCAGATCATCCTCGCCGGCCTGCCCAACACCGTCAGCGAAGCGCTGGCCCGTCACAAGGTGCCCGGCAACCGCATCGAGCTCGAGGTCACCGAAGGCGTGTTCCTCGGCGACAATGGCGCCACGCTCGACGTGCTCAAGCGCCTGCGCGCGCTCGGCGTCGGAATCGCGCTCGACGATTTCGGGACCGGCTATTCTTCGATCGGCTATTTGAACAAGGCGGTGTTCCACAAGCTCAAGATCGACGGCAGCTTCGTTCGCGAAGCCGGCACTCGCCCGGAGAATGTCGCGATCATCCAGTCGATCGTCCAGCTCGCCAAGAGCTTCCGCATGAACGTCACCGCCGAGGGCGTCGAGACCGCCGAGGATTTCGAGCGCATGCGCGATCTCGGCTGCGACATCATCCAGGGCTATCTGTTCGGCCGCCCGTTGTCCTACGAGCGCGCCAACCAGATGGTCCTCGGCCTCCGCCAAAAACGGATGGCCGGCTGAGCCCTTCGAACGGGGCTATTTGCCGGCGAGGGCTTTGCGCACCGCCTCGTCGAGCGCCGCGGCGCGGAACGGCTTGGTCAGCAACGGCGCATCGGGCGCGACGCGGCGGACAGCCTCTGTTTCGCTGTACCCGGACACGAACAGGATCGGCAGGTCGGGCTGTTCAGACAGGATCCGGCTGGCGACTTCCGCGCCCGACAGGCCGGGCATGATGAAGTCGAGGATGACCAGGTCGGGCCGTTCCTGCCGGACCGCCTTCAAACCCTTCGGTCCGTCGCTCGCCTCGCGCACGCGATAGCCATGCTCCTCGAGGCTGGCGACGATGAAGCCGCGAACGTCGGGGTCGTCGTCGATCACCAGCACCGATGCATCGCTCGCCTCGATCGGCTGGTGATCGGCCTCCTGGCCGGCCGGGTCGGCGGCGGCCACCGGTTGCTCGGCCAGCCGGAAGTACATCTTGACCGTGGTCCCGACCCCCGGCGTGCTGTCGATGCGGGCGATGCCGCCCGACTGGCGCGCCATGCCATAGGCCATCGACAGGCCGAGGCCGGTGCCCTTGCCGACTTCCTTGGTGGTGAAGAACGGCTCGAACGCGCGCGCCGCGGCCTCATCGGTCATGCCGGTGCCGGTGTCGGTAATCGACAGCTCGATATAGTCGCCATCGGCGAGCTCGGCGTCATTGTCGAAGCGGACCGGGCGGGTGCGGAAGGTTAGCACGCCACCGTCGGGCATCGCGTCGCGGGCGTTGATCGCGAGGTTGAGCACGGCGACCTCGAGCTGGGTCGGATCGACCATCACCGGCAACTCGTCATTATCGAGGTCGAAGCGCTTCTCGATCCCCGGGCCGAGCACGTTGCGCAGCAGCGGCCGCATGTTGACGATTAGCGGCACGACCGGCGTCGGCAGCACTTCGAGCCGCTGGACCCGGCTGAAGGCGAGAAGCTGGCCGGTCAGGCGCGCGCCGCGCTCGGCCGCCGACAGCGCGTTGACCGCATAGCGTTTGAGCTTCTCGTCCTCAGCCCGCTTGGCGACAATATCGAGGCCGCCAACGACCACCGTCAGCAGATTGTTGAAATCGTGGGCGATGCCGCCGGTCAATTGCCCGAGCGCTTCCATCTTCTGGCTCTGGCGAAGCTGTTCCTGGGCCGCTTTCAAATCGGTGATGTCGCGCGCCTCGAACAACAAATAGATGATCGTCCCGTCGGCGTCGCGCACTGGCTGCACCGAAATGTCGAGATAAGCGGACGCGACTCCGCTGCGGTCCATCGTCACTTCCTCGTTGAACAGTACGCCCTTGGCGCCCTGCTTGATCGCCTGCTTCATCAACGGGATGTGCTGCGGATAGGCCCGCATAGTCGGCGCGTCCCAGATCTTCTTGCCGACCGCATTGTCCGGCTCCGGATCGCGCCAGGTCGCTTCCTTGCGGTTCAATTCGATGATGGTGCCGTCGGGGGTTAGCAGCACCAGCACTTCGAGCACCGTGTCGAAGATCGCGCGGAACCGCGCCTCGCTCTGCGACAGCAAGGCGGTGCGCTCCTCGACCTGGGCCTTCAATTCGCCCTCGGCCTCCTTGGCCAAAGTAATGTCGTTGGCGACCCCGATGAACCCGGCCAGCGCCCCGTCGGCGTTGAAGCGCGGCGACGACACGCTGCGCAGCCAGCGATACTGGCCGTCGCCGCGGCGGAAGCGCGCCTCGAGCGAGAACGGCTTCAGGCTCGCCTCGCCGGCCATGCTCTCGCCAATCAGCCGTTCGAAGTCATCGGGATGGATCGAGCGCGTCCAGTCATAGACCCGTGCCTCCTCGCGGCTGAGCCCGACGAACTCGGCATAAGCGTCGTTGACGAAATCGCGGCTGCGGTCGAGCCGGGTGACCCACATCATGACCGGCGCCGAATCGGCGATGCGGCGGAAGCGCGCCTCGCTCTCCTTCATCGCCCGCTCGGCCGCGCGCTGCTCGGTGACGTCGCTGGTCAGCGCGATCAAGCCAAGCACGTCCCCGCGCGAATCGCGCCACGGAATATATTCCGACTGCAGCGCCAACGTGCCGCGGGTGGGATGCTCGAAGGTCGTGCTGACCGCTCGCCGCTCGCCCGCCAGCGCGGCGCGGATCAACGGCTCGCGCTCGCCAAACTCGTCCTCGCCGATGATCGCGACCAGCGGCTGGCCGAGAATCTCGGGCCGCGGCCGCTCGAGCCACTCGGCCAGCGCCTTGTTGAGAAAGCGGAAGCGCATTTCGCGGTCGAAATAGGACACCATCACCGGCAGCTCGTCGGCCAGCCCAAGCATGCCCAGCGGCGAGAACATCTCGGGCGACAGGCCCTCGGGGTAAGCGGTAACGGCGGAGTCCGGCGGCAGGCGCGGGCCGTCGTTGACGCGCGCGGGTGCGCCATTGGGCATAAGCTCCGGATCCTGTTCTGCCTTGCGCGCCATCGTTCCCCCGCTTGTGCATTCATTGGCACAACAAGTCAGCCCGTCTTGGGTTGCCGCATGTTAAGGGCTGTCCCGAGAGAGGAGGCGGTCACGGGAGTGAATCCCATGACTCGATGCGCGGCTGCGCCGCAGCCGGGCCGCTGCGCGTCTCTCGATGAAGTCCGCGTGGCGTTGCACGCCTGCGGCCTTGCTCTCGGCGCTCCGGGCAAAAAAACATTTTCCTATACATAACCAAATCGGTACAGAATCGCAGATGACCCAAACCATACGCGTGATATGCGATCGTTGCGGGGCTGCAGGCGGAAGCGCTAGCTTTCGTCGCCCATCCGCAGGGCCGCAATAAACGCCTCCTGAGGAATGGAAACGGACCCATACTCCCGCATCCGCTTCTTACCCTCCTTCTGCTTCTCCAGCAGCTTCCGCTTCCGAGTAGCATCCCCGCCATAGCACTTCGCCGTCACATCCTTCCTCAACGCTGCAATCGTCTCGCGGGCAATGATCTTGCCGCCGATCGCCGCCTGGATGGGGATTTTGAAGAGGTGGCGGGGGATCAGCTCCTTGAGGCGCTCGCACATGCCCCGCCCTCGCGCTTCGGCGTTGGCGCGGTGGACGATCATGCTCAGCGCGTCGACCGGCTCGGCGTTGACCAGGATGGTCATCTTGACCAGGTCGCCCTCGCGATTGCCGATCGGGTGGTAGTCGAAGCTGGCGTAGCCGCGGCTGATCGATTTGAGGCGGTCGTAGAAGTCGAACACCACCTCGTTCAATGGCAGCTCGTAGGTGAGGAGGGCGCGGGTGCTCTGGCCGTGGCCGACGTAGGTGAGGTTTTTCTGGATGCCGCGGCGGTCCTGGCAGAGCTTGAGCACCGAGCCCAAATATTCGTCGGGGACGTAGATCGTCGCCTCGATCCACGGCTCCTCGATGGTCTCGATGCGGTTGGGGTCGGGCATGTCGGCCGGGTTGTGGAGGTCGATGATTTGCGCCGCCTCGGTCTTCGAGTGGCTGAGGTGGATCTTGTAGACCACGCTTGGCGCCGTCGTGATCAGGTCGAGATCGTACTCGCGGGTTAGGCGCTCCTGGATGATCTCGAGGTGGAGCAGGCCAAGGAAGCCGCAGCGGAAGCCGAAACCGAGCGCGGCGCTGGTCTCCATCTCGAAGCTGAACGAGGCGTCGTTGAGGCGCAGCTTGTAGAGCGAGTCGCGGAGCTTTTCGAAGTCGGCGGCGTCGGTCGGGAAGAGGCCGCAGAAGACCACCGGCTGGACCAGCTTGAAGCCGGGGAGAGCGTGGGCCGCGGGGCGCCTGGCATCGGTGATGGTGTCGCCGACGCGGGTCTCGGCGACTTCCTTGATCTGGGCGGTGATGAAGCCGATCTCGCCGGTGGTGAGCTCGGTCAGTTGCTCGATCTTGGGGCGGAAGCAGCCGACCCGGTCGACCAGGTGCGTAGTTCCCGCGGCCATGAACTGGACCTGCGCGCCCTTGCGGATGGTGCCGTCGATGACCCGGACGAGGATGACCACGCCGAGGTAGGGGTCGTACCAGCTATCGACCAGCATCGCCTTCAATGGCGCGTCGGGGTCGCCCTTGGGCGGCGGGATGATGTCGACGATCGCCTGGAGGACCTCCTCGATGCCGATGCCGGTCTTGGCGGAGGCGAGGACCGCGTGGCTGGCGTCGAGGCCGATGATGTCCTCGATCTCCTGCTTGACCCGCTCGGGGTCGGCGGACGGCAGGTCGACCTTGTTGATGACGGGCACGATCTCATGGTCGTGCTCGATCGACTGGTAGACGTTGGCGAGGGTCTGCGCCTCCACCCCCTGCGCTGCATCCACAACCAGCAGCGCGCCTTCGCACGCGGCCAGGCTGCGCGACACTTCGTAGGCGAAATCGACGTGGCCCGGGGTGTCCATCAGGTTGAGCTCGTAATGCTCGCCGTCGGCCGCCTGCCACTCGAGCCGGACCGACTGGGCCTTGATCGTGATGCCGCGCTCGCGCTCGATATCCATATTGTCGAGCACCTGGGCGTTGCCCGTCATCTCGCGCGTGGTCAGCCCGCCGGTGGCCTGGATCAGGCGGTCGGCGAGGGTCGACTTGCCATGGTCGATATGGGCGATGATCGAGAAATTGCGGATGCGGGCGAGCTTGGTCATTGAGGCCTTGGTCTTTTCACGGGCGCGCTAGCAGAGGGTTGAAGCGAGCGCGAGCTTCGCGGATAGTCGGGCCGCTTGATCCGTGGGGGGCTGCAATGAAACCGATGATTTTGCTGGGCACCGCATCGCTCGCGGCGCTGGCCGTGGCGGCCTATGCCGCGCCGCCGGCTAAGGCACCGCCGCCGATCGCGACCTACTGGATGGATGCCGCGACCCAGAGCGGGCTCGGCGCCGGGATGACCGCCGGGGCGCGGCCGAGCATGTCGCAGATCATGGGCATGATGTCGGGCCAGTCGCAGGTCGCCCACACGCTCGAATTGCGGCTGGCGTCGCGGACCAGGCCGGTTGGCGCGCCGACCGCCGACCATTTGCCGCCGACCGGGCTGGCGATGGGCCCGGCGCTGCCACTGGTCACGCCGGCGGTGGCGGCGCCGCGCAAGTCGAACCCGGGCATGCCGCCCAACATGGAACGGCCCAAGGGACGGATGCTGATCTATTGGGGCTGCGGCGAGCATGTCGGGCCCAACCAGCCGACCGTGATCGACTTTTCCAAGCTCGCCGCCGGACAGGTCCCGCCAGGCATGGCGGCGATGGCCAATCATGCGCGGGCGGCGGTCCGCCCCGGCCCGGGCAGCGCGCCCGGTTACGGCGAATGGCCCAACGCGAGGGATTCGCGCGCGGTACCGGCGGCCGGTTCGCTCGCCGGCGGGCACCGGGTCGAGGGCAATTATTCGCCGCCGATCGCCTTCACGCTCGGCGCCGGGCAGGACTTCATGCCGGCGCTTGGCCTGACCGAGGCGGGCGCGCTGCCGTCCGGCGCCAGCCGGCTGGTGTGGCGCCCGGCGCCGACCGCGACCGGCTATGCGCTGGCGATGTTCGGATCATCGGGCAACGGCGACGTGCTGATGTGGAGCTCGGGCAAGGCCGCTGCGGCCTTCACCATGCTCGATTACCTCGCCCCGGCCGAGGTCAGGCGGCTAATCGGCACCGGCGCGGTGCTGCCGCCAACGACTGCCGAATGCCTGCTCCCGGCCGAAGTCGCAGCGGCCTCGCCGGCGGGCATGGTGACGATGATCGGCTATGGTCCCGAAGCCTATTTCTCGGACAATCCCAAGGCGCCCAAATGGACCGCCAAGGTGCGCTTCAAGACCGGCGCGTCGATGATGCGCGGAATGGGCGCGATGGGCGGCATGCACGGCGCAGCGGGCGCGAACGATCCCGGCCAGCCGCCGAAGAAGCGCAAGAAATTCGGGCTCGGCGATATCCTCAACGGAGCGATTCCGGTCCGCTGAATGGCAACGGCTACTGAAACGGTGGTGATGGACAAGAACCGGGCGCGGGCATGGGCAGGACTTTGCCTGCTGCTGTTGGCCGGCTGTGGTTCGCGGCAAGGCGAGGCGGACGAAACGGCCACGGCCAAGCTACCGCCCGCCGTCAAATCTCCCGACCAACCAGCCGATGGCATGGCCGAGGTCGCCAACCCACCGACGGCAGGTGAGGCCGGGACACCCCCATCGCGATTGCCGGAGAGCAGCCGCTACACGTCGGTCGATCCTGGTTCGTGCAAGCTCCTCGAGCAAAATGTCGAGGAGGGCGGCTATTGGCGGCGGCGCTGTGCCGGGCCGGCCGGTTTTGCGCTGGAGACCAGTGAAAGCGATCTGCGACAGGACATCGTGATTATCGCGCCCGACGGCCGGCGTTCCCAGCTCAAACTGTCGAGCCTGGTTGCGAAAGGTGCCTTCAACAGCCTCGGCAAGGTGGCCGAGTGGCGCGGCCTGAAGCCGGACAGCCCCCACGCGCTGATCGTCCGCCTGAGCGTCGCCGCGGGCTCGGCCCGGCCGGACCGCAGCGATCTGGTGGTGGTCAGGCTGGCGCCGCCGGCGTGCGTTGTGGCCGTGGTCGAACAGGGCCCGGATCAAAACCAGAAGGCCCGAGCAATCGCCGACAGCGACCGCCCCGCCTGCAAAGCTGGTCCCTAATAACCGGCGATACCGTTGGATCGGTTACGGCGTTGCAATCGCTGCCGGCCGTTGGTCGAATAATGGGACGCCCCGATCGAGCGCCGTTGCGCGCCACGCGCGCATGGCTAAGGTCCCGGCCAGATTCGAAAATCTCCCGGAGTTTGCAAGTTCATGCCCGTCACTTTCCCGCCGAAATCCCGGCGCCGCCTCGCCCTTTTGCTGGTCACCGCGTCCGCGCTCGCCGCTTTCTCGGCCACCGGCCAGGCCAAGCGGGCGCCGCCGCCGCCGCTGCCGCCGGCCCAATTGCCGGTCGCCCAAACACCGCTGGTCGAAGCGCCGATCACGGTCGTCGCCCCGGTCACGATGCTGGTCAAGCAAGTCGACATTCCGCACCAGATCTTCCGCCTCGCCAACGGCCTGACGGTGATCGTCCACGAAGATCACAAGGCGCCGGTGGTCGCGATCAGCACCTGGTACAATGTCGGATCGAAGGACGAACCCAAGGGCAAGACCGGGTTCGCCCACCTGTTCGAGCATCTGATGTTCAACGGGTCGGACAATATGCCCGACGATTATTTCAAATATCTACAGCAGATCGCGGCGACCGATTACAACGGCACGACCTGGTTCGACCGGACCAATTATTTCGAGACTGTGCCCAAGGCCGGGTTCGAGCGCGCCCTCTTCATGGAATCCGATCGCATGGGCTATCTGCTCGGAGCGATCGACCAGACCAAGCTCGATAACCAGCGCGGTGTGGTCCAGAACGAGAAGCGCCAGGGCGACAACCAGCCCGGTGGCCTGGTCGACGAAGAAGTCTACAAGGCGCTGTTCCCGGAAGGGCACCCGTATCACCACGAAACGATCGGCTCGATGGCCGATCTCGACGCCGCCAGCCTGGCCGACGTCAAACGCTGGTTCATGAACAAATACGGCCCCAATAATGCGGTGCTGGTGCTGGCCGGCGACATCACCACGGCCGAAGCCCAGCCGCTGGTCGAGCGCTATTTTGGAGCGATCCGCAGCGGCCCGACCAACGTCCCGGCAGCGGCGTCGGTGCCGACCTTGGCGGCGCCCAAGTTGATGGTCATGAAAGACCGCGTTGCGGCGGTCCAGATCCAGCGCGACTGGGCGGTCCCGGGATTGCTCGACGGACAGCTGGCGGCGCTTGACCTGGGCGCGTCGATCCTCGGCGGACTGTCGAGCTCACGGCTCGACAACGCCTTGGTGCGCGATGAGAAAGTGGCGGTTGGAGTGACCGCCGGACTGCAGCCGTACCAGCGCGTTGGCGTGTTCGAGGTGACCGCGACGGTCAAGCCCGGGGTCGACCCGGCCTATGTCGAAAAACGGCTCGACGAGATCATCGCCAAATTGATTGCCGAAGGACCGACCGAGGACGAAGTGCGGCGCGCCGCGACCCGCGAAGTGGCCGGGCGGATCCGCGCGCTCGAGCAGGTCGGCGGGTTTGGCGGCAAGGCCGTCGCGCTGGCCGAAGGGCAGGTGTTCGCCGGCGATTCCGATTTCTACAAGCGCTCGCTGATCCAATATGCCCGGGTGACCCCGGCCAACATCCGCTCGGCGATGCAGCAATGGCTGACCCTGCCGGCGTTCACGGTCCGGCTCGAACCGGGCGAGCGGCCGCAATATGTCGAAGCCAAGACCGTGCCGGCGGTCGCCGGCAAGGATATCGTCACGCCGCGCGTCAAGCGGACCATCCCGCCGATCGGCAGCCCGGTTCCGCTCGACTTCCCGACGGTCTCGCACGTCCAGCTGTCGAACGGGGTCAAGATTGCCTACGCCCAGCGCAGTGCAGTCCCGGTGACCCAGATGGCGCTGTCGTTCAACGCCGGTTACGCGGCCGACGGCCCGGCCACGCGCGGCTTGCAGAACATGACCCTGAGCCTGCTCGACGAGGGCGCGGGCGGGCTGACGTCGCAACAGATCGCCGAGGAGCAGGAGCGGCTCGGCGCGGTGATCGGATCGGCCGGCGGGGCGGACCGCAGCACGGTCGGGCTGTCGGCGCTGAGCGCCAATCTGGCGCCGTCGCTCGACCTATTGGCCAAGATCGTCCAGCAGCCGTCGTTCAATCCGCCCGAAATCGAGCGCGTCCGGACCCAGCTCCTGACCGGCATCGCCCAGTCGCAAAAGGACCCCAATGCGATCGGCGCCCGGATCCTGCCGGTGCTGCTATACGGCGAGGGCCATCCCTACGCGACCACCGGGATCGGCAATGAAGGCGCGGTCAAGAGCTTCACCCGCGACGACATCGTCGGGTTCGAGCAACGCTGGCTACGGCCCGACAATATGGAGATCTTCGTCGTCTCCAACCTGCCGCTGAACCAGGTCCAGCCGCTGCTCGAGCAGCGCTTCGGAACCTGGGCCGCGCCAGCGGTGGCGAAGGGCGTCAAGCGCTTCATCGCGGTGCCGGCGCGCCCGACTGCGCCGCGCATCGTGCTGGTCGACCGGCCCGGCTCGCCGCAATCGATCATCCTCGGCGGCCAGGTGACGTCGATCAATCCGCGCGGCGACATCGTCGCCGTGTCAGGAGCCAACGACATCCTCGGCGGCAACTTCCTGTCGCGGATCAACATGGACCTGCGCGAAACCAAGGGCTGGTCGTACGGCGTCCGCGGCAGCGCGCAGCTGACCGAGGCGGTCGTCCCCTACATCCTGAGCGCGCCGGTCCAGGCCGACCGCACCGGCGAATCGATCCAGTCGCTGTCGCAGGACATCCGCGAGTTCCTCGGGCCCAAGGGCGTCACTGCCGAAGAGCGCGACCGGACCGTCACCAACCTGGTCGGGCAGCTGCCTGGCCAGTTCGAGACCTCGGGCGCGGTGCTCGGCGCGATGCAGAACAATGCGCTGTATGGCCGGCCGGACGATTATTACGAATTGCTCGGCAACAAGTATCGCGCCCAGACGATCGAGACGCTCAACGCCGCGCTGCGCAATGCGATCGACCCCAACGGGTTCGTCTGGGTGGTGGTCGGCGACGCCGCCAAGATCCGGCCGCAGCTCGACAAGCTGCGCATTCCGGTAACGGTGATGGAGCCGCGCTGAGGCTTGCGGCCGGCTAGACCAGGCTAGTCGGTGAGGCGGGTGACGTGGCCCATCTTGCGGCCCGGGCGCGGCGCGCCTTTGCCGTAGAGGTGGAGCCGCGCGGCGGGATCGTCCAGCACTTGCGGCCAGGCGAGCATTTCGTCGCCGATCAGATTGTCCATCGTCACCGAGCGCGCCAGCCGCCGCGTCGAGCCGAGCGGCAGGCCGCAAATTGCGCGGACATGCTGTTCGAACTGCGACGTCACGGCGCCATCGCTGGTCCAGTGGCCGCTGTTGTGGACGCGCGGCGCGATCTCGTTGACGATCGGGCCGGGCGCGCCCTTGGCCGGGTCGAGCGCGAAGAATTCGACGGTCAGCACGCCGACATGGTCGAGCGCCTCGGCCAGGCCGGTCGCGACCGCCACGGCCTGTTCGGCGAGGCCGCTGACCGGCTCGCCGGCGGGCACGACCGAACGGCTCAGAATGCCGCCGACATGGTGGTTGAGCGGCAGGTCCCAGGCGACCGTCTCGCCCGACCCCGAGCGGGCCAGGATGACCGAGAATTCGGCGGCGAAGTCGACCGCGGCTTCGGCCACCGCCGGCTCGCGGCCGATCGACGCCCAGGCGGCAATCGCCGATCCCGGCTCGCGCGCCCACGCCTGCCCTTTGCCGTCATAGCCCAGCCGGCGGCTCTTGAAGACCAGCGGCAGGCCGAGCGTCGCCTCGGCCGCGGCGGCGTCTGCGTCGCTGTCGACCGGCAGCCAGCGCGCGACTGCGCCGCCATGGGCTTCGATGAAGCGCTTTTCGGTGGCGCGGTCCTGGGCGATGGCGAGCGAGGCGGTGCCCGGCCTGAGCTTGTCGCCGAGCTCGGCGAGCGCTTCTGCCGGGAGATTCTCGAACTCGTAGGTGGCGACGTCGACCGCTGCAGCGAATTCGCGCAGGGCGGCGATGTCGTCATAATCGGCGCGGGTCGAGCGCGCCGCGACCCGCGCCGCCGGCGGAGCGGCGTCGGGCGCGAATACATGGCAATCGTAACCGAGCTCGGCCGCGGCGGTCGCCAGCATCCGCCCGAGCTGGCCGCCACCGATGATGCCGATGGTCGATCCTGGGCCGATGATCGTGGGCGCGGCGATCATTCGGGGCTGAGTGCCACCGAGGCGGTCTGGGCCTCGCGATAGGCGTCGAGCCGGGCGGCCAGCGCTTCGTCGCCAAGGGCGAGGATGGCCGCCGCGAGCAGGCCGGCGTTGATCGCCCCGGCCTTGCCGATGGCGAGCGTCCCGACCGGCACCCCGGCCGGCATCTGGACGATCGACAGCAGGCTATCGATGCCCTTGAGGGCGGCGGTTTCGACCGGCACGCCGAGCACCGGCAGGCGGGTCATCGCCGCCGCCATCCCGGGCAGATGGGCGGCGCCGCCGGCCCCGGCGATGATCAGCTTGAGCCCGCGGCCCTGCGCGCTGGCAGCGTAATCGTTGAGCCGCTTGGGCGTGCGGTGGGCCGACACGACCTTGACCTCGTGCGCCACGCCGAGGCTGTCGAGGGTCTCGGCCGCGTGGCGCATGGTCTCCCAATCGGAGCGGCTGCCCATGATGATCCCGACCAGCGGCTCGCTCATCCATCGTCCCAATGTCACGAAATCTGAACCAGCGCGTTTAGGTACATGATCGGAAGGGCGCAATCGCCGCTTTGCCGTCATCCGCCGCGACGGATTTCCTGATTTCGCGAATCACGCTATGTTCACGCGGGGGACTCGAAACACGCCGATCATGCCCAACAACGTCACCGAAATTTCCAGCGCAGAAGATCTTGGCAGCGAGATCGCCCGGCTCCGCAACGAGATTGCGCGGCTCCAGGCCAAGGTCGAGCAGCTCGACCAGCTGGCCCATCTCGACCCGCTGATCGGGCTTCCCAACCGCCGCGGCTTCATGCGCCAGCTCGACGCGCTGATCGCGCGGGTCAAGCGCTACGGCGACCATGGCGCGATGCTGTTCGTCGACATCGACGGCCTCAAGGGGATCAACGACAGCCGCGGCCACCACGCCGGCGACGAAGCGCTGATCCGGGTCTCCGAGCTGCTCGTCAGCGGAGTCCGCAGCGGCGACTGCGTGGCCCGTTTGGGCGGCGACGAATTCGGCATCCTGCTCGAGCATGCCGACCCGACCATCGCCGAGGAGACCGCGGCGCGGCTGGTCGAGCGAATCGCCGCCTGCGACTTCAACCACGATGGTGCGCGGCTGCCGCTGAGCGTCGCGATCGGGATCGGGATGATCGCCGCCGATGACGACCCCGAAGCGGTCATGTCGCGCGCCGACGAGGCGATGTACCAGAAAAAAGCGGCGGCCTAGGCCGTTTACTACGCTCCGGCGTTCAGCGGTCGCGCTGCGCCAGATAATAGCGGTCGCGGACGGTGAGGTCGTCGGCGAGCTCGTAGACGATCGGCTCGCCGGTCGGGATTTCGAGCCCGATGATCGCTTGGTCGTCGATCTTTGACAGATGCTTTTCGAGCGCACGCAGCGAATTGCCGTGGGCCGATACGATCACCCTTTGCCCGGCCCGCAGCGCCGGTACGATCTCGGCCTCATAATAAGGCAGGACCCGGTCGATGGTGTCCTTGAGGCTCTCGCTGCGCGGCACAATGACGTCGGCATAGCGGCGGTCGCTGGCGATCAAGTACGGGCTGTCGTCGGCCATCGGCGGTGGCGGGATGTCGAACGAGCGGCGCCAGATCTTGACCTGGTCGCCGCCGACCTTGGCGACCATCTCGGCCTTGTTGAGGCCGGTCAGCGCGCCGTAATGGCGCTCGTTGAGGCGCCAGTCCTTGGTCACCGGCAGCCACAGCCGGTCCATTTCGCCGAGCACCAGGTCAAGCGTCCGGATGGCGCGGGTCAGGACGCTGGTGAAGCAGCAGTCGAAGTCGAACCCGCGGTCCTTGAGCAGCGCGCCGGCGGCGTTCGCCTCGGCCACACCCTTCTCGCTCAGATCGACGTCCCACCAGCCGGTGAAGCGATTCTCCAGATTCCATTGGGACTGGCCGTGGCGGAGCAGGACCAGGGTCGGCATCAGTCCGCCTTGGAGCGCGCGCGCTTGAGTTCGGGCAGGATTCCATAGAGCGCGTCGAGGCACGCCGCGGCGAGCAGCTTCGAGCGCTGCGGCGACCAGCCGTAGACCGGATCGGGCAAGTTTTTATTGTCCTTGAACGGCATTTCGAGGGTCATCGAAACGCAGCCAAAACGCCCCGCCAGCTGGGTCGTCGACATCGACATATTGGCCTGGCCCGGGGGTGGCACTTCATAGCCCTGGGCGGTCTGGAAGTCGGGCGAGAGCCGCTCGAGCGTGTCGCTGAACAGCTTGAACAGCTCGCTCTGGCGGGCGGTCAGCGAGGGAATGCCCTCGAACCCGGCGAGGAAATTGGCCGGGATCGCCTCGTCGCCGTGGACGTCCATCGCGAAATCGACCCCGGTCTCGTCCATCGCATTGCGGACGACCAGCACTTCGGGGCTCTTGTCGGCGCTCGGCGCGTGCCATTCGCGGTTGAGATTGACCCCCGCCGCGTTGGTCCGCAGATGCCCCCGGCGCGATCCGTCGGGGTTCATGTTGGGGACCACCCGGAAGGTGCATTCGCGGCGCAGCACGCGGGCGACCGGATCGTCGGGGTCGCACAATTTCTCGAGCGCGCCTTCCATCCACCATTCGGCCATGGTCTCGCCGGGATGCTGGCGGGCGTAGAGCCACACCTTCAGGCCGCCGTCGCCGATCGTCAGGCAGTCGATGTCCTGGCCGTCGAGCGACTTGCCGAGCGATCGGTAACCGACGCCGTCCTGGGCCGCGATGGCGGTCACCAGATCGTGATGGCGCTCCATCGAATAAGGCGCGAAATAAGCGATCCACACGCAATCGGTCGGCGGCGTCAGCCGGATCGTCAGCACGCCGTCGTCATAGATCGTTTCGGCGATGCGGACCCAATCTTCGCGGTCGACCGACAGGCAGGCGTGGTAGTCGGGCCAGCCGTTGGGATAGGCCGATCCGCCGCAATTGACGATCCGCAAGGTCACTTCCCGGCCGGCGGCACCGGCGACGCGGAAGTAGAACCATTGGTAGAAGTCGGATCCGTGATCCTTGACGATCTCCAGATCGACGAGGTCGCCGTCACTTTTGACGACGTGAATATTACCCGCGTCGAACGCGCTCGAAATCGTGATTGCCATGAAACCTTCTTGGAAAAACCGGGTGGATCAGCGCGGCCTGATAGTGCGGGCAGAGTCGCGTGGGAAGCCCCGCTGACGCGCGCCCGGCCGTTGGGCGAAATGGTGCCACAGTTAAGCTTCGGCGCGGGACCCGCCGGTCGGAGCGGTCGAAGCCACTGCAATGCTCCTGGTCAGGCGGCGCGCGGCTGCTCGGCCTCGGCCGGATCGGCGATGAATTCGAGGATGTCGCCGGGCTGGCAGTCGAGCGCGCGGCAGATCGCCTCGAGCGTCGAGAAGCGCATCGCGCGCGCCTTGCCGGTCTTGAGGATCGACAGATTGGCAAGCGTGATGTCGATCCGTTCGGCCAGTTCGGTGAGTGTCATCCGGCGGTCGTGGAGCACATCGTCGAGCTTGACGGCGATGGCCATGTCATACCGTTCCTTCGAGGTCTTCGCGCATCAGCGTGCCTTCGGCGAAGACGCGGGCGAGGATGAAGGTCAGCAACACCGCGAGCCAGCCGTTGACCGAAAAGCCGGCGTCGAGATGGACCGGGTGGGCCGGCGTCGAAAGCATGTGGCCGAACGAGGCGATGGCCAGGCCGACCAGCTGCAGCGCGAGCAGGCACCAGGCGATCGCCTGCAAACGATAGGCGTTGGCGGCGACGAACGGGTCACCGGCGCGGACCGAGGAGACCATCGCCACCAGGCGCTTGAGGATCGCAGCGTTGAAGGCGATCACGACCAGCCCGAGCGCGGCGACCGCGCGCAAGCCGATGATCTGCGACGGGATTCCGGAGTCGGGCGTGATGCCGAGCGCGGTGAAGGTCCACTGCTGCGCGACGATTGTCGCGACCAGCAAGGCGAGGATGGCCACGCCCGCCAACCAGTTGAGGACGCTCAAGATCCTCAGCACAACGTAAGCGATCGGCAGAGCGGCGGAATAGGAACGGGGCATCGGTGTCAAACCTCCAAACGACCCATCATATCGACAAACGATAATATATTTATCGATAGTCGGCAAGTCTTTTGCGCTGGACCCGGTCCACGGCCGGTGTTTGGACGGTGACCGCTGGCGCGGCGCCGCATCATCCGCTAGCCACCCCGACCGATGTCCAAACTTCCAGTGCTCGTGACCGGCGGGGCCGGCTATATCGGCAGCCATGCAGTGCTCGCGCTGCGCGATGCCGGGTGGCCGGTCGCGGTGATCGACGATCTGTCCAACGGCACGCGTTCGGTGGTCCCGGCAGACGTCCCGTTTTTCGAAGGCTCGATCGCCGACCGGGGGCTGGTCGACCGAATCCTGGCCGAGCAGAAGATCGGCGCGATCCTCCACTTCGCGGGCTCGATGGTGGTTCCGGAATCGGTTGAAAAGCCGCTCGAATATTACGCCAACAACACGCTTGCGAGCCACGCGCTGATCAGCGCCGCGGTCGCCGCCGGGGTGCGCCACATCGTCTTCTCATCGACCGCCGCGGTCTATGGCGCGCCCGACCGGGTGCCGATCGAAGAAGGCGACCCCAAGGCGCCGATCAATCCTTATGGCGCGTCCAAATTGATGACCGAGCGGATGATGGCCGACACCTCCGCCGCGCGGCCGCTCAACTACGCCGCGCTGCGCTATTTCAACGTCGCCGGGGCCGACCCCGGGCAGCGCGCCGGACAGATTGGCAAGGGCTCGACCCATTTGATCAAGGTCGCGGTCGAAGCCGCGGTCGGCAAGCGCGCCGCGGTGGATGTCTTCGGAACCGATTACCCGACCCCCGACGGCACCTGCATTCGCGACTACATCCACGTCAGCGATCTCGCCGCGGCCCATGTTGCAGCGCTTGAGCGGCTCATCGAGCAGCCAGACGACAATCTCGTGCTCAACTGCGGCTATGGCACCGGCCTGTCGGTGCTCGAGGTGCTCGACGCGCTCGATCGCGTCGTCGGACAGCCCGTGCCACGCCAGATCGGCCCGCGCCGCGCCGGCGATCCGCCGCTGCTGGTGGCGTCGAACCGGGCGCTCAAGGACACGCTCGAGTGGCGCCCGCGCTTCGCCGAGATCGACACGATCATCGAGCATGCGCTCGAGTGGGAACGAAACCTGCAGACCCCGACCCAGTGACGATCCTCACCCGTCTGACCCGGATCGGCGCCGCCTGCCTGGCGCTGCCGCTCGCCGCGGCAACCGTTCCGCCAGCGCCGCTCCACGATCAGGCCGCGGCCAACCGCATCCACGCCGATGTGCAATTCCTCGCCAGCGACCTGCTCGAAGGGCGCGACACCGGGTCGCGCGGCCATGCCATCGCCGCCCAATATGTCGTCGCCCAGTTCACCAGCCTCGGCCTGACTCCGGGCGGCACCGGCGGCGGCTGGCTGGTCCAAGTGCCGCTGCGCCGCGCAACCCACGCTCGCCCACCGCAGATCCGCTTGCTCGCCGCGGGCAAGTCGCGCCTGCTCGGCGATGCCGATGTCGGCTTGCTGCCCGGCCTGACCCAGCAACGGCGGGTGATCGACGCCGGGCTGGTGTTCGTCGGTTATGGCGTCAGCGACCGCGAACTGGGCATCGACGAATATGCTGGGCTCGACGTCCGCGGCAAGATCGTGGTGATGCTGCCCGGCACGCCCGGGTCGCTGCCCGGCGACGTCGCCGCGCACATCGAACTGACCAAGGACGAAGTCGCCGCGAGCAAGGGCGCGATCGGGATCGCCGAACTCAATCTGGTCGGGCCCAACCCGGCGATCGGAACCTCGCAGCGGCCGGTGGTCGACTGGGTCGATCCGGCGGGCATGACCGGCAACGCCGGCTCGCGCATCGTCTCTTTGGTGTTTTCGCCGGGGTTGAGCAGGCAGCTGTTCAGGGGCGCGGCGCGGTCGCTCGACCAGGTCGGGTCGTCGGGCGGCGGGCCGGTCGCCGGCTTTGCCTTGCCCGCGCGGCTGTCGATCGCCGACGACACTGCGTGGCAGGATTTTACCAGTCCCGAAGTGGTCGGGCTGCTGCCCGGCGGCGATCCCCGGCTCAAGCCCGAGGTAGTGGTGCTCATGGGTCACCTCGACCATATCGGCATCAAGCCCGACACGGCGCCGGGCGAGGACAGCATCAACAATGGCGCGCTCGACAATGCGGCCGGGGTCGCGACCCTGCTCGAAGTCGCGCGGACCTTCACCCAATCGGGCCGCCCGCCGCGCCGCTCGGTCCTGTTCATCGCCAACACCGGCGAGGAGCTCGGCATGCTCGGCTCCGACTTCCTGATCACTCATTCGGCATTTGACACCAGGCAGGTCGTCGCCGCGGTCAATCTCGACATGCCGGTGCTGCTCTACGATTTCACCGATTTCGTCGCTTATGGCGCCGAGCGCTCGACCGCCGGCCGGATCATCGCCGGAGCGGCTGCCGGCCTGTCGGTCAAGCTCTCGCCCGACCCGCTGCCGCAGGAAAACCTGTTCGTCCGCTCCGACCATTATCGCTTCGTGCTGCGCGGCATTCCGGCGGTGCTGCTGACCACCGGCCCCGAAAACGGCGGCAAGCAGGCGTGGGCGCGCTACCTGAAGAGTTTCTATCACAGCCCGCGGGACGATCTGACGCAGCCGATCAACTGGCAGGCGGGCGCGCGCTACGCCGCGCTCAATTACCGCATCACGCGCGCGCTGGCCGACGCCGACAGCCGCCCGCGCTGGTATCGCGGCGATTATTTCGGCGATGTGTTCGCCCCCGGACAGCCGCGCGCCGAACGCTAGAAAAACGGCGTCGGCGCGAGCCAATTTCTTCAAAAAGTTGTGAGAATGTCACGTCGCCGAGCGGCCTTTTTTTCGCTGCGGTAGGAGTATTTTCACTAATCTGCCGCAAGATTGTTGCCGTGGACAAGCAACTTAAGTGAACATTGTGACCCGAGCACGAAGCCAAGCCGCTCGCCTTGCGGGTAGCCATATCATTACCAGCTGCGCGACGCTGGCGGCGATCCTGATGTTCGTCGGGCTCGGCAGCCAGATCGTCCCGGCGGCGATCGGCGGCATCCAATTGCCCGCGTCGAGCGTCAGCCTCAAGACTGCGTTCCTGCTCAATATCGCAATCATCCTGTTCGGCTGGTTCCGCTCTCGCGACCTGCGCGATGCGCTCGACGCCCACGAGCGGGCCGAGCGCGCGGCGCACCGCAACGCCAATTCCGACCCGACCACAGGCCTCGCCAACCGGCGCGAATTGCTGCGCTCGCTGGCCGATCTGCGCGACAGCCGCCGAAGCGGCGTGCTGATCCTGCTCGACCTCGATCACTTCAAGCGGGTCAACGACCTTCACGGCCACATGACCGGCGACCAATTGCTGTGCGGCGTGGCCGAAGTCATTCGTGGCTCGGCGCCCGACGGCTCATGCTGCGCCAGGATCGGCGGCGACGAATTCGCAATCATGCTCGAAAGCGCTGACACCAGGCGCGCCGAGGAGCTCGCCCAGACCCTGGTCGACCGGCTCAGCACGCCGTTCAGCATCGGCAACATCCAGGCCCATATCTCGGCCTCGATCGGGCTTGCGGTGATCGAACGGTCGGACAGCGATTCGGCCGTGCTGCGGCGCTGCGACGTGGCGCTCTACACCGCCAAGCGCGCCGGCCGGAACAGCTTCGCCTGGTTCGACCGGGCGCTCGAGATCGAGCTGTCCGAACGGCTCAAGCTCGAAGAAGACATTCGCAACGGCATCGACGGCGGCGAATTCGTCCCGTTCTTCCAGCCGTTGATCGACCTCGCCACGCGCGATCTGGTCGGGTTCGAAGCGCTCGCCCGCTGGCGCTCGCCGACCCGCGGACTGATCGAGCCGGCCGGATTCATGGACATCGCCGAGACCACCGGCCTGATCGGGCCGCTGACCATCAGCGTCATGGAACAGGCCCTCAAGGAAGCGCGGAACTGGCCGCCCCACCTCAAGATCGCGGTCAATGTGTCGCCGGTCCAGTTCCGCGACCGCACCCTGGCGCAGCAGGTGGTCAAGGTGCTGGCGGCGACCGGCTTCCCCGCCAATCGGCTCGAAATCGAGATCACCGAAGCGTCGCTGCTCGAGGATCGCGAGCAGGTCACGACCATCATTCACAGCCTCAAGAATGTCGGGATCAGCATTTCGCTCGACGATTTCGGGACCGGCTATGCGTCGCTGGCGCAGCTCCACACGCTGCCGCTCGACCGGATCAAGATCGACAAGAGGTTCATCCGCTCGCTGGTCAAGAGCGAACGGACCGACGCGATCGTCGATACGATCGCCAACCTCGGCCACAAGCTCAACGTGCCGATGACCGCCGAGGGCGTCGAATCGGAGCAGGTCCGCGGCGAGATCAGCAAGCTTGGCTGTTCCGAGGCCCAGGGCTGGCTGTTCGGGCGCGCGGTGTCGGCTTCGACCGTCAATGCGTTCCTGGAAATGGGCGGCGGGATGGGCGATTCGGCCAAAACACCGCTGGCCGACCCACAGGCAGCGCGGCCGCCGGCCAACCCGGCCAATTACCTCCGCAAAGCCCGCAAATAGGACTTACTGACTGGGCGCTCGATCGCAGCGCCAGCGCATCAGGTCGATCGGTTCGGCCGACTGCCGCGCCCGCGTCGCAAGCTGGGCAAAGCGCAACGCCTGCTCGAGGTGGGCGAGGCGATCCTCATGCGAGAATGCGCGGCCGGCGTCGGCCAGGGCCTGCTCGCAGCGTTGCTCGTAGTCCAAGAGATCGTGGTCCATCCGACCGTCCTATGGCGCGGCCGCGCTTTTGGAATGGCGCGATCCGCGCCTGCTCCGAAGTGGGACAGCGCCAAGCGCGGCGATTGAACGCCTGAATATTCGCCAAAAGCTTGGCCGCCGGAGAGTTTGGCTTAAGACGGTCGGAGATGCAGGCCGACCACATCCTGGCGATCGATCAGGGCACGACATCGACCCGCGCCATCCTGTTCGACGCAGGCGCGCGGACGGTCGCCGTGGCGCAGGCCGAACTGGCCCAGCATTATCCGCAGCCGGGCTGGGTCGAGCATGATCCCGAAGACATCTGGCGCGATACGCTGGCGGTGGCGCGCCGGGCGATCGCGGCGAGCGGCGTCGGACTGGGCCGGGTGGCGGCGATCGGCATCGCCAACCAGCGCGAAACCGCAATCATCTGGGACCGCTCCACCGGCGAGGCGATCCACCGCGCGATCGTGTGGCAGGACCGCCGCACCAGTGGGCAGTGCGCCAAGCTCAAGGCCGACGGCGCCGAGCCGCTGGTCAAGGCGCGGACCGGACTGCTGCTCGATCCCTATTTCTCGGCGACTAAAATCGCGTGGATGCTTGACCATGTGGCTGGGGCCCGCGCCCGGGCCGAGCGCGGTGAACTCGCCTGCGGGACGATCGACAGCTTCCTGCTGTGGCGCCTGACCGGTGGCGCGGTCCACGCCACCGACATCACCAACGCCAGCCGGACCATGCTCTACGACATCCATGCCGAGCGCTGGGACGACGATTTGTGCCGCTTGTTCGCAGTGCCCCAGGCGATCCTGCCCGAGGTTCACGATAACAGTCATCTGTTCGGGGTTACCGCGCCGGGCCTGTTCGACGCGCCAAAGCCGGTCGCGGGGATGGCCGGCGACCAGCAGGCGGCGCTGTTCGGCCAGGCCTGCTTCGAACCCGGCATGGCCAAGTCGACTTATGGCACCGGCTGCTTCATGCTGCTCAACACCGGCGCCGCGGTGACTTCCGAGCACCGCCTGCTGACGACCCCGGCCTACCGCCTTGGCGGGCGCACGACCTACGCGCTCGAAGGATCGATCTTCGTTGCCGGGGCGGCGGTCAAATGGCTCCGCGACGGGCTAGGAGTGATCGCCGCCGCGGCCGAGACCGACGGCCTGGCGCGGCCGCTCCCGGCCAACCACGGGGTCTATATGGTGCCGGCCTTCGTCGGGCTCGGCGCGCCGCACTGGGACCCCGACGCGCGCGGCGCGATTTTCGGGCTGACGCTCGATGCCACCCCCGCCCACCTCGCCCGCGCCGCGCTCGAGGCGGTCGCCTACCAGAGCCGCGACCTGGTCGAGGCGATGGTCGCCGACGGCAGCGTTGCGCCCGCTACGCTGCGGGTCGACGGCGGGATGGCCGCCAACGACTGGCTGTGCCAGTTCCTCGCCGACATCGTCGAGGTCACGGTCGAACGGCCGGCCAACCTCGAATCGACCGCGCTCGGCGCGGCGTTCCATGCCGGGCTGGCGGTTGGGCTGTGGCCGGACCTCGCCGCACTGGCCGCGACCCGGGCAGAGGCCGAGCGTTTCGACCCGAAAATGGCGAAGGGCCTGCGCCATGACCTCCTCGCCGGATGGAAGCAGGCGATTACGCGGACGCTGACCCGCCAGGATTGAGGCAGTCGATCTTGCCAAATCGGCGGAGCGCCCCAATCTTGACTTGGACGGCCCCTCCACGTAGGGGCGGCGACGGTTTCCAACGAGACCTTCCGACACATTGTACAAAGACAAGGCAGGCGCCCCGGCCATGAAGATTCGCAATAGCTTGAAGTCGCTCAAGGCGCGCCACCGGGATTGCCGTGTAATCCGCCGTCGCGGCCGCACCTATGTCATCAACAAGACCAATCGCCGCTTCAAGGCGCGACAGGGCTAAAAGCCACTCCTTCGGCTCGTCAGCTAAAATTCACCTCTGCCATGCTAATGGAGAGGCTGAGGAGTAGTGCAATGAAGAGCATTTCGAAGACTGCGGCCGTGCTGGGCGTAATCGCCTGCGCTGCTGTCGTCGGCTATGCCAGCGCTGCTGCGGCCCAGTCGGACCAGCCGGGCCAGTCGACGCCGAAGAACTGGAATTACGAGATCAAGGACGGCAAGCGCGTTCCCAAGACGGACCGCGTGACCAATGCCGACGGCAGCTGGCGCGAGGAATTGCGCCAGGGCAAGTGCATCACGGTCAAGGAAAAGTCGCCGACCGGCGAGTATAAAGAAACCCGCCGCTGCGACTAACGGCCTAGGCCGGGCATCGGCCCGGCCTCATCTCGCTCGGGCTAGCCGGTTGTCTTGATCACGCACGCCGGCATGCCGAATTGCGCGACATCCTTGCAATCGCGGACTTGGGCGCTGCCGTCGGGGCCGGTGAAAATCGCCCAGTCGACGCCGTCGGCGCAATGCGCGGTCCACATGTCGAGGTTCTTGTAGGTCGTGACGAACCCCGAGCGTTCGACCCGCTGGCAGCGGTAGCCCGAATCATACAGCGCCCGCTTGAGCGCGATCGCGCGGTTCATGTCGTCGAGCTTGTGGAGCGCGTCCTGGGCGTCGCTGCGGACGACGATCGGCTGCTTGGGTTGGGTCGGCTGCGACTGGCCGCACGCGGCGACGATCGCCATCGCAGCGGCGGTGAAGATCAGCTTGGCTCGCATAACTGCTCCTTTTCCGGTTCAACGCCCCCTGTTCTCATTCAACGAAGGGCGGCCGCGAAAGCTTCGTTTCAGCGGTCGTAGCGAATTTTCACGCTGGCCGCAGCGGCGACGGCGGTGCTGACCGCTTCGCCGACCGAGCCGGCGCGCGCCAGGGCAACCCCCATCCGCCGGTTGGGCAGCGTATTGGGCTTGGCGAACAGGCGCAGGTCGACCGGCTGGCCGGCGCTGCCGAGCGCGAGCGCATCGGCCACGCCATCGAACTGGAAATGCTCGCTCTCTTCGCTCGCCAAAATCACCGCCGAGGCCGACGGGCCGAAGGTCTCGATCGCCGGAATCGGCAGCGCGAGGATCGCGCGCAGGTGCAGCTCGAACTCGTTGGGCGACTGGGCAATCAGCGTGACCATGCCGGTGTCATGCGGACGCGGGCTCAGTTCGGAGAAGATCGCCTGGTCGCCGCGAATGAAGAATTCGACCCCGAAAATGCCGGTCCCGCCGAGCGCCTCGACCACCTTGCGCGCCTGCTGCTGGGCCGATTCGAGCGCCGCCCGGGGGAGCTCGGCCGGTTGCCAGCTCTCGCGATAGTCGCCGGCTTCCTGGCGATGGCCGATCGGGTCGCAGAACAACACGCCGTCTAGGGTGGCGACGGTCAGCAGCGTGATCTCGCTGTCGAACGCGATATATTCCTCGACAATCACCTGGCGCCGCTCGCCGCGCATCTTGGCCACCGCATAGTCCCACGCCGCGCCGACCTCGTCGGCCGAGCGCGCGGTGCTCTGGCCCTTGCCGCTGCTCGACATGACCGGCTTGATGACGCACGGCAGGCCGATTGCGGCGGCTGCGGCCAGCGCCTCGTCGCGGCTTTCGGCGAATTGGTAGCGCGAGGTGACGAGCCCGAGCTCGTGCGCCGCGAAATCGCGGATGCCGTCGCGGTTCATGGTCAGCTGCACCGCCTTGGCCGACGGCGCGACCCGCCACCCTTCGCGCTCAAGCTCCGCCAGCATGGCGGTGTCAATCGCCTCGATCTCGGGGATGATGACGTCGGGGCGGTGTTTCTCGACCGCCGCCCGCAGCGCCGCGCCGTCGAGCATCGAGAAGATTTCGAAGGCGTCGGCGCATTGCATCGCGGGCGCCTGCGGATAGCGGTCGCAGGCGATCACCCGGCAGCCGAGCCGCTTGGCGGCGATCGCGAATTCGCGGCCCAACTCGCCCGATCCGAGCAGCATCAAGGTGGCAAGGTACATGGCGCGCGGATAGCGGCGCGCCGCGACCTCGGCTAGACCGCCCGCAACTGGGAGGAACTCCATCCATGCGCTCGATCTGTCTCGCTCCACTGGCGGTGCTGCTGACCGCCGCCGCGCCCGCCAAGCTGCTCACTCCGACCGAGGTGGTCGCCGCCGCGCCGGCCAGCGCGTGGCGCACGATCAGCCCCGACGAGCTGCTGGTGATCGAGCTCAAGAGCGGCGGCCAGGTTGTCGTCCAGCTCGCGCCGGCGTTCGCACCGGTCCACGTCGCCAACGTCCAGGCGCTGGCCCGCGGCGGATGGTGGGACGGCGCCGCGGTCTATCGAGTCCAGGACAATTATGTCGCGCAGTGGGGCAATAATGAAAGCGACAAAACCCCGCCTACAGGCGTCGTCGCCAAGCCGCCGGCCGAATATACAAGGAGCCTCAAGGGCCTCGCCGTGCACCCGCTCGGGTTCGCCGATCCTTATGCGCCGGCCGCCGGCTACGCGTCGGGCTGGGCGATCGCCTACAGCCCCAAGGCCGGCTGGGCCAATCTCGCCCATTGCTACGGCAGCGTCGGGGTCGGCCGCGACCTTTCGCCGGACACCGGCACCGGCGGCGAGCTGTACGCGGTGATCGGTCACGGGCCGCGCCATCTTGACCGCAACATCGCGGTCGTCGGCCGGGTTATCGAAGGGCTCGACCGCTTGAGCTCGCTGCCGCGCGGGACCGGCGACCTCGGTTTCTACCAGACCCGCGCCGAGGACACGCCGATCGCCAGCGCGCGGCTCGCCAGCCAGCTCAGCCCAAGCGAGCGGCCGTCATTCGAATATATGGATACCCGAAGCGCCAGTTTCGCCCAATATCTGCGGCTGCGCGCCAATCGCCGGGATGCGTTCTACGAGCATCCGGCCGGCGGCGTTGACCTGTGCAACGCGTCGGTTCCGGTTCGCCGCAAACCCTAGCTCCCACCTAGGCCGCGCGGGCGTGATGTTCGCGATTCTTGTGGAGGATGACGACCGGCGCGCGGTGCGAGCGCATGCTCGCTTCGGCCAGCGGCAAAGCGGTCGCGCAGAACGCGCATTCGGCGGACATCCGGCCGATCAGCCAGTGGGTCCGTCCGCATCCCGGGCAGTGGTTGACCTCATGCTCGCGGTAGACCGCGTGATAGCCCCGCCCGGCCGGATCATGGTTCTTACGCATTTCGCTCAGCGATGGATTGTACAGCATCACAAAACTTCCTTTCGCCCGCAGAACGAGCAAATCCTCTGCGGGTTGCATGCGATAGCGCGCCCCTGCGAGTCGGTTAGCGACCGTGTTTTTGCTGCATCAGTTGGGGTTTTCGCGCCCGTAAAGAGAGGGTGGAGCGCCGCCCGGCGTTAGCCGTGGTCGAGGCCCTCGAGCGAAATCGGCTCGGCAAATTCGGCGCCGAGCTTGTCGCCGGCGGTCCATTTGACGACCGCATTGGCGCGTTCTCGGCCGGGCAGCATCAACCACACCCGTGAGCCGATTTCGAAGCTGCCGTCGGACTGGGCCATGAAGCCGCTTTCGGAAATATTGAGGATCCGCGCATCGATGCCGCTCTCGCCAAGTTCGCGGACGCGGGCATCGAGGTCCACCGGGTAGCGCGAGAATCGGCGCCGCTCGCTGGGGTCCCCCGCGTCCGCGATGCGCGCCTTAATCATCGAAAAGCTCATCTCCACGAGTGGGACTATCCGAGCCGACCGTCCAGGCTGATACCAATCCGTCCATCGCGCACCCAACGCACCTTGGCGGTAACATGGCCCCGGTCGAGCAGCTGAAGAGACACCTGCTCGCCGATATGCGGCACCTTCGAAAAGATTACCATAGCGCCCGAGGGCGAAGTGTTGACCAGCCTAACGACATGCTTTTGCCCGCGAAACTCCATCACTCCGGTGGTCGAGAGCTCGGTCACACGCTCTTCTCCGCGCTCGTCGAGCATGCGCTTGACGCTACGCGAGATCAATCCGCCGTCGAGGCTGAACTTGGATTTCACCTGATATCCTCCTGTGGGGGAGCAGGCTAACCGCCCGCCGCTTAAGGATGTGTTCGCGGGCGCGTACCAATCTTGCCGGCTGTGGCCCGGACGTCACTGGCCGTGGCCGTTCATCCCGTGTATCGATCAATTGAGCCATCAGGGCGCAGGCCTTTTGGCTGTTGTCATGCAAAAAGAATGGGTTGCTATGGGCAGGCGTCGGAATTTCCTGGTTTCGTTCGGGGTCTTGGCGGCATTGCCCGTCACGCTCGCCTCGGCGCAGAATACTGCCCCGGCTCCGGCCGCCCAGCGTCCGCCGGCCGTTCCAGTCCAGCAGCCGCCTGCTGCCGCTACCCCCGCGCCGCCAGCGGACGTGGCCGAGGCGCCGGTCGTGCTGCCGCCGCCCTTGTGGGATCCGCGCGACGCCCAGCAATTGCTCTATTTCATCCAGACCATCCGCGCCGAAGGGCTCGATCCGGCCGATTACGACCCGATCGGCCTGACCGACGCATTGCGCTCGGGCGATCCGTCGGCGTTGGCCCAGGCCGCGACCGATCGCTTCAACCTGGTGTCGTCGGATCTCGCCTTCGGCCACGTCCGCAGCGCCGACCGCCAGGACTGGCACATTCCCGACAATGACCTCGACCCGGAGCGCCAGCTGCTGCTGCTGCGCACCGCGCTCGCCCAGCACCGGGTGGTCGATGCGCTGCGCGGACTGCTGCCGAGCCACCCGCAATATGCGGCGCTGCGCCACGCGCTCGAAATCACCCCGTCGACCGAAACCGACAAGATCAACCGCATTCGCCTCAATATGGACCGCTGGCGGTGGCTGCCGCGCGACCTCGGCGAGCGCTACATCATCGTCAACGTGCCGGCCTACACCGCCGCCTTGGTCGAGGATGGAGTGACCACCTCGCGCCATCACGCGGTAGCGGGCAAGATCAGCACGCCCACGCCGCAGCTCTCGGCGCTGGCGTCCGGAGTGATCCTCAATCCGTGGTGGGAAGTCCCCAAAAGCATCGAGGGCGAGGTCCGCGGCAAGGCCGGCTACGTGCCGTTCAAGGACCCGGCGAGCGGCAAGATCCTGCGCTGGCGCCAGCCGCCGGGACCCAAGAACGCGCTCGGCGAGCTCAAGTTCGTGATGCCCAATTCGAAGGCGATCTACCTCCACGACACCAACGCCCGGAGCAAGTTCAACAGCCAGGTGCGCGCGTTCAGCCACGGCTGCATCCGCACCGAACATATTCTCGCTTTGGCGACCAAGCTGCTCAACGAGCCGGTCGTGGTCGACGGCACCCCGGGCAGCGTCGAATGGACCCCGGAGAAGATCTCGGCGACGCTCGCCAGCCAGAAGACGGTCCAGGCCAACTTCCCCAAGCCGCTCCCGGTGTACATCGTCTACATGTCGTCGGCGGCCCTGGTCGATGGCACGATCAAGGATTATTCCGACGTCTACAAGCGCGACGCCCGGGCCATCGCGGCGCTCAACGACCAGCCGCTTGCGCCCGCCAAGCCGGCAGCCGGCAAGGACGTCGCGTCGCGTTGATTTGAAGTGGATGGACCGGCTGATCGCCGGCCCGCTAGAGCGTCAGACGGGGATCTTGTCGGCGTAGATCATGCGCCCGCCGCCAAGGCGGCTCATGACCGACCACTGGCTGGCGCGCGAGAAAGCAAAACAGCCTTCCGAGCGGCCGAGTTTGCCGTGTGTCGCGATCATGTCGGGCTCGGCGTACCACGCATTGTGGATCACGATCGCCCGCGATTCGGCATTGTTGTTCGACCAGTCGAGGCCGCGAACCTTCATCGAAAGCCCGTATTTGCCGTGGTAATAATCGGCGGTGGTGTAGGTCCCGCTCGACGTCGCGTAGGAGCCGAACTCGTTCGAGAAGCGCTCGAGGAAGCCCGAATGGTCGGGGTCCGACCCGCGGCCGTGCGCCACCAGATGGCTGTCGACCTGCCCGCTGGCGAGATCGACGACGTGGAACCGGGGCTCGTTCGACGGCTTGGAGAAATCAACGATGCCGATCACGTCGCGTGCGGCGACCGGATGGGCCATCAGCGCCGCCTTGGCGCGCTGGAACAGCATCGGGTCGATACCGGTCGGCGCGGCCTGCAAAACCGGCTGCGGAGGAAGCGAAACGCGGGGTTGGGGCTGGAACACGATCGACGGCAGGCCGACCGAGCTGGCCGCAGAGGACAGCATCGCGCCCCCGACGCCAACGGCGCCAAGACGCAACATTTCCCTGCGATTCAAAGACATCCAACACTCCAGTGGCGAGCCGACCGGTGTACCAGCGCGAATGTTAATGACCGACATCCAGAGGGCGTTTTGTTACCCGTCTCACCGCGCCAAAGCATCGGTTCGTCGTTAGCGAGGGTTAATGGAGGCCGTTTGCGCAATTAACCGCCAAAAGCGCGCCCAGCCCTCGGATCGCGGGTCGCATGACTTGAACGCTTTTGTGGAGGCTGTTATGGCGCCGCGCCGCCGTAGGTCCGCCTGCGGTGGTTTATTGGCATTGGAACGACCTTCAGTGGCCCCCGGCCAACCTGTTCGGTCGCTCCGCCCCTCGGGGCGAATTTTGGGAGTGTGACGGACTTTTTATGCAGATTATCGTTCGCGACAATAACGTCGAGCAAGCGCTGCGCGCGCTCAAGAAGAAGCTGCAGCGCGAAGGCGTCTACCGCGAGATGAAGCTGCGCCGTCATTACGAAAAGCCATCGGAAAAGCGCGCTCGCGAGCGTGCCGCTGCGATCCGCCGGGCGCGCAAGCTCGAGCGCAAGCGGGTCGAGCGCGAAGGCACCGCCCGCTAGACCAACTCCGCTGCCGCGGTTCCGGGAGGCCAGGCTTCGAATGTCCGTCAGCACGACCGCCAATTCCCCGAGCCGGAGCGGCGTCGGCAAGCTGTGGCTTGCAATCCTGCTCTTGGTTGCTGCCGGCGTTGCGCTGGCCTGGTTCGGCGCCGGCGAGTTGCGCGGCCAGTCGACGCCCAGCGGGCTCCAATTCCGCATCGTCGAGGCCGGCTCCGGCCCTTACGTCAAACCGGTCGACGGCGTGCTTATCGAATATGAAGGCCGGTTGCCCGACGGGACCGTGTTCGACAGCACCGAAGGCCACGGCCCGGCGCCGATGATCGCCGGCCAGGTCATCCCCGGCTTCGCCGAAGCGCTGACCATGATGCAGAAGGATGGCCGCTACCGCGTGCGCATCCCGGCCGCGCTGGGCTATGGCGCGTCGCCGCCGGCGGGCGGCCCGATCCCGACCAATTCGGACCTCGAGTTCGACATTCACCTGGTCCAGCTGGTTCCCAATGCCGCCTTGATGCAGGGCGCAGCCGAACCGCAGGGCGGGGAGCCCCAGGCTGAATTGCCCCAGGATGAGCAGCCGCAGCCCGAACAGCCGCAGGCCCAGCCGCCGCAGCCGACCCCTTAAGCGCCGCCGTCGACGCCTTCGGAATGGTCCCCGGCGTCATCCGCTCGAAACCCGCTCAGCTCCTGCAGCGTGACCTTGAGCGTCGCAAGCATCGAATCGGCCAATAGCACCCCGAGAAACCCGAACAGCGCGCCGAACAGCAATTGGGTCGCAAGCACCACCGCCGGGGCGAGGTCGACCGTCCGCCGGGCGATGTAGGGCAGCACCAGATAACCGTCGATGTTCTGCACCAGGAAATAGACGATGATCGCGTAAATCCCCTCGCTCGGGCCGGCGCTGAAGCCGACCGCGACCATCAGCAGGCCTGAAACGATCGCGCCGATGTTGGGAATGAACGCGAGGAAGCCGGTTAGCAGGCCGAGCAGCGCCGCCATCGGGATGGGGCCGACGCCGAACAGTTGGCTGACGATCGCCAGCATGAACCAGGTGAACACGCCTTCGAACACCATTCCGACGATCCGCCCGAACAACAATCGGCGCAGGGTGAAGCTGACGCGGTTGGTGATCTGGTAGAAGCGGTCGCGGTGGCGCAGCGGAAGCATCCACGCGACGCTCCGGTCATACAGCCGCGGCTCGATCGCGATAAAGATCGCAATCACGAAGATCAGGACGGTGCTGGTCACCGCGCCGAGCGCGCTGCCGACGGCCGAGGTCAGGCGGCCAATCGAGCCCATCAGCTGCTGGGTGATGCCGCCCGGCGTCGGGTCGCTGACCAGCCCGGCGTCGAACGCCCAATGGTAGAGCCTGGTGGCCTGGGTTTCGACCACCGCGCGGAGCGTTTCGAACTGCGCGGCGAAGGTCGTCCCGGCATAATAGAACACCCAGCCGATGAAACTCAGCCCGAGCAGGATAACCAATGCCAGGCGCCAGCCGCGGTGGATCGGAAGCACCCGGCCAAGCAGCCGCGTGCCGCCGTCGAGGACCACCGCGAGGACCATCCCGCCGATGATCAGGAGCAGTGGCTGGGCGAGGAAAATCACCCCGGCGATGAGCAGTGCAAGGCCGAACCAGACCGCCGCGCGGGCCAGCTCGCGGCGCACCAACGGGTCGCGGAACTCCGCCGGACCGGGCCGCTCGACATGCGGCTCGACGGTCGGCAGCTCGGCCATCTAGTCGGTCTTGGCGCGCAGCGAGTGGCCGGCGCGGCCCGCTCGCAGCGCCTCGAACCAGCTGACCGGATTGAGCACTTCGGTGGTGCCGTCCAATGAGAAAGTGATGAACTCGGCGCGACCGCCGATATTCTCCCACGGGACGGGTCCGCCGAGGCCCTTAGATAATTCGTCGGCCGGGAAACGGCTGTCGGCACTTCGGTCGCGGTTGTCACCCATTAGAAAGACATGGCCCGCAGGGACTGTGATCGGCGCGAACTCGTCGCCCTGGCTCTGGCCGAGATCGATGGTGTCGTAGCTTGGGCCGCCTGGAAGAGTTTCGCGAACAATCGGCAGACGGCAATAATCGCCTGTGTTTGTAGTCACCCTGAAGCCGGTGAACTCGAATCCGCACGGCGCATTGGAATCGACCGGGACCATGTCCGGCGGTCGGACCTGCGACCGCACTGCCACGCCATTGAGAATCAACCGTCCATCACGCACTTCGACCGTGTCGCCAGGGATGCCGATCACCCGCTTGATATAGTCCTCATTGCTGCCCGGTGGAGTGACAATAACGACGTCGCCGCGCTTGGGTAGTTCGCCAAGCACTCGTCCATTCATAAACGGCAATGTGATGCCCCAACTCTCGCCAGTGCGCAGCACCAGCGATCGAAAGATCGCGGCCGGATTGGGGATTGTCGGCGAGACGTATGACCAGCCATACGGATATTTGCTGACCACCAGCCGGTCGCCCTTGAGCAGGCCCGGCATCATCGATTCCGACGGGATGTAGAACGGCTTGGCGACGAAGCTGTGGAACGCCAGCACCGCCAGCAGCACCCACAGCAAGCCCTTGATCTCGCGCCACACAGCCGAGCCTTTCGCTTCCTGACTCTCGGCAGGCGGCGCAGACGGCTCGCCCAGCGTAACCGCCTCGGAGCTCACAGGGGCCTCGTCATTCAATCACAACTCCATCTTGCGTACGGCGAGAATGACGAACGCCTGTGCCCAGGGATAGTCATCGGTCAGGGTCAGGTGAATATCGATTGCGTGGCCCGGCGGCGCAAGGGCGTCAAGCCGTTGGGCGGCGCCGCCGGTCAGCGCCAGGGTCGGCGCGCCCGACGGCGCATTGACCACGCCAATGTCCTTCATGAACACGCCGTGCTTGAAGCCGGTGCCGACCGCTTTCGAAAAAGCCTCCTTGGCGGCGAAGCGCTTGGCCAGGGTTCCGGCAATGGTGTGCGGACGCGATGCCGCCTTGCGCCGCTCGGTCTCGGTGAAGACGCGATTGAGGAACCGCTCGCCGAACCGCTCAAGCGATTTCTCGATCCGCGCGATGTTGCACAGGTCCGAACCGATGCCGACGATCATGACGGCTCTGCCAAGCCGTCACCCCAGCGCAGGCTGGGGTCCCAGCGCGACCCGCGACGCCTTGTCCTGAGACCCCGGCCTTCGCCGCGATGACGTGCATGTCTCATCTCGCGCTATCCATCAGTTCGCGCATCCGCTGCACGCTCGCCTCGAGCCCGGTGAAGATCGCTTCGCCGACCAGGAAATGGCCGATGTTGAGCTCGGCCAGCTGCGGGATGGCGGCGATCGGCGCGACATTGCCGAAGGTCAGGCCGTGCCCGGCATGGGGCTCGATGCCGTTCTTGACCGCAAGCGCGGCGCAATCGGCAATGCGCTTCAATTCCACCGCCTGGTCCTCGCCCGTCACCTGGGCAAAGCGCCCGGTGTGGAGTTCGACCACCGGCACGCCGAGGCGCAAGGTGGCGTCGACCTGCGCCGCGGACGGTTCGACGAACAGGCTGACGCGAATCCCGGCGGCGCCGAGCCGATCGACGAACGGGCGCAGCGCGTCGAGCTGCCCGGCGGCGTCGAGCCCGCCTTCGGTGGTCCGCTCCTCCCGCTTTTCGGGTACGATGCAGGCGGCGTGCGGGCGGTGGGCAAGCGCAATCGCGAGCATTTCCTCGGTCGCCGCCATCTCGAGGTTCAACGGCAGGTCGATCTCGGCCATCAGCCGGTCAATGTCGCGATCGGTGATGTGGCGGCGATCCTCGCGCAGATGGGCGGTGATGCCGTCGGCGCCGGCGGCAGCGGCGGCGTGGGCCGCCCGCACCGGATCGGGATGATCGCCGCCGCGCGCGTTCCGGATGGTCGCGACATGGTCGATATTGACGCCGAGGCGGAGCGGACCGGTCAAGCCCCTTCGGCCTCGCTCGGAACTGGAGCGGCCCGGCTGCCGGGCTTGACCGCGGGGATCGCAGCCAGCTCCGGCGGAAGTGCGTCGGCGTCATAGGTCGGGACGTCGATCCGGATCAGCGCGGTGAACGGGACGCCGAGATCGGCCGTGCCGCCCGAGCGGTCGACCAGCGCCGCGGCGCCGACCACCTTGCCCCCGGCGGCTTCGACCGCGGCGATCGCCTCGCGCGACGACAGGCCGGTGGTGACCACGTCCTCGACCAGCAACACGCGCTGGCCGGGCTCGAGCCGAAACCCGCGGCGCAGCCCGAACTGGCCGTCGGGGCGCTCGACGAACATCGCCGGCTTGCCCAGCGCGCGGCCGATTTCGTGGCCGATGATGACCCCGCCCATCGCCGGCGAGACCACGGTATCGACCGCATCGCGAACCGCAGGCGCCAGCTTGGCGGCGAGCGCGGCCGCCAGGCGCTCGGCCCGGGCCGAGTCCATCAGCACCCGGGCGCACTGCAAGTAGCGCGGGCTGCGCAGACCGGACGAGAGGATGAAATGACCCTCGAGCAGCGCCTCGGCGGAGCGAAACTGGTCGAGGATTTCATCGTCCGTCATGCTTGACCTCCGCCACTCGTCCGGCGGGTGAATAGGCCGCTCGCCATGCGGCTTCAACAGTCTCTGGAAATCGCTCGAACTGACTGCTTGAGAGCGCGAAAAGCCGCGCCTATAAGGCCGCCCAATTGCGGGGTCCTCGCGGCGAGCGTCCCACGTCCCAACCCAAGTCACGGGGTACGAATGAAACTGATTGGATGGGCGATTGCCCTGGCCGCGGCCGGGATGACACCGGCGGCGGCGCAAGCTGCGCAAGCCACTGCCGCTGCGTCCCCGACCGCTGCTCCGGCACCGGCCGCGACGGCGCCCGCTGTTGCGGCACCGACGGCCGCGGCGCCAACGGCTGGGGCGGCAGGAGCGGCGCAGGCTGATCCCAAGGCGGCCCCGTGGCCGGTTCTGGCGCCGACCCCCGGGATCGGCGTCCCCGACGGCCGCATGGGCATCCAGCAACAGGTCACCGGCATCGGCCGCGAGGCCCAGTCCTTCCACGATAATTGGCTGCTGATGCTGTGCGGCGTGATCAGCATCTTCGTGCTCGCCTTGCTCGGCTACACCATGGTGCGGTTCCGCCGCTCGGTCCATCCCGAGCCGTCGCGCACCACCCACAACACCACCATCGAAGTGGTCTGGACGCTGATCCCGGTGCTGATCCTGGTGGCGATCGCGATCCCGTCGATCCGCCTTTTGCGCCATCAATACACGCCGCCCAAGGCTGATCTGACGGTCAAGGTGATCGGCAACCAATGGTATTGGACCTATCAATATCCCGACAATGGCGACTTCGAGATCGTCTCCAACATGCTCAAGGAAAAGGGCGACGTGAAGCCTGGCGAGCGCTTCCGCACCGACGCCGACGGGCCACCGCTGCTCGCCGCCGACGAGCGCATGGTGATCCCTGCCGGCAAGGTGGTGAAGTTCATCGTCACCTCCAACGACGTGATCCACAGCTTCGGCATTCCGGCGCTGTGGCAGAAGATGGACGCCAACCCGGGCCAGCTCAACGAAACCTGGGCCAAGGTCGACCGGCCCGGGGTCTATTTCGGCCAATGTTCCGAACTGTGCGGCGCGCGCCACGGCTTCATGCCGATCGTGATCGAGGCGGTCTCGCCGGCGCGCTTCGCCCAGTGGGTCGCATTGAAGGGTGGAACGATGCCCGGCGCCCATCCGGCCCCGGCCACCGACAGCACCGGGTCGTCGCCGATGTCCGCCGCGGCGGTTCCCGCTGTCGCCCAGTCCAGCGCCGGCTCACCGGCCGTCATTCCCGCCGCACTCAAGCAGCCCGCGACCAACCAGCCCGCAACGGCCCAGAATTAA
>JBDTRT010000053.1:0-8418 GCA_039931595.1 Sphingomicrobium sp.
GCATGGGCAAGCGCAGCCAGCGCTATTCGATGGTCGTCAACGACGGCGTGGTCGAGCAATTGAATGTCGAAGCGCCGGGCGAATATCATGCCTCGAGCGCGGAATATCTGCTCGAACGGGTGTGAAGTTCGGGGGGTAACCCGCTCTTTTGGCGGGACCCCCTCGACAGAACCGTCGCGCCACTGGCTCGTACTGCCCGATGTGCGAAACGCACAGCGCTTCCAAGCGTTTACACATCGAGACAATTCCCCCCAGCAAAGGAGCAGCCAATGGCTAAAACTACCCAGAAGAGCCGCGGCGCAAGTCGCACGGCCCGGTCACACAACAATAATCCCGAGGGCCACAACCAGTATGACAGCGGCTTCATGAGCATCGCTCGCGAGCGCCCGGTGACCGCCGCCGCGACCGCCGCGGGCGTGGTTGCCGCCGGCGTGTTCCTGTGGTCGAAGCGGGCCCAGATCAGCGAGCAGCTGAGCCAGATCAGCGACCAGATCGGCGAGTGGAGCGAGGATATAATCTCCAAGCGCCAGTTCGAGACGGTCGACGGCGACCAGACTTTCGACGGATCGAGCGGCAACGGATCGTCCGCGCGCAGCACCCGCCGCACCACTGGTAGCGCGGCCGCGGCCGACACCAGCGGGACCATTCGTTCGTAAGCCGACGTTTGATCCCAGACACAGGAAGGGGCGCCTCGCGGCGCCCCTTTTTGCTGCTTGCTGCGGCCGCCCGAAGCGGTCCGTCAGGCAGTGATTACCAGCCGCATTGCTTACCGCGGTTCTGCTCTTCAAGCCAGGTCTGCAGCGGCGCGAAATATTCGAGCATCGGCTTGCCCGAAATCTCGCGCCCGCCAGTGAACGCTTCGAGCGCATCGGGCCACGGCTTCGATGCGCCCATCGCCAGCATCTGGTTGAGCTGCGTTCCGACTTCCTTGTTGCCGTAGAAGCTGCAGCGGTGCAGCGGTCCTTTCCAGCCCGACATGTCGCACGCCGCCTTGTAGAATTGGAACTGCAGGATCCGCGCCAGGAAATAGCGCGCGTAAGGGGTGTTGCCGGGGATGTGGAACTTGGCGCCCGGATCGAAGTCGGTCTCGCTCCGCGCAACCGGCGGCGTGACCCCCTGATATTGCTGCTTCAAGTCGACCCACGCCTGATTGTAGCCAGTCGGCGGGGTCGAGCCGTCGAATACCCCCCAGCGCCATTTGTCGACCAGCAGGCCGAACGGCAGGAACGCCACCTTGTCCATCGCCTGGCGCAGCAGCAGGCCGGTGTCCTTGCTTGCGTCGGGCACCTGGCTGCGGTCGAGCAGGCCGATCTGGACCAGATATTCGGGCGTCACCGACAGCGCGATGAAATCGCCGATCGCTTCGTGAAAGCCGTCGTTGGCGCCGTTGAGATAAAGGAACGGCTCCTGGTTGTAGGCCCGTTGGTAGAAATTGTGGCCCATCTCGTGATGGATGGTGACGAAGTCGTCGGCGTTGACCTTGGTGCACATCTTGATCCGCAGATCATCCTTATTGTCGATGTCCCAGGCCGACGCGTGGCAGATCACTTCGCGGTCGCGCGGACGAGTGATCTGCGAGCGCGTCCAAAAGCTGGCGGGCAGCGGCGCGAAGCCGAGCGAGGTGTAGAAACGCTCGCCGGTCTTAAACATCTGCTCGGGCGTGTATTTCTTCTTCACCAACAGGTCGGTCAGATCGTAGCCGATGTCGCCCGCCCCTTTCGGTGCGACCACGTCGTAGATATTGCCCCATTCCTGCGCCCACATATTGCCCAGCAGGTCGGCGCGGATCGGCCCGCTGTCGGGCTGCACCGCATTGCCGTATTTCTGGTTTAGCTTGGTCCGGGTGTAGCAATGCAATTGGGCGTAGAGCGGCTTCACCTCGCTCCACAGCCGCTCGTACATCGCCGAGAATTCCTCGGGGCTCATGTCATATTGCGAGCGCCACATCGCGCCGGTGTCGGCATAGCCCAATTCCTTGGCGCCCTGGTTGGCGATGTCGACCATGCGGGTATAATCGGGCCGCATCGGACGGCCGACATTCTCGTGCCAGCTCTGCCACACTTCCTTGAGCTCGGCGGGCTTGCGCAGCGTGCCCATCAGTTCCTCGGCGTAATCGCCGGTAATCACCTTGCCATTGTGGGTCGCGCGGCCCTTGCCGTAGGTCGACTGGAGCCTGGTCGCGATATTGTTGAGCTCGGCCGCCGCGCCGGGTGTCGACGGCGCCGCCAGGACCAGCGCGCCGCGCAGGATGTTGAGCTTGCGCGTGGTGTCGTAGTCGAGCCCGGGAACCTTGAGGTATTGCGCCGCCTGCTTGGCGTAAAGCACGCCTTTTTCGATTCCGATGGTTCCGAAATAGGCGTTCACCGCATCAGTATCGTCGTTGATGTAGGTGTTGTTGGCCCACGCCGCGTGCTGCGAAATGACGTTGAGGTCGGACAAATCCTTTTGGACCGAGGCGATGAATTCGCGCGCGCCGTCGGGCGTCAACGGCGGTTGGCCGGCAACCGCGGACGGCGCCGGCGGGGCGCCCGGGTTGGCGGCCACTTGGGGATTGGTGGCGCAAGCGGTCAGGGCCAGCGCAGCAAGCGAAACGGAGGCAGCAAATTTCATGGCAGGGTCCTCGTCGTTGGTAACTGTCTGTAACGATTGGTGATCGCGTCAAGCCGACTGGCCCGCGACGGCGGCCTCGTCAAGCAATCAGGAAACGGACGATTTCCTCGCCGAGTTCCGGCTTGGTCACCGAGCTCATGTGGGTGCCCGGAACTTCGACGAAAATCGCATCGGGCAGCGCTGCTGCAAGCTCGGCTGCCGAGCCATTGTCTTCGTCGTCGCGCCCGCACACCACCAGCGTCGGCATGGTGAAAGCGGCGAGCCAACCGGGGGCGGCATCGCCGAAGCTGGCGAGCACCAGCAGCGCCGCCTCGCGGTCGACCTTCATGGTTTTCATGAACTGGATCGCCAGCCAGTGCGGGTCGCCGCGCGACGCGGTGTCGAAATTGGCGATCGCGTCGCGGAAGAATTGCTGGCGCCGGTCCCAATTCTCAAGGCCGCGAAGGCCCATTCCGGCGACGATCGCTGTGCCCGGCCGGAGCCCCTCGCCGACCGCCTGGACGAGCGTCCGGGCGCCGAGCGAGAAGCCGCCGAGGTCGAATTCGGTCAGCTCCAGATGCGCGATCAATTCCCTCAGATCTCGGGCGAGGATGCCGGGCGGATAATATTCGGCCTGGTGCGGCTTGGCGCTTTGGCCGTGGGCGCGCAGGTCGGCCATGATCACCCGCCGTCCGGCGGTGGCGATGCGCTCGGCATGACCGAAATTGATCCAGTTCATCTGCGCGTCGGAAAACAGCCCGTGGAGCAGGATCACAGCCCGCCCCGTGCCCTGCTCGTGATAGGCCAGGTCGACCCCGTCCGACGCGGTCCAGTGGTGGAGCGTCGCGGGCATCAGCTGGGGAAGCTGCCGGTCGCGTCGACCCATTTGTCGACCAGCTTCTGGTACGAGTCGGTGCGCTGCTCGGGCAGGCCTTCGGTGTTGAGCCAGGCGCGGTGGATGCTCTCGGCGCCGAAATGATGCTTGGGCTTGAAGCGCGACGGGTCGTCGAACGCGGCGACGGTCAGGTCAAGATTCTCGCTGCCCTGCTTGAACTGAAAGCCGAGCGAGGTGCCGCAGGCCGAGCAGAACGGGCGAACGGCGATCGGCGAGCTGTAGTAATAATCGGGCCCCGACAGCCACGTCACGTCCGCCTGCTTGACGTTCTTGAACGCGATCGAGACCGAGCCGGTCGCGCGCTGGCACATCCGGCAATGGCACAGATAGGCCTCGTCATCGGCGACCTTCGCGCTGAACCGCACCGCGCCGCACGCGCAGCCGCCCTGCATCACTTCATCCGTCATCCCGCATCTCCGTGACAGGCCGTCATTTGCGCGGCTAAGGGGCGCCATGTCCAGCGCTCCGTCGGCCCCGATCTCTGTCAGCGATGCGCGCTGGCTCGCCCAGGCGTTCGAGCCGTCGAGCGGGCTGGTGCGGCTGGTCGCAATGACCGAGCGCGACTATCGCGCGGCGAGCTTTCTCGACGACCGCATGCTCCAGGCCTCGGTGGTGTCCGAAACCCGGCCGCTGGCCGAGGTCGTGGCCGCTCTTCCTGCCGATATGCGTCAGGATGCGAGGTGGATTTTCCACATCGGCCACGTCGGCTCGACCCTGGTTTCGCGCCTGCTGGGCGAGCTCGACGGCGTGCTGGCGTTGCGCGAACCGCGGATCCTGCGCGACCTCGCTATGATGCCGGCCGGGCCGCGGCAGGCGACCGCGCCAATCATCCGCCAATTGGTCTCGCGCACGTTCGGCGCCGACCAGGTGGTGCTGGTCAAGGCGACCAGTTTCGTCAGCGAGATCGCGCCGCTGCTGGTGCCGCCGGGCGAGCGCGCCCTGCTGCTCTACGCCGCGCCGCGAAACTATATCGCGAGCATTTTCGCCGGGGCCAATTCGATCAAGGAATTGGAGCGGCTGACCGGCGTCCGCGCCGAGCGGATGGCCGCGCGGGTCGCCGGGCTGCCGCCGCTGACAACCCTGGCGCAGCGCGCCGCGGCCGCCTGGGCGTGTGAAATGACCGCGCTCGAGGCGGCCGCCGCGGCGATGGGGGACCGCCAATTGGCGTGGGCCGACTTCGATGTGTTGCTGGCCGATTTCGGGCCCGGCCTGGCCAAGCTGGCGGAGTTCTTCGGCTTCGACGCCTCGCTCGAGCGCGCCAAAGAGATCGTGCGCGGCCCGCTGATGTCGCGTTACTCCAAGGCGCTAGAATATGAGTATAGTCCGTCGCTACGGCGCGAGCTGATCGAGCAGGAAGTGCGCTTGCAGGGGGCCGCGATCGACGACGCGCTGGGCATGCTCGACGCGGCAGCCGAGCACTCGCCGCTGCTCGCTAACGTGCTCGCCCGGTGTTAGCGCTAGGCCGCTTTCTGGAGGTGCTTGCGGCCGAGCAGTTCGGCGATCTGGACCGCGTTCAAGGCCGCGCCCTTGCGCAGATTGTCGCTCACCACCCACAGGGACAATCCGCTGTCGACGGTCGGGTCCTCGCGCACCCGAGAGACGAAGGTGGCATAGTCGCCGACGCATTCGACCGGGGTGACGTAGCCGCCGTCCTCGCGCTTATCGACCAGCATCACGCCCGGCGCCTCGCGCAGGATCGCCTTGGCCTGAGCGGCGGATATCTCTTTTTCGAACTCGATGTTGACCGCTTCGGAATGGCCGACGAACACCGGCACCCGGACGCAGGTTGCGGTCAGCTTGATCTTGGGATCGAGAATCTTCTTGGTCTCGACCACCAATTTCCATTCCTCGGTGGTGGTGCCGTCGTCCTGGAAATCGCCGCACTGGGGAATGACGTTGAACGCGATCTGCTTGGGGAATTTGACCGGCGAATTGCCGTCGCCGACGAAGATGTTGCGCGACTGTTCGAACAGTTCGTCCATGCCCGCTTTGCCCGCTCCGGAGACCGACTGGTAGGTTGCAACCACGACCCGCTTGATGATCGCCGCGTCGTGCAGCGGCTTCAGCGCCACGACCAGCTGGGCGGTCGAGCAATTGGGGTTGGCGATGATGTTCTTGGCGCGATAGCCGGCGATCGCCTCGGGATTCACTTCGGGCACGATCAGCGGGACGTCGGGGTCCATCCGGTAGAGCGAGCTGTTGTCGATCACCGTGCAGCCGGCCGCGGCGGCGCGCGGGACGTGCAGCCGGCTGGTGTCCGAACCGGCCGCGAACAGGGCCATGTCCCAGCCGGCGAAGTCGAAATGATCGAGGTTCTTGACCTTGAGCGTCTCGCCGGTTTCGCCGAAGTCGACCTCGTCGCCTGTCGAGCGGGCGGACGCCACGGCGGCCACTTCGGCGAGCGGGAATTGGCGCTCGGCTAGGACGTTGAGGATCTCGCGCCCGACATTGCCGGTGGCTCCGACGACCGCAACCCGGTACCCGCTCATATGTCTCTCCAGCTGTATTCGACCGCGCCTATCGCAAGCGGCCGTGGAAAGCGATATGGCTTGCCATTGTGCAGGCGCAAGACCGGGGGGTTCGATGCGCAGACCCGCTTTGCTGTTGGCGTTGATCGTTATCGGCCTGCTTGGCGCGATGGCCGCCAAGACCTGGCTGGTGCCGCTCCCGGCGGTGCGCATGGAGTCGGCCGCCGACCAGTTCAATGTCCATCGCGCCGCGGCCCGGCTGACCGACATCCTCGGCGACGAGCAGCCCCATCCGGCCGACACCCCGGCCAATGATGCAGTGCGCGGGCGGCTGATTGCCGACCTGGTCGAGATCGGGCTCAAGCCGATGGTCCGCGACACCCTCGCCTGCAACGAGTTGCACAAGGCGCGCGGAGTGACCTGCGCGCGAGTTCGCAACGTCGTCGTGACGATCGGCCCGGCGACGGGGAAGCAAGTGCTGCTCTCGGCGCATTACGACAGCACGCCGGTCGGGCCCGGTGCGGCCGACGACGGCGCCGGGGTCGCGACCCTGTTCGAGGTCGCTCAGGTGCTCAAGGACCAGCCGCTCAAGCGCCCGGTGACCTTCCTGTTCAACGAGGGTGAGGAATTGGGGCTGGTCGGCGCGCGCGCGTTCCTCGCCGATCCGCTCAGCCGCAATGTCGACAGCCTGATCAACCTCGAAGCGCGCGGCGTCACCGGCCCGGCCAACATGTTCGAGACGAGCGAGCCCAACGGCGCCGCGGTCGCGGTGTTCGACCGCGCGGTCAAAGTGCCGGTGGCCAATTCGCTGGCGACCGACGTCTATCGGCTGATGCCCAATTACACCGACGTCAATTCCTACGCGGAACGTGGCTGGACGACGCTCAACATCGCGATCATCGGCAATGAAACCCGCTATCACAGCGCCGGCGACACCATCGCCGCGCTTGATTACCGCAGCCTCCAGCATATGGGCGACCAGACGCTGGCGCTGACCCGGACGCTGGCCGATGGCGTTCCGGCGCCGGGCGGCGAGCGGATCTTCATGGACCTGCTCGGGACCGAGCTGATCGCCCTGCCGCTGGCAGTCGGGGCGGCGCTGCTGGTCGTGCTGCTGGTCGGCCTTGGCTGGCGGGCGTGGCAGCGGCGCAGCCTCGGGCGGCCATTTCTGGCGGTGGTTGCGGCCATGCTTGCCTCGGCCTTGCTGGCCTGGGCAGCGGAGAGCGCGGTCGGATGGATCCGTCCGGGGATGTTCTGGCGCGCCTTTCCATTGATTGCGCAAATGGCCGCTTACGCGTCTGCCATTGCCGCCTCGCTCGGTGTACTCGCAACGCTGGCGCGGGGCATCGACGCCGAACGCCTGCGCGCCGCATTCTGGCTGATGTTCGTCGTGCTCGGCGCAGGCATCGGGCTGGTTGCGCCGGGCGGGATCATCTTCTTCCTGTTCCCGCCGACAATAGTCCTACTCGGCACGCTCGCCAGCCGCTCGAAGCGCGGCGCCGAGCGCTCCGCCGCACTGGGCGCGGTGCTGCTGCTGTTCCTGACCTTCGGGGCGATGCTCGCCTTGCTCGAGGATCTGCTCAGCAACGGGCCGATCTGGCTGCTGGCGCCGCTCGGGTCGCTGATCCTGCTGCCGGCGATGATCGAGGCCAAGCCGGTGCTCGACGAAGTCACCCGGCGCCGCGCATTGGTCAGCGCGGCGCTGCTGGCAATTGCCGGTTGGGCCGTGGCGGTCGCTGTCCCGGCCTATTCAGCCGACCGCCAGCAGCATTTCTCGATCGAGCATGTTGCCGACGGCCGCCGCGCGTGGTGGTCGGTGACCAACGACGGTGCGCCGCTGCCCAAGGCGTTCAAGGCGGTTGGCCGCTGGCACCGCGGCGACCTGCCGTTCAGCGAGCGCGAGCGCTGGCTCACCGCTGCCCCGGTGACGGGCGGCCTGGCCGCGCCGGCGGTGGAGGTGGTTGGCCAGCAAGGCAGCGGCGCGGGACGCCGGGTCAGCGTCCGCCTCCTGCCCAATGGCGCGAGTAGCATCACCCTGATCGCGCCCGAGAATGCCGCGATCCGCGCCGGCGGGATCGGTGCCTTCGTGCGCCCGGTCGGGCGCGGCAGCAGCGACGGCCGCTATGCGCTGCGCTGTTTCGGGCGCAGCTGCGACGGCCAGGTGATGGACCTCACCATCGGCAGCCCGCGGCCGGTCGAGTTCATCGTGCTCGGCTGGCGGCCCGGCCTGCCGCCTGACGCAGCGGCTCTGGTGCGCGGGCGACCGGTCAACGCCCGCCCGCAATATGCAGCGGATTCGAGCCTGGCGATGAGCCGCGTGCGGCTTTAGCGGACGAGGAAAGGAAAAGGGCGGGAAGTTGCCCTCCCGCCCCCAAATCCTGATGCCTGCGGCGATTGCTTAGGCGTCGGCCTTTTCAGCCTTGGCGGCGGCGACGTTCTTGGCCTTTTCAGCCTTGGCCGCGTCGC
>JBDTRT010000054.1:0-14990 GCA_039931595.1 Sphingomicrobium sp.
CCGTGATCCATTACCGCCCGCGCAGCGCGATCCGCGAAGTCGGCAAGGTGATGGGACTTTCCGAGGACACCACCGCCGCGCTGGCGTCGACCATCTGGGGCCAGATGAGCGAGGAGCCGGTGGCCGAGCGCACCAACGACGCCGGGCTCGACCTGTTGGACCCGCATTTGCGGCGAACGATCAAGCTCGCCGAGCAGATGATCGGCATGCCGCGCCATCTGTCGCAGCACGTCGGCGGCTTCATCCTGACCGAGCGGCTGCTGACCGAGACCGTGCCGGTCGGCAATGGCGCGATGGACGATCGCACCTTCATCGAATGGGACAAGGACGACATCGAGGAACTGGGCATCCTCAAGATCGACGTGCTGGCGCTCGGCATGCTGACCTGCATCCGCAAATGCTTCGACCTGATCGCGCACCACCACGTCGAGCGGTTCGACCTGGCGACCGTCCCGGCCGAGGTGCCGGAAGTCTATGACATGCTGTGCCAGGGCGATTCTTTGGGCGTGTTCCAGGTCGAGAGCCGGGCCCAGATGAACATGCTGCCAAGGCTCAAGCCGCGTTGTTTCTACGATCTGGTGATCGAGGTCGCGATCGTCCGCCCGGGGCCGATCCAGGGCGACATGGTCCACCCCTATTTGAAGCGCCGCAGCGGCAAGGCGCCGGTGACCTTCCCCTGCCCGGCGCCCGAGCACGGCCCGCCCGACGAGCTCGAGCGGATTTTGGGGCGCACGCTCGGCGTGCCGATCTTCCAGGAGCAGGCGATGAAGATCGCGCTCGACGCGGCGCGCTTTTCGCCGGGCGAGGCCAACCAGTTGCGCAAGGCGATGGCCACCTTCCGCTCGCGCGGGACGATCGAATTGCTGCAGGACAAGATGGTCGGGCGAATGGTGACCCGCGGCTACGACCCCGACTTCGCCCAGCGCTGTTTCGACCAGATCAAGGGCTTCGGCGAATATGGCTTTCCCGAGAGCCACGCGGCGAGCTTCGCACATCTGGTCTACGTGTCGAGCTGGCTCAAGTGGAAATATCCGGCGGCGTTCGCCTGCGCGCTATTGAATTCGCAGCCCATGGGGTTTTACGCGCCGGCGCAAATCGTCCGCGATGCAAGGGAGCATGGGGTCGAGGTGCGAGGGGTGGATGTGAATCATTCGGATTGGGATTGCGGGCTCGAGAATGGCGCGCTCCGTCTTGGGCTGCGGCAGATCGAGGGGCTGCGCTCGGCCGATGCCGAGCGGCTGGTGACGGCGCGCGGCGCGCGGCCGTTTGGGTCGGTCGAGGATTTGCGCAGCCGCGGGCGCGTGCCGGTCCATGCCATCGAGCGGCTTGCAGCGGCGGATGCGTTTCGCTCGATCAAGCTCGACCGGCGCGCGGCGCTGTGGGATTCCAAAGCGCTCAAGCCGGTGCCCGACCTGCCGCTGTTCGCCGCCGCCGATGCCCGCGACGAGGGCGTCGAAGTCGAGGCGGCGAAGCTGCCGGCGATGCCGCTTTCCGAGCATGTGGTGAACGATTACCAGACCGTGCGATTGTCGCTGAAGGCGCACCCGATGCGGTTTTTGCGCGACCATTATGCGGGGCGCGGGTTCGTCACCGCGCGCGACCTTGCGGCCTTGCGCAGCGGCAGACCGGTTTCAATCGCCGGGCTGGTGCTGATCCGCCAGCGGCCGGGCAGCGCCAAGGGGGTGTGCTTCATCACCATCGAGGACGAGACCGGGGTCGCCAATCTGGTCATCTGGCCGGACGTGTTCCAGCGCCAGCGCAAGATCGTCATGGGAGCGCGGCTAATGGCGGTGCGCGGGCTGATCCAGAAGGACGAGGACGACGGCGTGATCCACGTCATCGCGCGCGGCCTCGACGACGATACCCACCTGCTGCGGCGGTTGAGCGAGGACATCGTCGAAGCGCCGCTGTCGCGCGGCGACGCGCCCGGCGCGATGCGTCCGCTACCCGGACGGCACCCGCGCGACGCCGAGGTCATTCCCAAATCGAGGGACTTTCACTGACCTTTGACGAGGCCCCTTCACAAAGCCCGCAAGCTGTAGTAGCCAAATAACACAGTGGAGGGGAATGTCCTTGCAATCGAACCCTATTATCAAAGCCATCAGCCTGTTGGCCGCCGCCGGCGGATTGATCGGGGCCGCACCGGCCGCCGCGCCGGCAAAGCCGCCCCCTCCGTCGATCGGCGAGCGCCTCGCGGCTAATCGCCACACGCTGCAGCTGAGCGACGGAAAGCTTAGCGGCGACGGCGCGGCGCTGCTGGCCGTGGCGGTCCGCCAAGCGCGGATCGTGGCACTGGGCGAAGACCATCTGACGCGCGAAGTGCCGGCCTTCGCCTCGGCTTTGTGCGACCTGATGGCGCCCGAGCTGGCGGCGACCGTGGTCGAAGCCGGCCCGGTCGCGACTGCCGCAGTCGCCGGCACGTTGCGCGCGCCCGACCGGCTGGCGCGGATGGCCGCGTTCAACGCGCGCTATCACAATGGCATCGCGTTCCTCGACACACGGGCGGACAATGATTTCGCGGCGCATTGCGCGGCGGTCGCGCGCAGCCCCAATTACCGGACGATCGGGATCGACCAGGAATTCGTCGGATCGGCCGGGCTGCTGATCGACCGGATCCTGGACACGCCCTTGTCGCCCGTGGCGCGCCGAGCAGTGATCGCGCTACGCGACGACGAGCGGCGCGGCGCCGACCAGGCCAAGGCCAGCGGCGACCCGTCGACCCTGCTGTTGCTGGCCGACAGCGCGAGCCGGATCGCGGCGGCGCGCGCGGCGATCGAGCGCGGCGGCAATGCCGAGGCAAAGCGGCTGATCGGCGGCCTCGCCGAGAGCCAGATGATCTATGCCAAGAACAGCAGCGGAGCGAAGGATTCCAACCTGGTCCGGGCGCTGCTGATGAAGCGCCAGTATGCCGCGGCCGCGCCGGCGCGGGGCAAGATCCTGATGAAGTTCGGCGACTGGCACCTCTACAAGGGCGTCAATCCGCTCGGCGAGCGCGACATCGGCAATACTGTCGCCGAGCTGTCCGATGTTGCCGGAGCGCCGTCGCTGCACATCTTGATGCTCGGCGTGAGCGGCGTCCATGCCAGCTTCGGCGGATATTACCGGCCGCTTGGGCGCGAGCCGTTCAAGATGACCGACGACAAGGATTATCACTGGCTGGCCGACGCCGTGCAGGCGCAAGGTCCGAGCGGCTGGACGTTGTTTGACCTGCGGCCATTGCGTCACGTCGCAATCGCCAATCCGTCGCCCGACTGGAAGCGCGCGATAGACGGTTACGACCTGCTGCTGCTGGTGCCCGAATTTACCCCGAGCGACACGATCGGTGCCGAAGCGGCGGACGCGAAACCAACGCCCTAAAGGCGCCTGATCGGCTCCCCGCAGCAGCGCAACATTTCGCCGGGGATTGACCATGTGCGTTCATCGGGGCGCAATCTGAGCGCGCCATTGGCGCCACAAACTTCGGCTAAACCAGGCGCATGAAACGGATTTTGATCGGACTGGCTTTGATGGCGAGCGCGTCGGCGGCAGCGGCTGAAGCCGCGCCGATCGAGGGCCGCTGGACCAACCCCAAGCATAATGTGATCATCCACGTCCAACGCTGCGGCGCGGCTTATTGCGGCAAGGTGGCGTGGGCGTCGGAGCAGGCCAAGGCCAAGGCGCGCCACGGCGAGAATTTGGTCGGGGCGACCCTGATGAGCGGGTTCCGGCCGGTCGGGAACGGCGAATATAAGGGCCGCGCGTTCGACCCCAAGCGCGGCCTCCACGGGACCGCGACCATCCGCCCGGTCGGCGACAATGGGCTCGAAGTCCGCGGCTGCGCGATCGCCGGCATGCTGTGCAAGTCGCAGCGCTGGACGCGGGTCAGCTGAGCAGGTCGGTTTCGCCGATCACCCCGGCCAGCACCGCATCCTGCAGCGCGGCGATTTCGTTCGACCAGTAGCGGTCGCTGACGAGGTGGCTGGAGAGGGCGCGGACCTTGGCGTGGACGACCTGCAATTTGTACGAGGTTTCGAGCGGGGAGTGGAAATCGATCCCTTGCGCCGCGGCGATCAGTTCGATGGCGATCACCCCGGCGGTGTTGCGCGCGATGGCGCCGGCCTTGCGCGCGGCGATCGGAGCCATCGAGACATGGTCTTCCTGGCCGGCCGAAGTGGGGATCGAATCGACGCTCGCCGGGTAAGCCAGGCCCTTATTTTCGCTGACCAGAGCGGCGGCAGTAACCTGCGGGATCATCAGCCCCGAATTGACCCCCGAATCCTCGACCAGGAATGCCGGCAGGCCGCTCATCTTGGGGTCGGCCAGGACGGCCGTGCGGCGCTCCGAAATCGAGCCAACTTCGCACAAAGCAAGGGCGATGGTGTCGGCGGCGAAGGCGACCGGCTGGGCGTGGAAATTGCCGCCGCTGATCGCTGAATCCTCATCCGGGAAGACGATCGGATTGTCGGTCACCGCGCCGGCCTCGATCGTCAGGGTGCGCGCGGCGTTGGTCAGAAGGTCGAGCGCGGCGCCCATCACCTGCGGCTGGCAGCGGAAGCTGTAGGGGTCCTGGACGCGGCCGCAGCGGCCGTGGCTGGCGAGGATCGCGCTGCCTTCGAGCAAAGCGGCGATTTCGGCGGCGACGCGGATCTGGCCGGGTTGGCCGCGTAGCGCCGAAATGCGCGGGTCGAACGGGCGCACGCTGCCCTTGAGCGCGTCGACCGACAGCGCCCCGGCGGCGATCGCCGCGGCGAATACGCGTTCGCCCATGAACAACGCATCGAGCGCGATCGCGGTCGAGGCCTGGGTGCCGTTGATCAGCGCCAGGCCTTCCTTGGGGCCAAGCTCGAGCGGTTGCATCTCAAGCTTCTGGAGCGCGGCGGCGGCGGGCATGACGGTACCGGCGAGATCGATGCTGCCGTGGCCGAGCAGCGCCGCGATGAGGTGGGCGAGCGGGGCGAGATCGCCCGACGCGCCGACGCTGCCCTGCGAGGGAATGACCGGCATCGCGTCGCGGTCGAGCAGCGCCTGGAGCGCGTCGATGATCAGCGGGCGGACACCCGAAAAGCCGCGGCCGAGGCCGAGCAATTTGAGGATGATCATCAGGCGCGTGACGTGGCGCGGCAGCGGGTCACCGAGGCCGGCGCTGTGCGACAGGATCAGATTGCGCTGGAGCTCGGCCAGGCGGTCGTCGGGGATGCGGGTGTTGGCGAGGAGGCCGAAGCCGGTGTTGACGCCGTAAACCGTCTCGCCGCCGACAACGATGCGGTCGACCGAGGCAGCGGCGGTGGCGACGCGGGAAAGCGCTGAATCGTCGAGGTGGGCGGCGTCACCCCGCCACAGGCCGCGGAGGGTCGCAAGGTCGATGCTTTCGGGATTGAGGGCGAGCGTCACGGCTAGCGCGTCTGCCAGATTTGCGGGGGTCGGGCCAGCGTTCGTGATGAGCGCTTCAAACTCGCCGCAACGCAGAGCAAATCAGATTGAACCCGCCGGTGCCGACACCCGTTGGAGAATCAAGCTATAAATCATTGGAGGACAGAGTGGACGATCAATCACGCAGCATGACCATGGGCTGGGGGCGTTTCGCGGCAATGATCGCGACGTCGACCGTGATCATGTTCTTCCTGATGTATCATCTGGTTTATTCGCTGGATCACGCGACCTTCAGCCTGACCAGGCTGCTGTCGTCGATCATCATGGGCGCGGTGATGACGGTCGTGATGCTGGCCTTCATGTGGAAGAATTACGAGGGCCAGGGAGTGAAGATCGCGATTGTCGCGGTCGCTGCACTGAGCGCGGTGACGCTGCTGATGATCAACCGCAGCCAGGCGCTGGTCGGCGACACCGAATTCATGACGGCGATGATCCCGCACCATTCGATCGCCATCAACAACGCCCGCAAGGCCAGCATCAGCGACCCGCGCGTGCGCCGCCTGGCCGACCAGATCATCAGCAGCCAGGTCCAGGAAATTGCCGAGATGAAGGCGCTGACGCATGACATCGAGGTCAACGGCGAGCGCGGCAAGACGCCGCTTCCGGCGCGGGACGCGAGGGTTACCGCGGACATGCTGCCGAAGATCAGGGAAGCCGTGAAGTAAGCGCGGTCCCGAGCGGCGCGAAGGCGGCTTAGCCGATCATCGGCAGATCGAGGCCCTGTTGGCGCGCGCAGTCGACCGCGATTTCATAACCGGCGTCGGCGTGGCGCATGACGCCAGTAGCGGGGTCGTTCCACAACACGCGTTCGAGCCGGCGGGCGGCGTCTTCGGTACCGTCGGCGACGATGACCATGCCGGCGTGCTGCGAATAGCCCATGCCGACGCCGCCGCCGTGGTGGAACGAGACCCAGGTCGCACCCGAGGCGGTGTTGAGCAAGGCGTTGAGCAACGGCCAGTCGGAGATCGCGTCGCTGCCGTCGGCCATGCTTTCGGTTTCGCGGTTGGGCGAGGCGACCGAGCCCGAATCGAGATGGTCGCGGCCGATGACGATCGGGGCGGAGACCTCGCCGTTCCTGACCATCTCGTTGAACGCCAGACCGAGGCGATGGCGATGGCCGAGGCCGACCCAGCAGATCCGCGCGGGCAGGCCCTGGAAGGCGATCCGCTCGCGGGCCATGTCGAGCCAGCGGTGGAGGTGGGGGTTGTCGGGGATCAACTCCTTGACGCGCTGGTCGGTGCGATAAATGTCCTCGGGATCGCCCGACAGCGCGACCCAGCGGAACGGGCCGATGCCGCGGCAGAACAACGGCCGGACATAAGCGGGTACGAAGCCGGGGACGTCGAACGCGTGGGGCACGCCATTGTCCTTGGCTTCCTGGCGGATGTTGTTGCCATAATCGAAGGTCGGGATGCCGAGCTTCTGGAACGCGAGCATGGCTTCGACGTGCTGGGCCATCGAGGCGCGCGCGGCGGTGGCGACGGCGGCCGGATCACGCTCGCGCATCTCGATCCATTTGGCCACGCTCCAGCCGGCCGGGCAATAGCCGTTGGCGGGGTCGTGGGCCGACGTCTGGTCGGTGACGGCGTCGGGCCGGATGCCGCGGGCGAGCATTTCGGGGAGGATCTCAGCGGCGTTGCCGAGCAGGCCGACGCTGGTCGGTGCGGTGGCGCTGCCGATGATCTCGAGCGCCTGGTCGATGGTGGTTGCGCGATGGTCGAGGTAACGGGTTTCGAGGCGCTTGGCGATCGAGCTTTCCTGGACCTCGATGGCGATGCAGTGGGCGCCGGCCATGACCGCCGCGAGCGGTTGCGCGCCGCCCATTCCGCCGAGGCCGGCGGTCAGGATCCACTTGCCGGAAAGGTCGCCGCCGTAATGCTGGCGGCCCATTTCGGCGAAGGTCTCGAACGTGCCTTGGACGATGCCCTGGGTGCCGATGTAGATCCAGCTGCCCGCGGTCATCTGGCCGTACATCATCAGGCCCTTGCGATCCAAGTCGTTGAACACCTCCCAATTCGCCCATTTGGGGACCAGATTGGAGTTGGCGATGAGCACGCGGGGCGCATCCTTGTGGGTGGTGAAGACCCCGACCGGCTTGCCCGACTGGACCAGCAACGTCTGAACGTCGCCGAGCCGCTCGAGCGTTTCGACGATGGTGTCGAAGCACGCCCAGTTGCGCGCCGCGCGGCCGATGCCGCCATAGACCACCAGGCTCTGCGGATCCTCGGCGACTTCGTCGTCGAGATTGTTCATCAGCATGCGGACGGCGGCTTCGGTCGCCCAGCTTCTGGCGACGATGTCGGACCCGCGGCGAGCGCGGATGTGGCGGCTGTTGTCGCGGCGGCCCTGGTCCTGAGTGGCGGTCAAGCGTCCAATCCCCCGAAAATGCGCCGTTGTGGCCCGGGCAGGCCGATCCAGTAGCCGAGCTCGGCGAGGCTTTCGAGTTGCCAGATGGCGAGGTCGGCGGCCTTGCCCGGGGCAATGCTGCCGATGTCTTTCTCGAGCCCGAGCGCGTGCGCGGCGTTGATCGTCATCCCGGCCAGCGCTTCTTTCGGGGTCAGCCCGAACAACGTGCAGGCCATATTGAGCGCCAGCGTCGGCGACAGCAAAGGCGAAGTGCCCGGGTTGCAGTCGGTCGCGACCGCGATCCGCACGCCGCAATCGCGCAGCACCTGGACCGGCGGCTTGCGGGTTTCCTGCAGCGCATAAAAAGCGCCGGGCAGCAGCACCGCGACCGTGCCGGCCTCGGCCATCGCTTTGGCCCCGGCCACGTCGAGATGTTCGAGATGGTCGGCCGATAAAGCGCGATATTGCGCAGCCAGCCCGGCGCCCGACTGGTTGGACAATTGTTCGGCGTGGAGCTTGACCCGCAGGCCATTCTCTCGCGCCGCGCGGAACACGCGCTCAACCTCGTCCGGGGTGAAAGCGATGGTGTCGCAAAAGGCGTCGACGCTGGTCGCTAGCCCGGCCTTGGCGATCGCCGGGATCATCTCCTCGACCACCATCCGGACATAATCGTCGCGGCGATCCTTAAACTCGGGCGGCAAGGCGTGCAGCGCGAGCAAGGTGCCGACGACCCGCACCGGCTCGCTTTTGCCGAGCGCCTTGGCCGCATTGAGCATCCGCATTTCATTGGCGGTATCGAGCCCGTAGCCCGACTTGATTTCGACCGTGGTGACGCCGCCGGCAATCAGCGCGCGCAGCCGCCAGCGGGCCGACGCAATCAGCTCGGTGGCTGAAGCGGCGCGGGTTTTGGCGACGGTCGAGGCAATACCGCCACCGGCGCGGGCGATGTCCTCGTAGGATGCGCCGGCGCGGCGCATGGCATGTTCGTCGGCGCGATTGCCGCCGAACACGAGGTGGGTGTGGCAGTCGACCAGGCCGGGCGTAACCCACGCGCCTTCGAGCGGAACGACTTCTTTGGCGCGGAAGCCGGCGAGCTCGGTGCGCTTGCCGACGCGCACCACCTTGCCGTCCTGGATGCCGATCGCGGCATTGGTCATCACGCCCAATGGATCGCCGGGAACGGCCTCCATGGTCGCGACATTGCAGTCGATGAGCAAGCGATCCCACATCTCGGAATCGCCTTAGGGCACGGCCAGTGTTACCGTCAAAGCGATGAGCAACTGGCCCAATCTTGCCGAGCTGGTGACCAAGCGCGCCGGAGCCGCTCCGGTCGGGCTATTGGGCGCGCCGCTGGCCGCCGGGTCGGTCACCGCGTGCGCGTGCGACCTGGCGCCGGCGCTGCTGCGCGCGACGCTCAGGAGGATCGGCCGCTACGACGTCGAAACCGGGCGCGAGCTTGAGACCGAGGTCGCCGACCGCGGCGACGTCGAGGTCGCCGGACTGACCATCGAGCAGGCGACGCCGCTGCTCAGCGTCGCGGTGCGGACGAGCAGCGAAGCGCATGCCCTGACGCTGCTGGTCGGCGGCAATAATGCGGTGACGCGCCCGGGCGTGCTCGGGCTCGGCGGGTCATTGGAGGAAGTCGGGCTGATCACGCTCGACGCGCATTTCGACATGCGCGACACCGGCGAAGGGCTGAGCAACGGCAATCCGGTGCGGGCGCTGATCGAGGACGGGCTGCCCGGCGCCAATATCGCGCAGGTCGGGCTGGCCAGTTTCGCCAACAGCGCGGCGATGCACCGCGACGCGGTCGAGGCCGGCAATCTGGTCATCACGATGGGTGACGTGCGGCGCGACGGGATCGAGCAGGCGATCGCCCACGCGCTCGACCATGTCGCGCATTGCGATGCGCTGGTGATCGATTGCGACATCGACGTGATCGACCGCTCGCAACTGCCCGGAGCGCCGGGCGCGCGGCCGGCCGGGATGGCGGTGGCGGATTTCTTCTGGGCGGTGCGGCGGCTCGCCTCGGACCCGCGGGTGCGATTGATCGACCTGACCGAATGGGACCCGTCGCTCGACGCCAGCGACCTCAGCGCGCTAACCGCCGGGCGGTGGGTCGCCGAATGTTTGGCGGGCTACGAGCTGCGCTGAGCGGCGGCCTTGCGCCGGCCAAGATCGGACAAAGTGCGAAAGGTGATCGAGAAGCGCAGTTGCTCGCCCGGAGCGATGCTGTGCTCCCACTCGTGGCGCGCCGCGCCAGACAGCAGATAGGCCGAGCTCGGTTCGACCTCGAGCGCAATGCGGTCGAAACCGGTCGCAGTGCGGCGGCGGAAGCGCAGCCGAGCGGGCGCTCCGAGCGACACGCCGACGACCCGGTCGAACAGCGCGCGGTCGCGGTGCCAGCCGATCCCGGCTCCGGGATCGTAGCGGGCGAGCAGCGCGTGGACCAGGTCGTCGGGTTCGGCGCCGGCCAACGCCGCGGCCCGAGCGCGCAACGGCAGCAGCCAGTCGGGCAAAGGGTCGGCGGGCTGGAAACTGGCGTCGTCGAAATCGTAGCGCCAGCCGAAGCTCGCGGTCTTGCGGTTGCCGAGCCAGCCGTGGAAGCGGAACGGCGTTAGATCGAGCGCGCCGAGGTGGGCAATCAGCGCGGTTTCCTCGGCCGGGGAGAGGAAGTCGTCGCGATAGTCGAGGCCGGCGAGCAGCGGCTGCGCGAACAGGTCACCGCTCACCCCGCGAACAATTCCGCCAGCTCCGACGGGCGCAGTTCCGGCGCGAGCTGGTCGAAGGTGCATTGCTTCGGGTCCTTGTCGGGGCGCCAGCGGAGCAGGCCGGTGCCGTGGCGAAAGCGGCGGCCGGTGACTTGGTCGTAGCGCACCTCGACCACCAGCCGAGTCTTGAGCGGCTGCCATTCGGCCGAGCGCGCGGTCGCCCAGCGACTCGGGCCGCCCGGTGCGTCGCCGGTAAAGCCCGGCGGGCCGACCAGTTTTTCTAGTTTATCGGTCAGGGCTGGCCGGACCTCCGCCTTGAGCGCAGAGGTGAAGCCGACGTGGTGAAGCAGGCCCTGATCGTCGAACAGGCCGAGCAGCAGCGAGCCGACTTCCTTGTGCTTTTCGGCATAACGGAAGCCGCCGACGACGCAGTCCGCGGTGCGGTGCTGCTTGACCTTGACCATCGCCCGCTCGCCCGGCCGGTAGGGCTGGTCGAGGCGCTTGGCGATCACTCCATCGAGCGCTCCGCCGCTGCGCTCGAGCCAGCCGAGCGCGGTATCGCGGTGGTCGGTCGCGGGCGACAGCAACAGGCCCGGCGCGCGCTGCGCCGCGTGGAATTGCTCGAGCGCCCGGCGGCGCTTGGCGAGCGGCTCGGCCGCCAGCGATTTTGCGCCGAGCGAAAGCAGGTCGAACAGCATCAGCTCGGCCGGGGTTTCGAGCGACAGCTTGCGCACGCGGCTTTCGGCCGGGTGGAGCCGCATCTGCAGCGCCTCGAACGACAGCGCGTCGCCGAGCGGGATGATCAACTCGCCGTCGAGCAGGAAGTGCTGCTGCTTGAGCGACGCAATCATCGCCACGACTTCGGGAAAGTAGCGGCCGAGCGGCTTGCCCGACTTGGAGGTCAGCTCGACCGCGCCGCCGTCGCGCGCCGCAAGGCAGCGGAAACCGTCCCACTTGGGCTCATATTGCCAGCCGCCGCCGTCAGGCAGATCGGCGGCGAGCAGCGCTTCCATCGGCGCGGGGGGCTCAATTTGCTTGGTCACGCAGCGACAATCGCCCGCGCCGCGCAGCGTTCCCGTTTGCGCCGGCCGGCGGCGATGTTACCGTGCCGAAACCAATTAGGGGGATGGTAGATGAGCCTGGATCCAAACGCCGCGACCGCGGCCTATATCGATGGCCTCGGCAAAGCCGCGCTCGACAAGGCGCACGCCTACACCGTCGGCGGGCACTGGCTGCTGCTGTGGGGCCTGGTGGTGGCGGCGATCGTCACCTGGCTGATCGTCCGCGCGGGCGCGCTCGACCGGATCGACGCCAAGCTCGGCGAGCGGCGGCGCAATCTTCGGGCGTTCGTGGTCAGCGGCCTGTTCTTCCTGATCTCCGCTCTTCTGAGCCTGCCATGGACGATCTACGCCGGCTGGTGGCGCGAGACCCAATATGGGCGGACCAGCCAGCCGATCGGCGATTTCCTCGGCCAGGCGGCGCTTTCGACCATCATCACCGCGCTGGTCAGCGCGCTGTTCATGCTCGGCGTCTACTGGCTGATCCGGCGCACTGGGAAGCGGTGGTGGATCTGGTCGGGCGCGCTGGCCGCGGCCGCATTGGCGTTCCTCATCCTGCTCTCGCCGATCGTGATCGAGCCCCTGTTCAACAAATATGAGGCGGTGCCGCCGGGCCAGGTCCGCGACGCGGTGGTGATGATGGCCGGGCGCGCCGGCATTCCGCCCGACAAGATCTACATGTTCAATGGCTCGCGCCAGTCGAACAATTTCACCGCCAATGCCGGCGGGGTCGGCAGTACCGCGCGGGTCGCGATTTCCGATGTCGCGTTCAAGAACGCCTCGCTCGACGAGGTGCGCGCGGTGACCGGCCACGAGATCGGCCACTATGTGCTGCTCCACACCTGGTTCGGGATCATTTTCTATTCGCTCGCCGCGATCGGCCTGTTCTGGCTCGCCGAGCGGTTGTTCCCACGCTTCGCACGCATGTTCGGCAGCCATGCCGCGATCGGGGAGCCGCGCGGAATTCCGGTGCTGATCTTCATGGCGTCGTTCTTCGGGCTGCTGGTTTCGCCGCTGTTCAACACGTTCAGCCGAATGGTCGAGATCCAGGCCGACCGGTATTCCTTGACCACCGAAAACCGGCCCGACGCGCTCGCCAGCGCGCTCGTCAAGACCGCCGAATATCGCTACCCGCGGCCCGGCGCGGCCGAGGAAATCATCTTCTACGACCATCCTTCGGTCGAGCGGCGGGTGCGCACGGCGATGGAGTGGAAGGCCGCGCACCCCGAGCCAGCCGCGCCCTGACCCGACGGCCGGGGTGAAGGTTTCACATGGTCGGGCGACCGTGAGCGGCTAGCTTAAGCGGCGCATGGACCAGGCCCTCACGATCGACAGCGGCGACACCGCGTGGATGCTGATCGCAACCACTTTGGTGATGCTGATGGTGCTGCCCGGGCTGGCGCTGTTCTACGGCGGGCTGGTCCGGGCCAAGAATTTGCTGTCGGTGATGAGCCAGGTGCTCGGACTGACCGCGGTCGCCATCTTGATTTGGGTCGGGTGGGGCTACAGCCTCGCCTTCGCCGACGGCAATGCGATGGTTGGCGGGCTCGGCAAGCTCGGCCTGGCGGGGATCGACGGCGATAGCGCGTGGGCGGTCGGAAGCGCCGGCAAGGCGATCCCCGAATTGCTGTTCGTGGCGTTTCAGATGAGCTTTGCGGCGATCACCGCGGCGCTGGTCATCGGCGCTTTGGTCGAGCGCGTCCGGTTCGCGGCGGTGATGCTGTTCGCGGCGCTGTGGCTGACGATTGTCTACGCCCCGCTGGCGCACATGGTGTGGGCGTCGCACGGCCTGCTGTTCGCGATGGGCGCGATCGATTTCGCCGGGGGCACGGTGGTCCACATCAACGCCGGCATCGCCGGGCTGGTCGGGGCGCTGTTCGCCGGGCCGCGGATCGGCCATCTCAAGGAAGCGATGCCGCCCCATTCGCTGGCGCTGACGATGGTCGGGGCCGGGCTGCTGTGGGTCGGCTGGTTCGGGTTCAACGCCGGATCGGCGCTCGAGGCCAATGGCCTGGCGGCGGTGGCTATGATCAACACCCTGGTCGCGCCGGCCGCCGGAGTGCTGGCGTGGATGGGTATCGAGCGGGTCGTTTCGGGCAAGCCCTCGATGCTCGGCGGCGCGTCGGGCGCGGTCGCGGGTTTGGTCGCGGTGACGCCGGCGGCGGGCGCGAGCGGGCCGTTGGGCGCAATGCTGCTCGGCGCGGTCGCCAGCCTCGCCTGCTACGGCTTCGTCGGCTCGTTGAAGAACCGGCTCAAGCTCGACGACAGCCTCGACGTGTTCGGGATCCACGGGTTGGGCGGGATTGTCGGGTCGATCGGCACCGCGCTGGTCGCGCTGCCGGCGCTCGGCGGGCATGGCGGCGCGGACTATGCGGTGGGCCATCAACTGCTGGTCCAGATCGGCGCGGTCGCAGTCGCGATTGCCTGGTCGGCGGCCGGATCGGCGGCATGCTTCGCGCTGGTCCGGCGGATCACGCCGCTGCGCTTCGACCGCGAGCGCGAGCGCGAGGGCCTCGACCTCAGCGACCACGGCGAGCGGGCGTACAATTACTAGCGACGGATGGAAATGCCGACGATCAGCTCGAGGTCGGGCGCGGCGCCGCTGATGCCAGCGTCGGCTTCGACGTCGAACTGGAGTTTGGGCCGGACCAGCCAGGCGAGCGACAGCCCGGCGACGGCCTGATCGACGGTACCTGCGGGGTCGCGATTGCGTTGCCCCCAGACGGTCAGCCCGGCCGACAACCGGTCGCTGAGCTCGAGGCCCAGCGCGACGGCTCCGGCGAGGCCGAGATGATGGCCGTTGCGGTCTTCATCGGAATTCCAGTTGGCTTCCGGGCTGAGCGTTAGCGTCGAGTTTTCGGCGAGCGCGACATCGATCGGCGCGACCACGCCACCCTCAACCCGGCGGTTGCCGAGCGGACGCGGCGCCAGCGGTAGCTTGACGAACGGCATCAAGGCGACCGCGAGGGGTGCGTCGGCGCGCGTGAAGCGGGTTTTGTAGACGAGCAGCGCATCGCCAAAACCGCCGGCGCTATTGTGGGCCCCGGCGCCGCGCGCGGTTTCGCGGACCCACGGCGTCCAGCCGAGTTGGACCTCGCTGGCCGAGCCCAAGCCGAAGCGGACCGCGGTGGTCCCGACCGACCATTGCCTTGTGCGCACGCCGTCTGAGCGGTCGTTGGTCCAGTCGACGAGCGAGGTTTCGACCTGGATGACCCCGGCTGGCACGATGCAGGTGCCGGTTTCAAGTCCCGGACGGTCGGTGCATAAATCATCGGCCGGCGCGGCCGCGGATTGGGCCGCGAGGGCAAGGAGCAGAGCGCCAAGCATGGCGCCAATCCTAGGCCTGCGCTGCTCGGCGGCAAGCCTTCCGCTGAGGGCATAAAAAAACCCCGCACGAGGCGGGGTTTTTGATTGGTTGCGGGGGTAGGATTTGAACCTACGACCTTCAGGTTATGAGCCTGACGAG
>JBDTRT010000055.1:0-13247 GCA_039931595.1 Sphingomicrobium sp.
GATGCGGTCAAGAAGATGTTCACGCCCGAATTCCGCAACCGGCTCGATGCGATCGTGCCCTTCTCGTACCTGCCGCCGGCGGTGGTCGCGCGCGTGGTCGACAAGTTCATCCTCCAGCTCGAGCTCCAGCTGGCCGACCGCAACGTCCACATCGATTTGGACGAGGAAGCGCGCGAGTGGCTGACCACCCGCGGCTACGACAAGCTCTACGGGGCGCGTCCGATGGGCCGCCTGGTGCAGGAGAAGATCAAGCAGCCGCTGGCCGAGGAACTGCTGTTCGGCAAGCTCATCAACGGCGGCGAGGTCAAGGTCCGGATCAAGGACAATGCACCGGCGTTCGAAATCACCCCGGCGCCGCCCAAGGTGAGCAAGGCCAAGGCCAAGGCGGCGGCCAAGGCCCGCTCCAGCGCACGCAAGGCGGGCGCCTCCGACGCCAGCTAGGTCCAGTCGAATTTGAACAAAGGGCCGGGCTCACCCCCGGCCCCTTTTTTATGCCGGGACCGCTTCGCCGATCGCGTCGAGCCGGGCCATCACATCCTCGCTCAAGTCGAATTCGGCGGCCGCGAGATTCTCGCGCAAATGGGCCAGCGACGACGTACCCGGGATAAGCAGGATGTTGGGCGATCGCCGCAGCAGCCAGGCCAGCGCGACCTGCATCGGCGTCGCGCCGAGCTCGTCGGCGATTCGCGACAGCTCGGCCGACTGAAGCGGCGAAAAGCCACCGAGCGGGAAGAACGGCACGTAGGCGATCCCCTGCTCGGCCAGCGCATCGATCATCGCGTCGTCCTTGCGGTGGACGATGTTGAAATGGTTCTGGACACAGGCCAGGCTGACGATCGCCTGCGCTTCCTCGACCTGGCGCTCGGTGACGTTGCTGAGCCCGATGTGGCGCACCAGTCCCTGTTGCTGGAGCTTGGCCATCGCTTCGACCTGGCGCGCGATCGAGCCCTCGGCCGGCGCCTCGTGCGACCCGACAATCCGCAAATTGACGACGTCCATGGCGTCGATCCCGAGATTGCTGAGATTGTCGTCCAGACCCGCGGCCAGCTCCTCCGCCTCCATCGCTGGAATCCACGACGCGTCATCGCCGCGCCGCGCTCCGAGCTTGCTGACAATGACCAGCTTGTCGGGGTACGGCGACAGCGCCTCGCGAATAATGTGGTTGGTGACGTGCGGCCCGTAATAGTCGCTGGTGTCGATATGATCGACGCCGCTCGCGATCGCCTCGCGCAGCACCGCGACCGCCTGGTCGCGGTCCTCGGGCGGGCCGAACACGCCGGGCCCGGCCAGCTGCATCGCGCCATAGCCCATGCGGTTCACATCGCGGCCGGCAAATCTGTAGGTGCCGGCCTTGCTGATGTCGGTCATTCCATTTCTCCCTGGAAGCGGGCTTATGAGCGCGCGGGACCCGCATCGTAAGGGGCAATCCGCCGCGCCGGCGTGGCGGCGGCTCGGGCCGCCGCTCGGCTCAGGAAACCCTTTGCGGGCCGGTTCGTCATGCCTAATGGGCGACGACCCGTGGAGGAGGCTGAATGACACGCATCGAATTGTTTGCGGCAAGCGCGCTGGCGCTGGTCGCGGTTAGTATCGCCGGACAAGCCGCCGCCCAGAACGCTTCGGCGTTCGATCCGGCGCGGCTGTCGCGCCACGTCCAGACGCTTGGCTCCGACGCCTATGAAGGCCGCGGCCCAGCGACCCGGGCCGAGACCAAGACCGTCGCTTACCTGATCGAGCAGTTCAAGGCCGCCGGCCTCCAGCCGGGCGGCGCGATCGTCAACGGCAAGCGGCAGTGGACCCAGCCCGTGCCTTTGCTCAAGTCGGAGATCGTCGGCACTCCGCAGCTGCGCCTCAACCTTGGTACCACCACCGAGAATTTGGTCCAGGGCGAACAGATTGCGGTGCGCTCGCCGCTGACCGGTGTCAGCGCCGTCAACCTCACCAACGCACCACTGCTGTTCGTCGGCTACGGAGTGAGTGCGCCCGAGCGCCAATGGGATGATTTCAAGGACGCCGACGTGCGCGGCAAAATCCTCGTCATGCTCGTCAACGACCCCGATTTCGAAGGTACTGCTGGCGATCCGATGCGGGGCGATTTCGGCGGCAAGGCGATGACCTATTACGGCCGCTGGACGTATAAATATGCCGAAGCTGCGCGGCGCGGCGCGGCCGGCGTCATGCTGATCCACGAAACCGGGCCTGCTTCCTACGGCTGGGCGACCGTCAAAAACAGCAACACCAACACCATGTTCGACATCGTCCGTGCCAATCCGGCGAGCGAGCACACGCCGTTCGACAGCTGGATTCAGCGCGACCTGGCGGTCAAACTGTTCCAGGCATCGGGCCTCGATTTCGAAGCCGCCCGGGCCGCTGCCCGGCGCAAGGATTTCCGCCCGATGCCGCTCAAGGCAACGCTCTCCGCAACCGTCACCGCCAAGACCGAGACAATCAATTCGAGCAATGTCGTCGGGCTCCTGCGGGGCAAACGCCACCCCGACGAAACCCTGATCTACAGCGGCCATTGGGACCATCTCGGCATCGGCAAGCCCGACGCCAATGGCGACAATATCTACAATGGCGCGATCGATAACGGCACCGGCATCGCCCAGCTGATCGAGCAGGCGCGGGCCTTCGCGCACGAACCGCGGACCGACCGCTCGGTCGTCTTCCTCGCGGTTTCGGTCGAGGAAAAAGGCCTGCTCGGCTCGGAATATTACGCCGGCAATCCGCTCTACCCGCTGGGCAAGACGGTCGGCGTGCTCAACACCGATTCAATGGGTGTGTGGGGCCCGGCGCGCAACTTCAGCATCTCCGGCACCGCCAAGCTCGGCCTGCTTGACGAACTGATCGAGGAAGGCGCCCACCAGGGCCGCACCTTCCAGCCCGATCCGCACCCCGAATCCGGTGGTTTCTTCCGCTCCGACCATTTCTCCTTCGCCAAGGTCGGAGTGCCGGCGATCAGCTTCAAATCGGGCAATGATTTGGTCACCGGCGGAATCGCGCGCGGTGAGGCGGTGTCTGCCGACTACACCGCCAAGCGCTACCACCAGCCCGACGACGAATGGTCGCCCGACTGGGACTTCACCGGCATCGCCCAGGATGCGGCACTGCTCCACAGCCTCGGCCTGCGCCTGGCCAATTCGCGCGAATGGCCCAACTGGAGCGACGACAGCGAATTCCGCAGCGTCCGCGACAAGTCCGCGGCCGACCGCGGCGTCGCCGCCCCGCCACCACCGGCCAAGCGCGGCGAACGCGCCTGACCGGCCATAGTATCACGCACAGCGAAAGGAGAGCCTCATGGCTGATCTGACATTTTACACCAACCCAATGTCGCGCGGGCAGACCGTGCGCTGGATGCTCGAGGAAGTTGGCGAGCCTTACGAGACCGTGCTGCTCGATTACGCCACGACCCTCAAGCAGGAGCCCTATCTGTCGATCAATCCGATGGGCAAGGTTCCGGCGATCGAGCACAATGGCAAGGTGGTAACGGAGGTCGCGGCGATCTGCTGCTATCTCGCCGACGCCTTCCCGGCCGCCAAGCTCGCCCCGCCGCCGGCCGACCGGGCCGATTATTATCGCTGGATCTTCTTCACGTCGGGCCCGGTCGAAGCGGCCTTCAGCAACAAGTCCGCGGGCTGGGAACCGACCCCCGAAAAGCGGCGCATGTTCGGCTATGGCAGTTACGATCTGGCCATCGCCAACCTCGAGAAGGCGCTGACCGGCCGCGACTATATCGCCGCCGATCATTTCACCGCGGCCGATTTGTTCGTCGGCGCCAACGTCAATTTCATGCTCCAGTTCAAGCTGCTCGAACCGACCCCGGTGTTCACCGATTATGCCGCGCGCATGACCGACCGCGACGCCTTCCGCCGCGCCCGCGACATCGACGGCCAGCTGATCGCCGAAGCCCAGGCAGCGCAGCCCCAGCCGGCATGACCCAATGACCGACAACATTCGCCGCGAAGCGATCGCACTCTACGTCCGCTTCACCCATGATGGCATGGACCGTCGCCTGTTCATGGGCCGGATGGTCAAGCTGGCCGGCAGTGTCGCCGCGGCCGAGGCGCTGATCGGCGCCATTGCGGCGAGCCCGGCGGCGGCGGCGATCATCCCGGCCGACGACCATCGCCTGACCACCCGCACTCAGCAGCTCGCCGGCGGCTATCAGGCCTATGTCGCCGAGCCGCGCACCCGCTCGCTCAAGGCAACCGTGCTGGTAATCCACGAGAACCGCGGCCTCAACGACCACATCCGCGATGTCGCGCGGCGCCTGGCTCTGGCCGGCTATCGAGCGGTTGCGCCCGACTTGCTGTCGCCCAGCGGCGGAACCCCGGCCGACGAGAACGCCGCGCGAGACGCCATCGGCAAGCTTGACCTGGCGGCGGCCACGTCGGCCGGCGTTGCGATGCTCGACGAGCTGTCGAAATCCAGCCGCGGCGGCAAGGTCGGCGCGGTCGGCTTTTGTTGGGGCGGCGGCTTCGTCAACCGCCTGGCGGTCGCGGCCGGCGATCGGCTCACGGCCGGAGTGGTCTATTACGGCCCGGCGCCCGACCCTTCCGAAGCGTCGCGCGTGGCGTCCCCGCTGATGTTCCATAACGCCGGCCTCGACACCCGCGTCGCCGAGACGTCGTGGCCGTGGATCACTGCGCTCCGCGCCGCCGGCAAGGCGGTCACCTACTTTAACTATGAAGGCGTCGACCACGCGTTCAACAACGACAGTTCGGCCGAGCGCTACAACAAGCCCGCCGCCGACCTCGCCTGGATCCGCACCTTGCGCTTCTTCAAGCGGCACCTGGGCTAGCTAGGATTTGCCACAAACCCGCAATCGACCTATGCGATAAGCCTTCGTCTCGATTGCTCGGATTGCCGCAACTATATGAACCAGCTTGATTTTCCGGCCATCGTCTCAAGCTTCCAAAGCGCCTCGGACGATATGCTGGCGGCGATCCTCGACCAGAGCGCGGACTGCATCAAGGTCATCGGCCCCGACGGCACGCTCGACTTCATGAACCGCAACGGCCGGTGCGCGATGGGCATCGACGACTTCTCGCTGGTTGCCGGCAAGAATTGGTGGGACTTGTGGCCGGCCGAGGCGCAGCCGCTGATCCAGGGCGCAATCGCCGCCGCCCGCGACGGCCGCAACTCCCGCTTCGAGGCATTTTGCCCGACCGCCAAGGGCGTCGCCAAATGGTGGGACGTTTCGGTCGCTCCGCTGCGCGATGAAAAAGGCTCGCTCAAGGGGCTGATCTCCGTCTCGCGCGACGTCTCGGGCGACGTGGTCGCGCGCCAGCTGCGCGACACCACCACCGCCGAAATGCGTCATCGGCTGCAGAACGCCTACACCCTGACCAGCGCGATCGTGCTTGCCACCGCTCGCGGCGTGCCCGAGCGCGAGGCGTTCGCCGCCGAGATCGTCGACCGGCTTCACCGCCTCGGCATTGCCCAATCGCTGCTGCTCGACGGCGACGCGCTTGGCACCGCCACGCTCGACACGCTGGTGCGGCGACTGACCGAACCGTTCTGCGGCGACTCGACCTCGCTCGTGATCGCACCGCTGCCGGGCGTCGACCTCGATGAAAGCCGGGTCCGCACGATCGCCCTCGTGCTCGGCGAGTTCAGCACCAATTCCAACAAATATGGCGCGCTCGGCCACGGCGGGCGGGTCGAGATCGACGCCACCAACGACGGCGGCACGCTGCAGTTGAACTGGTGCGAAACCACCGCCAACCCGATGGATCCGACGGCGCGCGACGGCGGTTCGGGACTGACCCTGATCCGCCGCACGCTCGCCGCCCATGGCGGTTCGCTCGACATTCAGTGGCGCGCCGACGGCCTCGACATCGCCGTCTCGCTGCCCAGCACCTGACCGCCGCATAAAAAAAAGGCCGGAGGTTTCCCCCCGGCCCTCAATCTTGCTCGGACGCTCGCTTTAGCGGCGGTCGCCCATGAAACTCAGCAGGAACATGAACATGTTGACGAAGTCGAGGTAGAGGTTGAGCGCCCCCATGATCACGACCTTGCCCTGCATGTCGGTGCCCGCGACATAGGCGTACATGCTCTTGATCTTCTGCGTGTCGTAGGCGGTCAGCCCGGCGAACAGCAGCACGCCGATGGCGCTGATCGCCAGCATCATCGCCGGGGATTGCAGGAACAGGTTGATCAGCATCGCCACCAGCAGCCCGACCACGCCCATGATCAGGAACGTGCCCCAGCCGCTCAAATCCTTCTTGGTCGTGTAGCCCCACAGGCTGAGGCCGGCGAAACCGGCCGCCACGGCGAAGAAGGTCTGTGCGATCGACATCCCGGTATAGGTGATGAAGATCGTCGACATCGACAGGCCCATGACCGCCGCGAAGGCCCAGAACAGCAGCTGCAGCGTCGCCGTCGACATCCGGTTGAGGCCAAAGCTCATCGCCATCACGAAGCCCAGCGGAGCCAGCGTGACGATCCAGCCGAGCGGGCTCATCCCGGTCCCGGCCTGGTTGAGCAGGACGTCGCGCGCATAAGGCGCGAACAGCATCGCGACGATGCCGGTCAGGAGCACGCCCGACGTCATGTAATTATATACCGACAGCATGTAGGACCGAAGGCCCACGTCGCGGGCGGCGCGCGGTACACCGACTGTCGCGGCATTCACCCCGCCACTCGTGTCCGCTGCCCGGCGCGGGTCGAACTGGTTCTGCATCTCATCTCCTTTGTACGGGCAAAAGGCCCGTCCCAATGTCGATATATCGTGGATGCACAGAGGGGATTCAAGGAAAACCGGACGAAGCCCCTCACGTGGGCCTGTGCGCGGGCTCATCCAGACGCACTCGCCCCCTTAATCGAGCGGTCGTGACTGCCCCTCGATCAGGGCTCGGCCCACTCCTCGGTTTTCTCGATGATCGTCAGCTCGCGCAGCAAATCGTCGATGCTCCGCGTCAGCTCGGGCAGGAAGGTGATCTGGTGGCGCGCGCCGCGGTACGATTCGACCAGCAGCAGCGCGTCGAGCAGGATCGGCACGACCAGGCTCTCGGGATCGTCGAGCCTGGACAGATTGTGCAGCTTGGCCAGCGCCTTATGCTTGGCCGCCGCGGGATTTTCGACCGCTGCCGCTCGCCCGATTGCCCAACCCATACCGCTTCACTCCCGCCAAAACGCTAGCATAGTGGCGCAGGCTGGCGGCGGAAGTTCGGGCGGCCCGATGAAGGGTTCGACTCGCCGCACGTCGGTTCATCTTGGGCTCTTGGTCGCGCCGCCAGCCTCGTTCCGCTCAAACGGGCGTTAGCGGTTGCCAAAGCGTCACGTCCTTCCTTACTGCCCGGATGATGCCCGGCGAGACCATGATCCACAGCGTGTGACCAACCCCGACGACAAAACCTTGCAATTCGTCGGCGCGAGCTTTCCGTCGATCTGGGCGCTTGAGTTGCTGTTGACCCTCAAGCACGATCGCGCCCCTGCCACTCGGGTTCAACTGGTTGAGACACTGCGCGCCAGCGGCCTGGTGGTGGCCAAGGCGATCGACGCCCTGGTCGCAGCCGGCCTGGCGTCGGTCGAGGGCGACACGGTCCAGTATCTCCCGGTCAACCGCGAGATCGAGGCCGCCGTCGAACGGGTCGAGCTGCTCTATCGCAGCCGGCCAAATGCCGTGCGCCGGGCGATCGTCGCTTCGAGCATGCGCAACGCCACGGCCTTTGCCGACGCCTTCAAGCTCCGAAGGGACACGGATGACTGAGTACTTTCCGGCGACCGTCTATGTGCTGTGTTTTCTGACCAGCGGCGCCTGCGCCTGGCTGCTTGGACGAAGCCACCGTCACACCGGCAACCGCTTGCTGTTGTGGAGCAGCGTCTGCTTCGCCCTGCTGGCAGCGAACAATCTGGTGCTCGTGCTCGACCTGGTGATCTTGCCGCACTTCGATTTCGCAATCGTCAGGCTGCTGCTGTCGTTGTCCGCGGTGACATCCTTGATCTGGGGCTTCGTGTGGGAAGTCGAGGAGCAATGACACAGTGACCCTTTTCAATTTTCTGTCGGGCGCGGTGGCATTCGGCTTCTTCGTCTGCGCCTTGTTCTTCCTGCGCTTCTGGCGGCGGACGGATGACCAGCTGTTCATTGCATTCTCGCTGGCATTCGCGTTACTCGGCACCGGTCAGGCAGTCCTCGCGCTCGCCGACATCCCGACCGAGGAGCGCGCGTCGGTCTATTTGATCAGGCTTGCCGCATTCGCGTTGATCATCATTGCGGTCCTGCGCAAAAATCGAAGCGCCCGCTAGGTCCCGGGGAACGTCCACCGTTCCTGCGACCAGGCTGTTATCGACCCAATCTGGAGGCCATTAGCCGTTGATGCCATTCGAATTCGTCCTGTTCGCACTGATGCTGGTCGGGATTGCCATGTCGCACACGCGAGCGCTGACCATCGCCCTCGTCGGCCTGCTGGCGATCATTGTTTACGAGGCCTTGTTCAGCACCTTCCCGACCGGCACCGGCACTGGGGCACTGTTCCGTCATATCGAGCATCAATGGGTAACCATTGCTAACCTATTGTTATTGCTGGTCGGGTTCGAGATCCTGGCCAACCATTTCGAACGCAGCAACGTCTCGGATCACCTCCCCTGCCATCTCCCGAAGGGCTGGATCGGCGGGCTGACATTGCTCGCCATCATCTTCGTTATGTCGGGCTTCCTCGATAACATCGCCGCTGCCGTTTTGGGTGGAGTGATGGCCCGCCACGTTTACCAGGGACGGGTCAGCGTTGGCTATCTGGCAGCGATTGTCGCCGCAGCGAACGCGGGCGGTGCCGGCAGCGTGATCGGGGATACGACGACGACCATCATGTGGTTGCATGGGGTGTCGCCACTGGTGGTGCTGCCGGCTTACATAGCGTCGGTCACCGCCTTTGCGGTGTTCGCGCCGATCGGAGCCATCCGCCAGGAGCGCTTTGAGCCGACCACCGCGCAGGAAGAGTGCGACCAGCCGCTGCACTGGCGGCGCATCTGGATCGTGGTCTTCATCCTGTTTGCCGCCGTCACCACCAATATTGGCGCCAATATTCTGAGCAGCGGCGAGGAAACAGCGCCCTGGCTCGGCCTCGCTCTGTGGGCCGCGATTCTCGTCACCAGTCCAATCGCCAGGACGGACTGGTCCGGGATCCGATCTGCGGTGATGGGCGCGGTCTTCCTCATCGCGCTGGTTCTGGCCGCTTCGCTGATGCCGGTCGGAGCCCTTCCCGATCCGTCGTGGCAGTCGGCTTTCGGGCTCGGCTGGCTATCCGCCGTGTTTGACAACATTCCGCTGACTGTCCTGGCGCTGCAAAAAGGCGGCTACGACTGGGCCTTGCTCGCTTATGCGGTCGGCTTCGGCGGCTCGATGGTGTGGTTCGGCTCCTCGGCCGGGGTCGCGCTGACCAACGACTATCCGCAAGGACGTTCGGTCAAGGCCTGGGTGACGCAGGGCTGGTTCGTGCCAATTGCCTATGTCATCGGCTTTGCCGTCATGCTCCTGCTGACTGGCTGGGTACCCGGTTAGCGATTGCGTCCGCGGTTGCCGCTAGACTGGATCCGATGCACCGCCTGTTCGTCGCCATCCGCCCGCCCGAGGCCATCCGCGACCGGCTGATCGACGCGATGGCCGACACGCCCGAGCTGTGTTGGGTGGGCGACGATCAATTGCATTTGACGCTGCGTTTCATCGGCGAGGTCGAGCGGCCGCTGGCGGACGATCTCGCGCTCGCTCTGTCGCGCCTCCGCTCACCTGCGTTCGAGCTTGAGGTCGCCGGCGTCGGCCTGTTCGAGCGGCGCAGTGGCGGCGCGGTGTGCGCTGGCGTCCAGCCCAGGGCCACGGTGACGGCGCTCGCCGCCAAGGTGGAGCGCGCCTGCGCCGCGGCCGGCCTTGCGCCCGAGCATCGCGCGTTTCATCCGCACGTCACCCTGGCCCGCTTCAACCGCTCCGCCGCGCCAGCCGCGCTCGCCTTCATCGACCGCAATCGCGCGCTCGCCGCGCCGCCGTTCGCCGTCGACCGGTTCATCCTGTTCGAAAGCCATTTGTCCCGCCACGGCCCGCATTATGAGGCGGTGGCGACCTACCCGCTGGCCTGAGACCTCGTCAGTTGCACTTCTTCCAGCCCGGCCCGCGCACAAACCGCCCGGGTGTTGCGCCGGTATGCTCGCCGTCGCGGATCACGGCCGTTCCGTTGACGAACACATCGCGCATGCCGACCGCATATTGCTGCGGTTTGGCGAACGTTGCTTTGTCGGCAATCGTGGCCGGGTCGAACACCGCGATGTCGGCGAAATAGCCCGGTTTCAAATGCCCGCGGTCGACGAGCTGGAGATTGTCCGCCGGCAACGCCGCCAGGCGCCGCACCGCTTCGGCCAGCGACAGCCGCTGATCATCGCGGACATATTTGCCGAGCAGCCGTGCGACATTGCCGTAAGCGCGCGGATGGGTGGAGGATTTGAGGAACACGCCCTCGGGCGCCATCGAGGCCGCGTCGGATCCGAAGCTCATCCACGGCAGCGCGACCTCGCGCGCGACATTGGCGTCGCTCATCCCGAAATAGACCACCTGAATGCGGGTCCCGTCCTCGACGATCAGGTCGGCCGCGGTCTGCTCGGGCGATGTGCCGCGCGCCCGCGCAACCTCGCCCAGGCTCTTGCCGGTGAGTGGCTTGAGCGCGTCGGTCTTGAACCCGACCAGCAGCACCTTGTCGGGCTCTTCGATCACCAGCTTGCTGTTCTCCGACGCCTGCGGGCGGTGCATTTCGGCGAACGCTTTGGCCCGCTTCGCCGGGTCCTTAAGGCGCTCGACCCAAGCCTCGAGCCCACCGTCCTGGATCCACAGCGGGAAAGCGGCATCGAACCCGGTCGAGCTCGCCGGGTAGGTGTACATGTCGGCGGTGACCTTGAGCCCGCGCGCCCGCGCCGCCTCAACCCGGGCGATGGCGGCGTCGATCTTGCCCCAATTCTCGCGCCCCGACTGCTTGAAATGATAGATTTCGGCCGGCGCTCCCGATTTTTGGGAAATCTCGATCAGCTCGTCGATCGCCTCGATCAGCTTGGGCCCCTCGTCGCGCATGTGGGAGATATACATGCCCCCGCAGCGGCCGGCCTCGCTGGCGATGGCGATCAGCTCGGGCGTCTCGGCGAAATTGTCCGGCGCATAGATCAGCGACGATCCGACCCCCATCGCGCCCTCGTTCATCGCCGCCCGCACCAGCCCGCGCATCCGCTCGAGCTGGGCCGGATCGGGGTCGACGTCATTCTCGCCCAGTTCGTGGACCCGGACCGTGCTGGCGCCGACGAAGCTGGCGATGTTGGGCGATACGCCTTTGGCTTCCATAAACTGCAGATATTCGCCGAGCGTGGTCCAGCTGATCGGATATTTGATGTCGCCCTGGCGCTTGATCGCGCGGCTCTTCATGTCGGCGGTCCACGGGCCCATCGAATCGCCTTCGCCCATCACTTCCAGGGTCACCCCCTGGCGAATGTCGCTCTCGCCGCGGCCGTCGGCGATGAGCGATTCATTGGCCCAGCTGAGCATGTTGATGAACCCCGGCGCGACCGCCATCCCGCGCGCGTCGACCTCCTGCCGCGCCGGCCCTGGGCATTGCCCGACGCAGGCGATGCGGTCGCCCAGGATCGCGACATCGCCGACATATGGCGCTTGGCCGCTGCCATCGTAGATCGTCCCGCCGCGCAGCACGACATCGGCGACAGGCGCGCCGGATTGCGAAACTGGGGTCGCGCAACCGGTGACGATGGTCAGCAGGCCGACCAGTCCGAGGTGGATTTTGCTCATCGCCGCACGCTATCGCCCCCAGTCGGCATGGCAAGCGCATTGCGTTTTTGCGCCGCGCACCCATCTTGGTCGGACCGCGTTGACCATCCGCCCGCCGTCGGATAATTCATTAGAACAAAGCTGGAACGAAAAGCCGAATGCTCACTCACATCAGCGTCCGCGGCGCCCGCGAACACAACCTCAAGGGCGTCAACGTCGAGATCCCGCGCGAGAGCCTGACGGTCATCACCGGCCTGTCCGGCTCGGGCAAATCCTCGCTCGCCTTCGACACCATCTATGCCGAGGGCCAGCGGCGCTATGTCGAGAGCCTGTCGGCCTACGCCCGCCAATTCCTCGAGATGATGCAGAAGCCCGATGTCGAGCATATCGACGGGCTCTCGCCGGCAATCTCGATCGAGCAGAAGACCACGTCGCGCAACCCGCGTTCGACTGTCGCCACGGTGACCGAGATCTACGATTACATGCGCCTGCTGTGGGCCCGCGTCGGCATTCCTTACTCGCCCACCACCGGCCTGCCGATCAGCGCCCAGACCGTCAGCCAGATGGTCGACCGGACGATGCAGCTGCCCGAAGGCTCGCGCCATTATCTGCTCGCCCCGGTCGTGCGCGGCCGCAAGGGCGAATATCGCAAGGAACTGGCCGAGTGGCATAAGGCCGGCTTCACCCGGGTCCGCATCGACGGCGAGCATTATGCGATCGAGGACGCCCCCGCGCTCGACAAGAAATATGTCCACGACATCGAAGTGGTGGTCGACCGCATCGCCATCCGCGACGGGATTGAAGCGCGCCTCGCCGACAGCTTCGAGACCGCGCTCAAGCTCGCCGAAGGCCTCGCCTACCTCGACCCGGCCGAGTCCGCTCCCGACGACGACAGCAGCGCCCAGTCCGGCATGAAGCTCGACCGCTCCGCCAGCGGCCGCATCACCTTCTCCGAGAAATTCGCCTGCCCGGTGTCCGGCTTCACCATCGCCGAGATCGAGCCGCGGCTGTTCAGCTTCAATGCCCCGCAAGGCGCCTGCCCGGCCTGCGACGGCCTCGGCGAGAAACTGGTGTTCGACGAAGACCTTGTCGTCCCCAACCACAGCCTCAGCATCGCCAAGGGCGCGGTCGTCCCCTGGGCCAAATCGCAGCCGCCCTCGCCTTACTACATGCAGGTGCTGAGCAGCCTCGCCCGCGCCTATGATTTCGAGCTGACCACGCCGTGGGCCGACCTCCCCGAGGAAGCCCGCGACGTCATCCTCTACGGCACCAAGGGCCGCCCGGTCACCCTCCGCTTCATCGACGGCCGCAAGTCGTACGAGGTCAAGAAACCGTTCGAGGGCGTGCTCGGCAATCTCCAGCGCCGCATGCTCGCGACCGAAAGCGCGTGGATGCGCGAGGAGCTCTCCCGCTACCAGTCGAGCCACCCGTGCGAGACCTGCGGCGGCGCCCGCCTCCGCGCCGAACCGCTCTCGGTCAAGATCGCCGGCGAGGACAT
>JBDTRT010000056.1:0-8200 GCA_039931595.1 Sphingomicrobium sp.
GGCGGGATCGACAAGGGCGAGGAGCCGTGGGCGACCGCGCTGCGCGAGCTCGAGGAAGAAACCGGCATCGCGCCTTATCTGGTCGAGCGCATCGCCGATTGCCCCGAACAACTCAAATACGACCTCCCGCCCGAGCTTCGCAGCAAGCTGTGGGGCGGCAAATATAAGGGCCAGCTGCAGGACTGGTATTTGTGCCGCTTCCTCGGCGACAACCGCGACATCGACATCGCCACCAAACACCCCGAGTTCAACGACTGGAAATGGGTCGCGCCGGCCGAGCTGCCGGACCTCATCGTGCCGTTCAAGCGCGACTTGTACCGTCGCCTGCTGCGCGAGTTCGAAGCACATCTGTAGCGGTGTGGCGTTCGTCCGGCGGCAACGCTAGGAGGGCCGCCATGGGGGCCCTTTCAACCACCGAACAATCGGCTGTCGAACGCGCCGCGGCCGAACCGATGCTGGCGCAGGTCGAGGCGTGGGCGGCGGTCAATTCGGGCTCGCGCAACCTCGCCGGCCTGGCCGACCAGGCCTATCTTCTGACCGATGCCTTCGCCGCCCTGCCGGGCGACGTCGCGCTGGTCGATCCGGCCCCGGCCGATGCGGTCGACGAGGCCGGGCGCAAAGTCCCGCTCGACCATGGTCGCAACCTCCATCTGACCGTCCGCCCCGACGCCCCGGTGCAGCTGCTGCTGACCGGCCACATGGATACGGTGTTCGCCATCGACCACCCGTTCCAGGCGCTGACCTGGCTCGACGGCGGCGTGCTCAACGGCCCCGGTGTGGCCGACATGAAGGGCGGGATCGCGGTCATGCTGGCCGCGCTCAAGGCGATCGAAGCCGGCGCTGCCGCCGCCAACCTCGGCTATGAAGTGATCATCAACAGCGACGAGGAAGTCGGCTCGGCCGGCTCGGCCGGGCTGATCGCCGCCGCGGCGCGGGGCAAGCGCGCCGCGCTGACCTACGAACCGTCGGCCCTGCCCGACGGCACGCTCGCCGGCGCCCGCCCCGGCAGCGGCAATTTCAGCTTCACTGTGCGCGGCCGCTCGGCCCATGCCGGGCGCAATCCCGAGGACGGCCGCAACGCCCTGCTCGCCGCCGCCGACCTGGCGCTCAGGCTCGACCGGGCCAAGCGCCTCGGGCTGAGCATCAACCCGGCGCGGATCGATGGCGGCGGGCCCAATAACGTCGTGCCCGATCTTGTTATCCTGCGCGTCAATTTGCGCCCGGCGACACCGGCCGACGAAGCCGCCGCGCGGAGCCTGATCGACGCCACCGTCGCCCTCGTCGCCGCCGAGCATGACGTCGCGATCGACCTCCATGGCGGCTTCAGTCGACCGCCCAAGCCGATGACGCCCGAGGCCGAAGCCCTGTTCAAGCTAGTCGCCCAGGCCGGCGCCGACCTCGGCCAGGCGATCGGCTGGAAGGCCACCGGCGGGGTGTGCGACGGCAACAACATCGCCGCCTGCGGCGTGCCGGTGGTCGACACCATGGGCGTGCGCGGCGGCAAGATTCACAGTGCGGAGGAATATCTCATCGCCGACAGCCTGACCGAGCGCGCCGTTTTGTCAGCGCTCGCCATTCTCCGCCTGGCGGGGGGGCAGGCATGAGCTTTCGAGTGCGGGCGGCGCGCGGCGACGATGCCGACGCGGTCTATGCAATGGCCAAGCTGACCGGCGGCGGTTTCACCAACCTGCCGGCCGACCGCGACACGCTGGTCGAAAAACTCGGTCGGTCGGACCGCTCGTTTGCGCGGACCGGCGACGAGCAGGAGGGCGACCTTTACATGTTCGTGCTCGAGGATCAGCGCGCCGGAGAGATTCGCGGCACCTGCCAGATCTTCGGCAAGGTCGGCGTGGTCCAGCCATTCTACAGCTACAGCCTGAGCACGCTGACGCAGAGCAGCCCCGAGCTCGGCAAGACCTTCCGCAACCAGATGCTGACCCTGACCACCGACCTCGAAGGCACGTCGGAGGTCGGCGGCCTGTTCCTCCACCCGCAGGCGCGCTCGGGCGGCTGGGGCGCATTGCTCGCGCGCAGCCGCTATCTATTCATCAAGCAGCATCGCTCGCGCTTTGGCGACCACATCCTGGCCGAGCTGCGCGGAGTGATGGACGACGCCGGCAATTCGCCGTTCTGGGACGGCCTCGCCGGGCGCTTCTTCGACATGAGCTTTCCCGAAGCCGACCAGTTCAACGCGATCCACGGCACCCGCTTCATCGCCGATTTGATGCCGCGCACGCCGATCTATGTCGCGCTGCTCGCCGAAGCCGCGCAAGCGGTCATCGGCCTGCCCCACCCGACCGGCATCGGGGCGCTTCGAATGCTTGAGGAGGAAGGCTTCCTGTTCGAACGCTATGTCGACATTTTCGACGGCGGGCCGACCGTCACCGCGGCGACCGACAGCATAAGAACGATCCGCGACTCGGCGCTCGCAACCGTGGCCGAAGTGGCCGAGGGCGGCACCGAGCGGATGATTCTCGCGACCGGCACGCTCCACGACTTCGTGTCCTGCCGAACGAGCGGCAAGCGCCACCCGGACGGCGGCATCACGATCGAGCCCGACGCCGCCGAGATGCTCGGGGTCAAGGCCGGCGACCAGATCGTCGCGACCACCCCCTGACGTGGCGCTGCGCGAAATCAACTTCGACGGGATCGTCGGTCCGAGCCACAATTATGCCGGGCTGAGCCTCGGCAATCTCGCCTCGACCCGCAATGCCGGGCAAATCTCGCAGCCGCGCGCCGCCGCGCTTGAAGGCATCGTCAAAATGCGCGCCAACCTCGCGCTCGGCCTCGCCCAGGGCATTTTCCTGCCCCACCCGCGTCCCAACCACACCTGGCTGGCCGAGCTTGGCACGACCTTCGAGCAAGCCGATTCCACCCTCGCCGCCAACGCCATGTCGGCATCGGCGATGTGGGCCGCCAATGCCGCGACGGTCTCGCCCGCGCCCGACAGCGCCGACCAGCGGACCCATCTGACGGTCGCCAATCTGCGCACCATGCCGCACCGCAGCCACGAATGGCCGGCGACCCTCGCCCAGCTGCAGCTTGCGTTCGCCGACCCGCGGCATTTCCTGGTCCACCCGCCGGTCCCGCCGGCGTTCGGCGACGAGGGCGCGGCCAATCACATGCGCCTCGCCCCGGCCCACGGCGAGTCCGGCATCGAAATCTTCGTCTATGGCGTGTCGGGCGGCGCCTTTCCCGCGCGCCAGCATCTCGAGGCCTCGAAGGCGATCGCCCGGCTTCACCGGCTCGACCCGGCGCGAACCCTGTTCGCCGAGCAATCCGAGCACGCGATCGCCGCCGGCGCGTTCCACAATGACGTGGTCGCGGTCGCCAACGGACCGCTGCTGTTCGCCCACGAAAAAGCGTTTGCTGGGCGCGCCGCGCTGATCGTCGATTGCGCGCGCCTGCTGCCCGAGTTCGAGCTGGTCGAAGTGCCCGACGCCGAAGTGCCGATGGCCGACGCGGTCTCGTCTTACCTGTTCAACGCCCAGCTGGTCACCCCGGCCGACGGCGTCACGACCCTGATCGTCCCGTCCGAAGCGCGCGAGACCAGCACGGTCTGGACCTGGCTGCAGAAGCACCTCGCCGGCAACGGCCCGATCCGCCGCGTCGAAGTGGTCGACGTGCGCCAGTCGATGGCCAATGGCGGCGGCCCCGCCTGCCTGCGCCTGCGGGTGGTCGCCGATCCGCAAACGATCGACCCGCGCTTCCTGGTCGACGACGCCAAGCTCGATTTGATCGGCCGCACCGTCGAGCGGCTGTGGCCGTCAGAAATTCACGACGACAATCTGCAGGAGTCCGCGCTGATCCGCGACATCGAGACCGCGCGCCGCGCACTGCTCGACGTGCTCGACCTCGGTGAGTTGGCCTAGGGCACTATCCGCCGTTCGAAAGCGGGGTTGACCCAGCTCCAGTCCGCCGGCGAGAGGCGAACGACAAAAGCATCCTCGCTGGCCGTGCCGAGTCCCCTGCTATAGCCTGCAACAATAGCTCCACCGTCCGCCAGCGGCCGGATCGCCGTGCCGTTGTCGTCGGCAGCCGTACCAATCGTCGCTACGCCCGGCATGAATTCCCCTGTGCTGTCGAGCCGGGCGACGATCATATCCCAATCACCCGTGGTCCGCGCGCTCTTGGTGTATCCAACGACCCAGGCGCCGCCGCCAGGGCCCGCCTTCAACAGGATCGGTCGATCGTCCCCGGCACCACCGAGCAGCGCTTTCTTCACCAGGACGCCATCGGGTGAAAAGCTGGCGGCGAGGATGTCGTTGTCGCGCGATCCCCAGCTTTTGACATATCCGACGACGACGATCGTACCGTCAGGCCTTACCAACAGGCCATGGTTGACGTCCGCAGCCTCGGGCGTGCCAACCGTACGCCGCCACAGCTCTTGGCCCTGTGCATCGAGCTTGAGGACGAAGATATCGCTGTCCTCGCCATGGCCGAGGCCACCGGCTACGATAAAGCCGCCGTCACCTGCGGGCTCGACGTAGAGGGCGGCGAGGGCATTGGGGTCGGCGTCGATGATCCGCTGCCAAACGACAAGGCCTTTATGGTCGAGCTTTACTGCCAGCAGCCGTCGCCGCGCCACGCCCTTTGGCTCGCTATGGCCAACGAAGACGTGGCCGTCGACCGCTGCGGCCATGCCGGTGAATCGATCGTACCCGCCGCCGCCAAACGTCTTTTCCTCAATCAAGGTCCCGTTGGCTGCCACCCGGGCAACCCAGGCGTCGATCCCCCCGGCGCCAATGCGGGACGTAAACCCGCCCAACCACGTTTCGCCTGCCGCGCCGACGGCACCGGTCCAGAACGCGTCGATGCCGTGACCCGCGCCATACTCATGCCGGGCAAGCAATTTGCCGTCTGCGGACAAGCGCCCGTATAGAGCGCGCCAGTCTGCGTCCGCCCCGTCACCGCGATTGACGAAACCGGCCAAACCGAATTGCGCCGTGCCCTCCGGGAAAATATCGTTGATCCAATCGTCGCCAGGCGACGCGATCGTTTGCGACCACTCGATCCGCAGTCCAGCCGGCGCGTCGGGCCGGAGTATGACCCCGGCACCCAAGGCCGGCGCAACCGCTTCAGCTGCCATCGCCAGGGAGATTGCGGACAGAGCCATGATCCTCCCTGACACGGGCGGTTTTCGCTGAAAAGCCGCTCTCGTCCAGTTGTGGGACAGGTTCGACCAATGTCAGAGCTAGCGTCGGGTTAATTGACGCTTTACCAATTCTCTTAGTCCGGAAGTGGCGGAACTTCGGGACTGGCACGAGGTTTGATTAACTAATGAACATGCGCCACAAAATCGCCCGCCTGTTCGTCATCAAGACCCGCACCGAGGCGTGGCTGATCATCTACGCGCTTGCGCTGGGTGCGGTCGAACGCGGCCGCCATTATCTCGAAACCTATTCCGGGGTGGGTGGCATGCTGCTCGCTCTGGCGTGCACCGGCGCGGTGTTTCTAGCCGGCGCCAAGCTGCTCGATTCGGTCAAGCAGGACCAGGCGCTGGCCAAGGCCGGAGCGTCGGCGCCGCAGCGGCACCGCGGCGCGTCGCTCAGTCGTAATCGACCCAGACTGCGCCAGACGCGTTTCGGTTCAAGGTTACCGCGTTCGCCTCGCACAGGTTCACGCCCGACCAGATTGCGGTAATTCCGCCGGCCAGGGTGCCCTGGATATCGAATGCACAATCCTTGTCGGTGAAGCTGACCGAGCCCTTGGCCCCGGCCCGCGGCGCGGCGCCGAGCGGCTGCCACGCGCCGGTGCCGAAGCGGCGGATCGATAGCGCGGTGATGTCGGCCCCGGTGGCGTTGACCACGGTGAAATTACCAGCGCCGGCAAGCGCCGGCGCCGGCGATGCGGTCAAGACCAGGGCAGCGATTTGAAAGACGTGCTTGTGCATGCGCGGCACTATACCGCGCACGCGCCAGTTGCTCCAGTAATTCTGTAACGGTTACGCGAAGTCAGGCGGCGCGGAGCACTTGGTAGTCGGGCCGCGAACGCTGGATCACCGGCGCCGGCGTCGAGCCATGGCGGAAGCTTTCCTGCAGCGGCAATGCGGTCGAGCAGAACGCGCATTCGGCCGAGACGCGGCCGAGGTACCAATGAGTCCGGCCACAACCGGGGCAGTGATTGACTTCATTGTCACGGTAAACCGCGTGGTAGCCGCGCGTCGCCGGATTGAACTGGCCGGGACGGGAGTCTTGCGAGTTAAACATGGTGACCTTCCTGAAACCTTGAGGGTTCCAACTGCGGATCTTGTTATAAGTTGCCGAGGCTCGGCTCGAAACCGCCTATTCACGCAATATTAGCCGTCTCCTGTGTCGCGCTGGCACAGTAATGGATCAACTTGGCACAGTCGGGAATTTTAACGGTCGGTTAGCGAATCGGGCGTCATTGTCGCACCACGGATATTGGCGAGGGGCGGCGAGATGGAGTCGAACGAGCGGTACTATCGGCGCCGGGCGGTCGAGGAGCGGATGGCCGCTCAGCGCGCCATGACCGAGCAGGCCCGCACCTGGCACGCCAAGCTCGCCAAGGACTTCGCCGAACGCGCCGCCGGCTCGGGAACCCTGGTCGGGGCCTGACCCCCACACCATTCGATTTCCAATTCTGTTCGGGACTGGCTGAGCAGCGCTTCGGCCGACCGGCCGCAGCGTCCATCTACAAACCAGCATCTCGCGAGAAATGGCGCGCCCGGAACGATTCGAACGTCCGACCCTCAGATTCGTAGTTTGCAAAAGCGGCGCGCAGCCTACGTAACGCTACATAATTCTAGCACATATTAGGTCAGAAAATCAGATACTTAGGCACTTGATAGTTTGTTGCAGATAACGGAAGCTCGTCCTCGGTTGTTAGAAATACGCTGAAAAGGATGAGCAATGGCCAAGCTGTCGAAGACGTTCGTGGATAAGGTGCAGCCGCCCGCTTCTGGCCACGTGGTGCACTGGGACGGCGGACACGACCGCGCCGTCAAAGGCTTCGGGCTGCGGGTGTCGTCGTTGGGCAAGCGGGTCTTCGTCGTCGCGGGCCGAGTGCGTGGTAAGCAGCTTCAGTTCACCATCGGCCCCTACGGCCAGTTCACCGAAGACGAGGCTCGTTCCAAAGCGCGGCGCATATTGCAGCAGATGCGCGAGGGCACCGACCCACGGGACGTGAAGAAGGCCGACGAAGCGGCCAAGATCACGCTCCAACAGGTGTGCGACGCTTACACCTCGCGACCGGGCAAGCTCAAGGACAGCAGCAAGGACGAAATGCGGCGGCATGTGGCCAAAGTTTTTGCGGACTGGCAGCACCGGCCTATCGCTGAGATCACCGAGAGCCAGGTCAAGAAGCGGTACCGTGACATGGCGACGAAGGGGCTAACGGGGAAGCCCGCGCCAGGACAAGCCAACATCTCAATGACCACATTACGAGCACTCATCAACTATGCCGCGAGGCAGTACAAACGCGCTGACGGCTCCCCGCTGATCACGCACAACCCGGTGGGCGCGTTGCGCGACGACTGGATCCAGCTCAAGCCGCGTACTCGCGACATCGACACCAATAAGGTCGGCGCAGTCTGGCATATGCTGACCACAGCCCGCTCGGAGCTCATCGCGGCTCAGCAGCGTGAAGACGGTCGGATCAACCCGCAAGATGCCGACAAGCAGGCGGGTGTTGATCTGGCGCTCTTCCTCATGCTCACCGGAGCAAGACGCAACGAGGGTGCCAAGCTTCAATGGCGCAACGTCAACCTCGACGAGGGCTGGTTTCACCTGCCAGATCCCAAGAACGCCAACCCCGTGTGGCTACCCCTTTCGTCGCAAGCCAGGGCGCTTCTGGCAGCGCGCCCACGCTTGAACGGCAACCCGCACGTGTTCGCGTCCCGTGGCAAAGCTGGGCACGTTATGGATACTCGTGCTCCGCTGCGGCAAATTAGCGAGCTGGCGGGCACCACCCTCTCGGCGCACGACCTAAGACGCACCTATGTTTCGGTCGGCGTCACGGTATGCGACGTTGACCTGCATAAGATCGAGTTGCTGACCAATCACGTGCCGAAAGGCGTCACCGCGAAGCATTATCTCCAGACGTCGCGGCTCCAATATCTAGAACCCGAAGTAGAGCGCATCGGCACCTGGATGGAGGAGCAGGGCCGCATCGCCGAAGCTAAGGCGAACGGCGCGAACGTGGTGCCGCTGCGGGCTTAATGTCTGCTTTCGACCCAAAG
>JBDTRT010000057.1:0-11076 GCA_039931595.1 Sphingomicrobium sp.
TCCACTTCATCATCAACAACCAGGTCGGCTTCACCACCAGCCCGCAATTCGGGCGATCGTCGCCGTACCCGTCTGATATGGCCAAGGCGGTCCAGGCGCCGATCCTCCACGTCAACGCCGACGACCCCGAAGCGGTCACCTTCTGCTGCAAGCTGGCGATCGAGTTTCGCCACAGTTTCGGCCGCGAGATCGTCATCGACATGTGGTGCTATCGCCGTTTCGGGCACAATGAGGGCGATGAGCCGAGCTTCACCCAGCCGCTGATGTATGCGGAAATCCGCAAGCATCCCCTGGTTTCCGAGATCTACGGCAAGCGCTTGATCGAGGAAGGGGTGATCGATGCGGCGTGGGTCGATGAACACACCAAGGCCTATGTTGATCACCTCGAGGAGGAGTTCCAGGCGGCGGTCAGCTACATGCCCAACAAGGCCGACTGGTTCGAAGGCCGTTGGACTGGCTTTGGTCGGCCCGACGAACCGGTGCTCGGCCGCCGCAACATCGCCACCGGGATCAGCGAAGACGCGGTGGCCAAGCTTGGCCATGCGTTGACCACGATCCCGCCGGGCTTCCACATCCACAAGACGCTCGGCCGTATCCTCGACGCCAAGAAGGCGATGTTCGACAGCGGCGTCGGCTTTGACTGGGCAACTGGCGAAGCGCTGGCGTTTGGCAGCTTGCTGCTCGAGGACCGCGGTGTCCGCTTGTCGGGACAGGACAGCGGCCGCGGCACCTTCAGCCAGCGTCATGCGGTCTGGGTCGACCAGGAAACCGGCGGCAAGTACATCCCGCTGACAACTGTCGAGCCTGGACGCTTCGAAGTGCGCGATTCGCCGCTCAGCGAATTCGGCGTGCTCGGCTTCGAATATGGTTATTCGATTGCTGACCCGAAGACGCTGGTACTTTGGGAAGCGCAGTTCGGCGATTTCGCCAACGGGGCGCAAACCATCATCGACCAGTTTATCGCGTCGGGCGAGGCCAAGTGGCTGCGCGCGAGCGGGTTGGTGATGCTGCTGCCGCATGGCTACGAAGGGCAGGGGCCGGAGCATAGCTCGGCGCGGCTCGAGCGCTATCTGCAGTTGTGCGCCGAGGATAATATGCAGGTCGCCAACTGCACCACACCGGCCAATTACTTTCACATCCTGCGCCGCCAGTTGCTGCGCGATTTCCGCAAGCCGCTGATCCTGATGACGCCAAAGTCGCTGCTGCGCCACAAGCTAGCGGTGTCGAACCTGGCCGATTTCACCGGCGACAGTCACTTCCGCCGGATCCTGAGCGACCTGAATCCACCCGCCGAAGGCCGCACCGAGCGGCTGGTGCTGTGCTCGGGGAAGGTTTCCTACGAACTGATGGAAGCCCGCGATGCGGCTGGCAATGCGAACACCGAGATTGTCCGCATCGAGCAGCTCTATCCGTTCCCGTCGGAGCCATTGGTCAAGCGTTTGAAGGCGATACGCGGCTTGAAGGAGCTGGTCTGGGCGCAGGAGGAACCGAAGAACAACGGTGCCTGGCAGTTCGCCGAGGATCTGTTGGTGTGCTGCCTTGCCGAGGCCGGGTTCAACGGCATGCGTCCGCGTTACGCCGGGCGAGATGCGGCGGCGTCGCCGGCCACCGGGCTGGCCAAGCGCCACGCCGCCGAGCAGGCAGCCTTGATCGCCGACGCTCTGGGGCATAGCAGCCCCTCTGCGACCGATGCCGGCGGCGGCTCAGCGAAGGATGATCATGGCGACTGACGTTAAGGTACCCACGCTCGGCGAATCGATCACCGAAGGCACGCTCGCGCAGTGGCTCAAGCAGCCCGGCGAGACGGTTGCCGCCGACGAGCCGATCGCCAGCCTGGAGACCGACAAGGTCACGGTCGAAGTGCCGTCGCCGGTCGCCGGAGTGCTCGCCGAAACGCTGGTCAAGGAAGGCGACACGGTCGCGGTCGGGGCGCTGATCGCGCGCATCAACGAGGGTGGGAGCGCGGCTGCCGCGCCACCCGCTGCCGCCGACGCGAACACCAATCCCGCCGGCGCCGGGGAGAACCCGCTGCCGCGCGGCGACGACCACGCGCCCGAGCCGGCTGCGACCCAGACCCCGGCTGAAGCCTCAACCGCTGCGCCGCCGGCTCCCGCTGCTGAAGCTCCCGCATCGGATGCGGTGACGACGCTGTCGCCGGCAGTGCGCCGCGCGGTGCTCGAGCATCATGTCGACCCGTCGAAAATCCGCGGCAGTGGCAAGGACGGGCGGCTGACCAAGGACGACGTGCTGGCCGCCGCCGAGGCGCAGAAAGCGGCGCCGGTTCAGGCCGTCGCCCCGGCGCAAGCCGGGGCCTCAGGACCGGATGTCACCGGCGCTAGTCCTCCCCGAGATCCCGGCCTGCGCCGGGATGACGCGACTCCGCGCCACGAAGAGCGAGTCAAGATGTCGCGCCTACGCCAGACCATCGCCACCCGGCTCAAGGAAGCGCAGAACAATGCGGCGCTGCTGACGACCTTCAACGACGTCGACATGTCGGCGGTGATCGAGGCCCGCGCCCGCTACAAGGATCTGTTCGAAAAGAAGCACGGCATCCGCCTCGGCTTCATGGGTTTCTTCGTCAAAGCGGTGGCGCTGGCGACGCGCGACGTGCCGTCGGTCAACGCCAGCCTCGACGGCGACGAGATCGTCTATCACGATTATCTCGACGTTTCGGTCGCGGTGTCGGCGCCCAAGGGGCTGGTGGTGCCGGTCGTGCGCGACGCCCAGGCGATGAGCTTCGCCGAGATTGAACAGGCGATCGCGGCTTATGGCAAAAAGGCCAAGGACGGAACGCTGACGCTGGAGGAGATGCAGGGCGGCACGTTCACCATTTCCAACGGCGGCGTGTTCGGGTCGCTGCTATCGACCCCGATTATCAACCCGCCGCAATCGGCCGTGCTCGGCATGCACCGGATCGAGGAGCGGCCGGTGGTCAAGGACGGCGAGATCGTCGCCCGGCCGATGATGTATCTCGCTTTGACTTACGACCACCGGCTGGTCGACGGGCGCGAGGCGGTGACTTTCCTGGTCCGGGTCAAGGAAGCAATCGAAGACCCGACCCGCCTGCTGATCGATCTTTAGGCACTGCTACAGATTTTCCGCCAGCCAGATCGTGTGCTGCGCGCCCTTGCCGTTGGACCGGGCGCGGACTCGGGTCGGGGTGGCGGCGAAGCCGTTTGCGGTGAGGCGGCGGGTGAAGGCCGGATCGTCGCCCGCCGACCACACGGCGAGGATGCCGCCGCGGACCAGCGCCGCCTTCGCGGCCGCCAGCCCCGAGGCTGAATAGAGGCAGTCATTGGCGGCGCGAGTGAGGCCGTCGGGGCCATTGTCGACGTCGAGCAGGATGGCGTCATAGGAGCCGCGGGCAGCCGCGATCGCCGCCGCGACGTCGCCTTCGACGATGGTCACACGCGGGTCGTCGAGGCAGCCGGCGGTCAGCCCGGCCATCGGTCCGCGCGCCCAGGCGATAATTTCCGGTACCAGCTCCACCACCACCACCGACGCGCCCGCCGGCAACACCGCCAGCGCCGCGCGCAGGGTGAAGCCCATGCCGTAGCCGCCGACCAGCAGCCTGGGGTTGGTGCGGTTGTTGAGCCGCGCGCTGGTCAGCGTCGCCAGTTGTTCTTCCGACCCGCTCATCCGGCTGTTCATCAGCTCGTTGCGGTCGAGCACGATCATAAAGTCGCGGTCGCGGCGGAACAGGCGCAGCGGCTCGCCGCCCGGCACTTCGGCGGTCGCCAGCAGCTCGCGAGTTTTCACGAAGGGGTGATCTACCGGCGGCCCTTGCGCGCCGCATAGCGGGCATCGCGCGCCGCCTTGCGCTCCGCCTCCGACAGCGGGGCCGACGCGATCGCCTCGGCGGCTTGCGCAGCAGCCTTGGCTTCCCGCTCGGCACGCTTCGCTTCGGCTTTCTCGGCATCGCGCGCGGCGCGCTGGGCCTGCCGTTCGACGCGCTCGGCGACGACCTTGGGATCGAGCGGCGGCTTGGCCCGCAGCTTCTCCAGCGCCTTCTCGCGCGCCTTGGCGGAACTGGCGATTCTATCCTGGAAGCTGTCATTATAGGTCACGTTGCGGGTCTCCGATCAGATGGCGCGTGTCGCAGACGATAGCGGCTCAAGCAACTCCGACGGGCCTGCTTGTCTCCTCAAGAAGCAAGTGGGGTGGATTCGCGGCCAGCGGGTGCCTATGTCGCGCCCACATCGCGGCGAAGGGTGAACATGGCTGATTATGATTTCGACGTCCTGGTGATCGGGTCCGGGCCGGGCGGTTACGTCGCCGCGATCCGCGCCGCGCAGCTTGGCCTCAAGACCGCTTGCGCCGAAAGCCGCGAGACGCTCGGCGGGACCTGCCTCAACGTCGGCTGCATCCCATCCAAGGCGATGCTCCACGCGTCCGAATATTTCGCGGCGGCGGCCGACGGCACGTTCGCCAAGCTCGGTATCAAGGTCGCGCCCGAGCTCGACCTCGAGACCATGCACGGCCAGCGCAAGGACGCGGTCAAGCAGCTCACCGGTGGCATCGAATTCCTGTTCAAAAAGAACAAGGTCGAGTGGCTCAAGGGCCGCGCCAGTTTCACCGGCGCGGACACGGTCAAGGTCGGCGACCGCACCGTCCGGGCCAAGAACATCGTCATTGCCACCGGCTCGTCGGTGACTCCGTTGCCCGGGGTCGAGGTCGACCAGCAACGGATCGTCGATTCGACCGGGGCGCTCGAACTGCCGGCGGTGCCTGACCACCTGGTGGTGATCGGCGGCGGCGTCATCGGGCTCGAGCTCGGCAGCGTGTGGAAGCGGCTCGGGGCCAAGGTCACCGTGGTCGAATATCTCGACCAGATCCTGCCCGGGATGGACGGCGAAGTGCGCAAGGAAGCCAATAAGATCTTCAAGAAGCAGGGCATCGAGTTCCGGCTCGGGACCAAGGTCACCGGCGCCAAGGTCGACGGCGAGACGGTCAAGCTGACGGTCGAACCGGCCAAGGGCGGAGCGGCCGAGGCGATTGAGGCCGACGTCGTGCTGGTATCGATCGGCCGCCGGCCCAACACCGATGGGCTGGCGCTCGACAAGGCGGGGCTCAAGGTCAACGCCAAGGGTCAAGTGGACATCGACCACAGTTTCAAGACCGGCATCCCGGGCATCTGGGCGATCGGCGACGTCGTTCCCGGCCCGATGCTCGCCCACAAGGCCGAGGATGAAGGGATTGCTGTGGCCGAGAACATCGCCGGGCTGACCGGGATCGTGAACCACGACGTGATCCCGTCGGTGGTCTACACCATGCCCGAGATCGCCGGCGTCGGCCTGACCGAGGAAGAGGCCAAAGCGGCGGGCGAGGTCAAGGTCGGGAAATTTCCGATGCTCGCCAACAGCCGCGCCAAGACCAACCACGAGCCCGACGGCTTCGTGAAGGTCATCGCCGACGCCAAGACCGACCGCGTGCTCGGGGTGTGGATGATCGCCTCGGTCGCTGGGACGATGATCGCCCAGGCGGCCCAGGCGATGGAGTTCGGCGCGACCAGCGAGGACATAGCCTACACCTGCCACGCCCATCCGACCCACGCCGAGGCGTTCAAGGAAGCAGCGATGGCGGTGACCGGCAAGCCGATCCACATCTAGTGGGAGCGGTCCGTTCCCGCTTGCGCCGCTGGCATGTGTGGCTCGGGTGGATTGTCGGCCTGCCAATCTTGCTGTGGGTGGTGACCGGGCTGGTGATGGTCGCTCGGCCGATCGAGGAGGTCCGCGGCGAGGGCCTGCTGGCCGAGCCGAGGCCGATGCGGATGGCGCTGCCGCCGGTCCCGCCGGCGATCGGCGGGGTGGCCTTTACTTCGCTCGCGCTCGAGCAACGCGCAGCCGGCCCGCGCTGGGTGGTGACGCTGCCCGACGGGACCACGCGCCTGGCCGATCCCGACAGCGGCGCGCTGCTGCCGCCGCTCGCTGCCGCCGACGCGGTGCGCGAGGTGGGCGCGCGCTATACGGGTACTGCCACAGTCCAGTCGGTGGCGCGGACCGACCCCAAGCACCCGCCGCTCGAGCTGCGCCGGCCGATCGCCGCGTGGCAGGTGGCGATGGACGACGGCACCCATTTCTTCGTCGACGCCGGGTCGGGCGCGATCATTGCCCGGCGGACCGGCTGGTGGCGCTTCTACGATCTGATGTGGGGCCTCCACATCATGGACCTCAAAACCCGCGAGGACGCCCACAACCCGCTGACCATCGGCTTTGCCATCGTTGCGCTAGCGCTGAGCATGCTGGCGCTGGTCCAGCTCCCATTGACCATCCGGAGACGGCGCACGAGACCCCCGCAACCTTGACTTGATTGACTGTTCAACTAAACGAACGTCATGGTCGTCAGGGACACACGCGCGCGGATCGTCGAGGCGGCGAGGGAGCTGTTCTGGCTAAAGGGTTTTAACTCGACCTCGATCGCCGACATATTGAGCCGCAGCCAGGTCAATAGCGGCAGCCTCTATTATTTCTTCCCGGGCAAGCAGGACGTGCTCATCGCGGTGCTCGAAGCCTATCGCGACGGGATCGGCCCGATGCTGCTCGAACCGGCTTGGGCAGGAGTCGCGGACCCGGTTGAAAAATTGTTCGCGCTGCTCGCCAGCTATCGCCGCGCGCTGGTCGACACCGGTTGCGAATATGGCTGCCCGATCGGCAGCCTGGCGCTCGAATTGCACGAGCCCGACCTCGCCGTGCGCCAATTGATCGCGGCCAATTTCGCCGGCTGGACCGAAGCCGTGGCGAAATCGCTCGAAGACGCCGCCGGCCGCTTCCCGCCGGGCACCGACCTGCGCGCCATCGCCGAGCTTGCGCTCAACGTCATGGAGGGCGGCGTGATGCAGGCGCGCACGTACCGCGACGTCGCTTATTTCGACCGCTCGGTGGCCCAGTTGCGGGCTTGCCTGGACGCGCTGACCGACAAGGAAAAAGCGGCCTGACGCCGGTCCGAAAGGGGACTTTCAAGCAAGGGGGAAAGTGACATGCCTGACGTCAACTGGATTGCGATATTGCTTTGCGCGGTGAGCTCATTTGTGCTTGGCGGCATCTGGTATTCGCCGGTGCTGTTCGCCAAGCCGTGGCAACGCGCCGCCGGCCTTAGCGACGAGGCTGCCAAAAGCGGCAGCATGGGGCTGATCTTCGGCCTGACGTTCGTCCTCAGCCTGATCGCCGCGACCGTGTTCGCGATGTTCCTCGGGCGCGATTTCGGCCTTGGCCCGGCGATCGGCGCGGGCGCCTCGGCCGGGCTGTGCTGGGTCGCGGCCTCCTATGGCATCACGTATCTGTTCGAACGCCGCCCGCTGACGCTGTGGCTGATCAACGGCGGCTATCACACGCTGCAATTCATGCTGTTCGGAGCGATCCTCGGCGCGATGCACTAGGGGCTCAAGAGGCCTTCGAACGGGAGCGGTTCGGACGGCGACGCGACCCGCGGCGCGAGGTCCTTCTGCCACAGGCCGACATCTATCCACTGGCCGTGCTTGAAGCCGGTGCCGCGATAGGCGCCGGCGGCGACGAAGCCGAGCGCTTCGTGGAGCCTCACGCTGGCGTCGTTGGGCAGCGCAATGGCGCCGATCGCGGCGACATAGCCCTGACGTTCGAGGAGGTCGGTGAGTATGGCAAGAAGCCGCTTGCCGATGCCGCGGCGATGAGCAGCGCCGGCGAGATAGATACCGGTCTCGACACTCCAGCGGTAGGCCGAGCGCGTGCGGAACGGCGCGCTGCTGGCGAAGCCCTTGATTTGATTGGACTCTTCAGCGACCAGCCACGGATGAGAGCCGGGCCGCTCACCGGCCAGCCGCCGCGCCATCTCGGCAGCGTCGGGCGCGCATTCCTCGAAACTGATCCGGCTCGCCTCGACATAGGGCCGATAGATTTCCGCCAGGCCGGCGGCGTCGTCGTCCCGCGCGAGGCGGATCAGAACCATTCCGCGAGCAACGCCAGGAAGCCGCGGTCGGACCGGGTTAGGCGCGCCGGCGCGACCGGGCCGCACTCGATGCAGCGGACCTGGATGCGCGGGCCGTCGAGCACCGAGCGAAGGTCGGCGATCGCCGCCGCCAGCTCGTCTGCCGGCCGCCCGCCGATCGCCGCGAACGCGTCGCGCGGGGCGGCGCCGTCGCCGCGATCCTCGCTCGCCAGCATATCGATCAGGCTGTCCTTGAAGCTGCGCGGGCGCTCGAGATAGCGCACCCCGCGATGATCCGGATCGAGCTTGGCCAGCTCGCCCGCCTTGGCGATCGCCTGCTCCATTCCGCCGAAGCCGTCGACCAGCCCGATCTGGCGCGCCGTGCCGCCGTCCCACACCCGCCCCTGGGCGATGCGGTCGATGTCAGCCGGCTGCTTGTGGCGCGATTGCGCGACGATTTCGAGGAAGTGGCGATAGATCGATTCGACCGAAGCCTGGATCAGGCGGCTGGCCTCGGGCGATGGACCCTTGAGCACATCAGGCTCGCCCGACAGCGGCGTGGTCTTGACCCCGTCGGCGCCGATTCCGAGTTTGGCCAGCGTGCCCTGGAAGCTGGGGATGACGCCGAACACGCCGATCGAGCCGGTGATGGTCGACGGCTCGGCGAAGATGAAGTCGGCCGGGGTCGCGACCCAATAGCCTCCCGACGCGGCGACGCTGCCCATCGAAACCACTACCGGCAGTTTCTGGTCCTTGGCAGCGACGATCGCCTGGCGGATGCGCTCGGATGCCAGCACTGACCCGCCGGGACTGTCGATCCGCACCACCAGCGCCTTAAGGTCGCCGTCGCGCAACCCGTTTTCGATTGCGTTGGCGATGCTATCGCCGCCGGCGGTGCCAGCCCCGGCCTTGCCGTCGACGATCGTGCCGGCGATGGTGACGATCCCGATCGGGCCCGAGCCGTGGCGCGTGCCGGTATCGTTAATGTAGGCATCGAGCTTGACCTGGCGATAGCCGGCGGCGGAATTGTCGTCGTCGCCGCCGAGCTCGGCCAAGCGCGCTTCAAAGGCGCGGCGGTCGTCCAATTTGTCGACCAGCCCGGCGTCGAGCGCGGCCTTGGCCATGTCCCCGCCAGCGGCGTCGACCGCTCCCGGCATGTCCTTGAGGAACGCATCGATCTTGGCTTTGGGTCGCGCGCGCAGCACGCTTTCGCGCCAGCTTTCGAGCAATGCGCCGCCCAGCGCGCGGGCATTCTGCTCGGCTTCGGGCGACATGTCGCTGCGGGTGTAGGGCTCGACCGCGGCCTTGTAGGTGCCGACCCGATAGACGTTGGCGGTCACACCGAGCTTGTCGAGCAGGCCCTTGAAATAGAGGTTCGATCCGCCCGGCCCGGCGATCGCCACGGCGCCGAGCGGGTTGAGCCAGACTTCGGAAGCGGCGGCGCCGAGCTGATAGCTGTCGTCGGTGTAGCCGACCGCATAAGCGATCACCGGCTTGCCCGAGCCGCGGACTTTGCGGACCGCGTCGGACAGGTCCGAAATCGCCGCCTGGCCGCCGCCGAGGAAACCTTCGAGGTCGAGCGCGACCGCCTTGACGCGGTCGTCGGTGCGGGCCTCGTCGAGCGCCGCGATCAGGTCGCGCAGGCGATATTGCTTAAGGCGGCCGCCGCCGGCCAGCTCCGACAGCTGGAGGTTGGCGGGCTCCTCAACCACGGTCCCGTCGAGTTCGAGCGCGAGCACGCCGTCCTTGATCGGTTGCGGGCGGGCCGACAGGCCGGCGTAGAGCAGGCCGAAGAACAGCAGCATGAACAACAGCACCAGGGCATCCTTGATGCCGACCAGCAGCTTCCACACCGCGCGCACGAATCTCATTGCCGATCCCCGGGATAATTCGCGCGTCAGCTAGCGTAGAACCGCAGCCATTGCGAGCAGGGCCGGGGAAAACCGATTTTTTGCGGTTCCGGATTGCCGCGCGGCGTTGCCGCTCGCAATGACGGCGGAATGGACTCGACCACCCAATTGCAGGCCGAGGGACGCTGGCGCGACGAGCTTGGGGCGACCATCGGGCTGGCGTGGCCGCTGATCCTGTCCAACCTGACGATGGCGCTGATCCAGGCGACCGACGTGGTGTTGATGGGCTGGCTCGGCTCGCATCCGCTGGCCGCCTCGGCGCTCGGGCTCAATCTGACGTTCGTCTTCATCCTGCTCGGGATCGGGGTGGTCGCGGCGTCGTCGCCGATGATGGCGACCGCGCTCGGCAAGCGCTCGAACTCGGTGAGGGACGTGCGCCGCTCGTTCCGCCAAGCGTGCTGGGTGGCGATCTGCATCGCGCTGGCCAGCTGGGCGGTGCTGTGGAATGCGCGGCCGATCATCGGCTGGCTCGGCCAGGAACCGGACCTGGCGCGCGACGCGGCGCTGTTCCTCCGCGGCTATATGTGGAGCATTCTGCCGTTCCTGCTGTTCCAGGCGATGCGCAACTTCCTCTCGGCGCTCGAGCGCCCCAAATGGATCTTCATCGTCAGCGCGCTCGGCATCGTCCTCAACGCGGTGGTCAGCTGGGCGCTGATCTTCGGCCGCCTGGGGCTGCCCGCGCTGGGCATTTTCGGCGGCGGGCTGGGCAGCTCGATCGTGTGGACCGCGCTGACCGCGGCGCTCGGGCTGGTCATCGCCAGGGACCGCGCGTTCCGCCGCTTTCATCTGTTCGGGCGGTGGTGGCGGACCGACTGGCCGCGCTTCCGCCATCTGTGGCGGCTGGGCCTGCCGATCGGCCTGACGATGGCGTTCGAAGGCGCGGTGTTCGGCGCCGCGGCCTATCTGATGGGGCTGATCGACGCCGAATCGATCGCCGCCCACGCGGTCGCGCTGCAGATCGCGGCGTTGAGCTTCATGGTCCCGCTCGGGCTCGGCCAGGCGGCGACCGTGCGGGTTGGGCGGGCGGTCGGGCGCGGCGACCGCGGCGGGATCGCCCGGGCGGGATGGACCGCGTGGCTGCTCGGGGTCGGGTTCATGGCGGCGATGGCGCTGCTGTTGTGGATCTTCCCGCGCCAGTTGATCCTGCTGTTTCTCGACAACGTCCCGGCCAATGCCCGGGTGATCGATCTCGGCGTGTCGTTCCTCGCGGTGGCGGCGGCGTTCCAGATCGTCGACGGCGCCCAGGTGGTCGGCGCCGGCATGCTGC
>JBDTRT010000058.1:0-29677 GCA_039931595.1 Sphingomicrobium sp.
ATCGAATTTCATCGTCAGCGTCTTGTCGGTCATGCGTTCGGCTCCACCATCTGGTCGGCTATGCGATCTAGGCTTTCGCCCTGCCCGAGCAAGGACAGAACGTCAAAAATTCCCGGGCTGGTGGTTCGGCCGGTCAGCGCCGCGCGGAGCGGCTGGGCGAGCTTGCCGAGCTTGACCCCGGCCTGGTCGGCGACCTTGCGCACCGCTTCCTCGATCGCCGCCGCTTGCCACTCGCCGACTGCACCGAGCTCGTGGTGGGCCGCGCGCAGCAGCTCGCGCCCCTCGCCGATCAGCGCCACCGCCGCTTCCTCGATTGCCAGCGGGCGGGCGGCGAACAGGAAGCGCGCGCCGTCGGCCAGCTGATTGAGGTCATGCGCCCGCGCCTTGAGCTCGGGCATCGCCTGGACCAGCAGCGCGGTCCCGGCCTCGCTGACTCCGAGCCGCTCGGCGACCAGCCCGGCCAGCCGTCCATCGTCGGCCTCGCGGATGTAATGCGCGTTGAGGCTCTCGAGCTTCTTGAGGTCGAAGCGCGACGGCGACTTACCGACCTGGGGCAGGTCGAACCAGGCGATCGCCTGTTCCTTCGAGATGATCTCGTCGTCGCCATGGCCCCAGCCGAGCCGCAGCAGATAATTGAACAGCGCCTCGGGCAGGATCCCGAGGTCGCGGTAGTCGTGGACCCCGAGAGATCCGTGGCGCTTGCTCAATTTGGCCCCGTCGGACCCGTGGATCAGCGGGATGTGGGCGTAGGTCGGCTCGGGCCAGCCCATCGCGCGGATGATCGCCAGCTGGCGGAAGGCGTTGTTGAGATGGTCGTCGCCGCGGATGATGTGGGTCACCCCCATGTCATGGTCGTCGACCACCACCGCCAGCATGTAGGTCGGGCTGCCGTCCGAGCGGAGCAGGACGAAATCGTCGATCTCGGCATTGGCGACCGACACCCGGCCCTGGACCAGGTCGTCGATCGCGGTCTCGCCCTCGCGTGGCGCTTTGAGGCGGACCACCGACGGCGCGCCGTCCGGGCCGGGCTCGCTGCGGTCGCGCCATTCGCTCTCGAGCCGGAACGGCTGCCGCTCGGCCTGCGCCCGCTCGCGCCGCTGCTTGAGCTCCTCGGGCGTCAGGTAACAGCGATAGGCCGCCCCGCGCTCGATCAAGGCGTGCGCAACCTCGGCGTGGCGCGGCTCGAACTCCGACTGGAAATGGGCCTTGCCGTCCCAGTCGAGGCCAAGCCATTGCAAGCCATCGAGGATGACGTCGATCGCCTCCTGGGTCGAGCGCGCCTTGTCGGTGTCCTCGATCCGCAGCAGCGCCTGGCCGCCGTGATGGCGCGCGTAAAGCCAAGAAAACAGGCCGGTGCGGGCGTTGCCGATATGCAGGAAGCCGGTCGGGGAGGGCGCAAAGCGCGTAACCACGCCTGTCGTTGCTGAAGGCGACGTCGGATTGTGACTTGCGCTCAAGCGCGTTCCTTTGTCTTGTCGCTGGGAATGCAATGGATGAGCGCCCCTAACATAGGGAATGCGCCTCTTCCACAGCGGGCTCGGAGCTATTGGGGGACGCGTTTCAGCGGCTTGCGCGACGGCGTCGAGGCGTTCCTCGAGCGCGAGCGCGGCCAGCTGCCGCTGTGGATCGTGGTCGGGCTGGGGACCGGCATCGTCGCCTGGTTCAGCCTCGGCACGCTGCTCGACTGGGTCGCTTTTCTGTGCGTTTCCATCGCCTTAGCGCTGGCTGGCTTCGTCATCAGGGGCGGTCGCGCGGAGCGCGCGGCGGGCTGGTTCGGCCTCGCCATGGCGCTCGGCTGCAGCCTGGTCTGGGCGCGCGCGCACTATATCGCCGCGCCGCGCCTCGATCATCCGCTGGTCGCCCAGTTCCAGGGCGTCGTCGAACAAGTCGAAACGCGCACCGCCCGGGGCGACCTGCGCTTGACCCTGGCGCCCACCGGCGCCGCCGGACAGGGTGCGCTGCCACCGCGCGTGCGGGTTTCGCTCAAGCAGGACAAAGCGCCCGTCGGGATCGCCCGGGGCGCGCTGCTGCAAGTTCGCGCGCGGCTCGCCCCGTCGCCGCCGATGGCACTTCCCGGCGACTATGATTTCGCCCGCGACGCGTGGTTCAAGGGGATCGGCGCCGGTGGGCGCTCGCTCGGCACGGTGACCGTCATCCGGCCTGCGGCGGAAAGCGGCATCGACGGCGTGCGCGACCGGCTCGACCGCCATATCCGCCAACGCCTGCCGGGGCCGAGCGGGACGATCGCCACAGCGCTTGCCACCGGCGACCAGAATTCGGTCCCGGCGGCCGACGCCGACGCCATGCGGCGCAGCGGCCTGACCCACTTGCTGTCGGTCAGCGGCCTGCACATCGCCGCCGCCGTCGGCGCGGCGATGCTGCTGACGCTCAAGCTGTTGGCGCTGAGCGAGCGGCTCGCCTTGCGCTTCAACCTGGTGTTGGTCGCGGCCGGCGCCGGCGCACTGACCGGGATCGGCTACACCTTGCTGACCGGGGCCCAGGTCCCGACCGTGCGCAGTTGCGTCGCGGCGCTGCTGGTCCTCGCCGGAATCGCGCTCGGCCGCGATGCGATGAGCATGCGGCTGGTCGCGGTCGGAGCGTTGGTCGTGCTGATCTTCCGCCCCGAGGCGATTGCCGGCGCCAGCTTCCAGCTGAGCTTCGCCGCCGTGACCTCGATCATCGCCCTTCATTCCAGCCCGTGGGCGCGGCGGATCTTTTCGCGGCGGGAAGAGGGATGGCCGGCCCGCTTCGCTCGCTCGCTGGCGGGGCTGGTGATGACCGGTCTGGTGGTCGAAGTGACGCTGATCCCGATCGCGCTGTACCATTTTCACCGCGCCGGCCTGTACGGCGTGCTCGCCAACATCATCGCCATCCCGCTCACCACCTTCGTCATCATGCCGCTCGAGGCCGGGGCCTTGTTCCTCGACATCGCCGGGTTCGGCGCGCCCTTGTGGTGGCTGTGCGGCCTCGCCCTCGACCTGCTGCTCGGCCTCGCCCATTTCGTCGCCGGGACGCGCGGCGCGGTGGCGATGATGGCGGCGATGCCGCCAGTGGTGCTGGGCTTGATGGTCGGCGGCGGATTGTGGCTGTTCCTGTGGATGACCGCGGTGCGCTACGCCGGCCTGGTCCCGATCCTGATCGGGGCCGCCGCCGCCGGCCTGTCGCCGACCCCCGACCTGCTGGTCACCGGCGACGGCCGCAATCTGGCGGTGGTCGACGACGACGGCACGCCGCTGCTGCTGCTGCGCGAGCGCAGCGGCGAGTTCGTCCGCTCGATCATAGCCGGCGCAGCCGGGTTCGACGATGATCCGCAGGCTCTTGCCTCGCGCCGCTTCGCGTCATGTTCGGCCGACAGCTGCATCGCCCGGGTCAAGCGCGGCGGCCGGGTCTGGCAAATCCTCGCCACCCGCTCGTCGCAAACGATCGAATGGCACAGCCTGGTCGCGGCCTGCAGCGAGGCCGACATCGTGGTCTCGGACCGCTGGCTGCCGCGCGGCTGCACGCCGCGCTGGCTCAAGCTCGATCGGGATTCGCTCGCCCGCACCGGCGGCCTCGCGATCTACCTCACCGGCGAACCCCGGGTGGTGACCGTCGCCGAACGCGTCGGCCGCCATCCCTGGGCTGCTGACGCACGGCCCCGCGCACGCTATGGTCGGGCTCGCCCCCATCGGGCCGGTTCAAGTGCAACGGCGCGCCGCCCACCAGCGGGTTGAGCGGAGCCTGGGTCGGCAGCGGATTTTCGAGGAGCTCAAGCGGTGCCGGCAAGCTTCGACATGTTCGCCTATCTCGCCGCTTCGTGACCGTCGTGCTGGCGCTTGCGGTATCCGACATGGTCCAGAGCCTGCACCGCCTGCTCAGCGCTCAGGCCAAGGTCCGCTGGAGCCTGGTGGCGATCATCGCCGCGCTCGCGGTGTTCTTCGCAATCCTCGAGGAATTCTTCGCTCTGTGGCGCCTGGCCGGGGTCGAGCGCTTCACCTTTCACCAGCTGCTGGTGCTGATCTGCCCGCCGATCCTGCTGTCGCTGGCGGCGATGACTGTGCTGCCCGATGAAGTCCCGCGCGAAGGCATCGACCTCGGCGACTATTACATGGCGATCCGTCGGCGATTGTATTTGTTGATGGGGCTGTGGACCGCGGCCGTCTTCATCCGCTTCGCCGGGCTGTTCAAGGCCCTTTCGGGCAAGGCCGGAACGACTCTCGACGCGCTCGCTGCATTTCCGTGGCAATATGTGCCGCTTCTGGCGCTGTTCGGATTGCTGGCATGGTCGGGCAACCGCCGGGTCCAATTGATCGGGCTGGTAGCCATCGTCATCATCATCAACGGCGCCATGACCCAGCGAGTGATCGAAGCGCCGCGATCTTCCGCGCCAGTCCCGGCTTGAGCCTATTCCGAAGCCGCCTGCCACACCGCTAGCTCGCTCCCGGCGGGATCGATGAAGTGGAACCGGCGCCCGCCCGGAAAGGCATAGATCGCCTTGGCGATTGTCCCGCCGGCCTTGGTCACCGCCTCGAACACCGCCTCGAGATCGTCGACCCGGATCACCGGCAGCGGCGCCGCCAGCGCCTCGTCGGGCTGCCCGTTCAAGCCGACGTCGGTGGTGCCGTTGGTGGTCGCCGAATAATCGGGTCCGTAATCGGTGAAGTCCCAGCCGAACGCCTTGGCATAGAAGCCGCGCGTCAATTCATGCGCGGTCGCGCTCGGCAATTCGACATAATCGATGCGTGCAGCCGTCATCTTCAATAGCGCCGGATGAGCCCGGCCAGCCGGCCCTGGATGCGGATCTGGTCGGGCCGATAACGCTGCGCTTCATAATGGCGGTTGGCGGGGTCGAGGCGGATCATGCTGCCTTCGTGGCGGAAGGTCTTGAGGGTCGCCTCGCTGTCGTCGATCAAAGCGACCACGATCTCGCCGTCGCGCGCCGTGTCGACCTTGCGGATGAGCGCGAAGTCGCCGTCGAGAATGCCTTCCTCGACCATCGAATCGCCCGACACCTCGAGCGCGTAATGCTCGCCCGGGCCAAGCAGCGCGGCGGGCACGGCGAAGCCTTCGGTGCCCTGCAGCGCCTCGATCGGCGTGCCGGCCGCGATCCGCCCGTGCAGCGGGATCTCGATTGTGTCGTTGGCCGGGGCGCGGGCGGAAAGAGGCGCGGCCGTGCGGGGAGCTGCGACGGCCGCGGAAGCGCTCGGCGCGGAGGCCAAGTTCGCTTCGGGGATCTTGAGCACTTCGAGCGCGCGCGCCCGGTTGGGCAGGCGGCGGATGAACTTGCGTTCCTCGAGCGCGGAAATCAGCCGGTGAACGCCGGATTTGGACTTGAGCTCGAGCGCTTCGCGCATTTCGTCGAAGCTCGGCGACACCCCGGTCCGGCCGAGCCGGCCGTGGATGAACATCAGGAGTTCATGCTGCTTGGCGGTGAGCATCGGCCATACTCCGTTGGAACGAACGGAGAACGTGTAGGCAACGGGCAGGGGTCCGTCAAGCGCCATCTTACCATACGCGAGGACCTCTTCGATCAGCTCCCGCTGATTCGCTTCTTGGTCTCGGCAATCGCCCCTTCGTTGCGCTTGAGGCCGATCGTCTGGCGGACCGCGGACAGGAATTGGCGGGCATATTCTTCGGACACGGCGTCCTGGAACTCGTTCTGGACCCGCCCGATCAGCGCCGGCTGGGTCAGGGCGTTGCCGGGCACGATGCGGTTGACCTTGACCACCGAAAAGCCGCGCTGCTGCGGATCGGCGACCAGTCGGCTCTTGCCGTTGCCGAGGCTGAACAGCATCCGCACCGCCGCCGGAACATTGGCGCCCATCGCCGACAGCTCGATCCGCCGCGCCGCAATCGGCCGCACCGGCGGCAGCGGCACGCCGGCCTCGGCGACCGCTTTGGCCAGCGGAACGCCGCGCGTCGCCTTGGCGGCGATTCCATCGGCGACGGCCTTGGCCCGCGCCGTGGCCTGCTGGTTAATCCACGCGTCGGCCACGTCGGCGCGAACCTCCGCCAGCGGGGCCGGCGTCGCCGGAATGATCCGCGACGGCGCGACCAGCACATAGCCCTGGTCGTTGGTCAGCGTTTCGACCACCGGTTCGTCGTCCTGGGACAATTCGAACCCGCTCCTCAGTGCCGGCGCGAAGTCGGCCGGAAGGTGAAAGGTGGCGTTACTGCGGTCGGTGCCGGTGGCGGTAATCAGCGGGGTCTCGGTCACGGTCAGCTTGGCCTGGGCCGCGGCCTCGGCGAAATTGCTGCCTTCGGAGATCGCATCCTCGACCCGGGTGACGAGATCGGTCAGCGCTTCCTTGCGCTTGTCGGCGGTGACCTTGGCGGCGATTTCACCGCGCGCGGCGGCGAGCGGCTTGCCGCCTTCGCGCCGGATCGATTCGATCCTCACGACGTGCCAGCCAAGGTCCGATTTGATCGGTCCGACAATCGTGTTGGCGGGGGCGGAGAAGGCGGCGGCGGCAACCTCCGGTCCGGCCAGGGAGGCGAATTCGTCCCGGGTCTGCGGCCCGACCGAAATGTCGGCCGCGCTAAGCCCGGCCGGCGCGGTCGCCGCAACGAAACTGGCGCCGCCGCGAGCGCGCGATGCAATCCCGGAAGCGACATCCTGTTCGGGCACCACGGCCTGGCTGATGACGCGGATTTCCTTGGCGCCGTAGGTCGACTGATTGGCGTTGTAATAAGCGGCGATTTCCTGGTCGGTGGCGCTGATTGCGGCGACTTGCTCGGCGCCCATGCGGGCGAAGCGCAGGACGCGCTGTTCGGGCACCAGATAACGGTTGCGGTTGGCGGCATAGTAGCGCTGGAGATCGACGTCGGTCGGCTTCAGCCCGGTGCGGAAGGCGGCGACCGGGATGGTTGCGACGTCGCCCTCGCGCGCTTCGAGCAGCATCGCCGCATAGGGCGTCGCGACTCCGACCGGCAGGCGGGCGTTGGTCGCCGCCGGGGTCAGCAGCAGGCGCTGCATGATCGCGCTGCTGATCAGCCGGCGGACTTCCTGGTCGGTCATGCGCTGCTGGCCGAGAAAGCTCTGATAGGCCTGGTCGCTGAACTTGCCGTCGAGCCCGTGGGCACCTGGAATATTGGCGATCTCGGCATCGATTAGGCGCTTGGACAAGGCAAAGCCGTATTTGTCGGCGAAGGCCTGCAGACTGCGCTGGTCGATCAGGCTTGTCAGCAGCGGATCGAAATCACCGGCGATGGACGAATAATCCGCTTCGGGATTCTGCTGGCGCGCGTCGGACAGCCGGCGCTCCATTGCACGCGACATGTCGCGGTCGGTGACCTGCTGCTCGCCAACTTGCGCCAGCGTCGAGCTGCTGAGCCCCGCGCCACCCGACCGCAAACGGGAGATGTCGCCCAATGCGAACGAGGCGAGGATGACCAGCAGGAACAGAGCCATCATGATCGTGCCGACTGTCGATTTTGACAGGCGGCGGAAGGAAGCAAGCATTCGGGTTTCCACCAAAGGAGAGTGATCGGAGGCCGCTTTAGGAGGCGAGCGGTCGCTCATCAAGGCGGACCAAGCTTTCGCGCCGCGGCCAACATGTCTAGGGCTCGCTGCGATGAGGGGAGCGCCGCGCGTTGAACAAACTGGTTGCCGGAAACTGGAAGATGCACGGGGTCGCCGCTGACCTTGAACAGGTGATTGCGATTGCCGAAGGAGCGCGGCGTTTTTCCACGGTCGATGTCGCCTTGTGCGTCCCGGCGACCCTGATCGAGCGCGCCGCGCGCGCCGCCCCGGGCTTCCCGATCGGTGCCCAGGACGTCCATTTCGCCGAACGCGGCGCGCATAGCGGCTGCACGTCGGCTGGGATGCTCAGGGACGCCGGCGCAAGCCTGACCATCGTCGGCCATTCCGAGCGGCGCGAGGCCCAGCGCGAGAGCGATTCGGATGTGAAGGCCAAAGCCGAAGCGGGGCTTGCCGCCGGCCTCGACGTGATCCTGTGCGTCGGCGAAAGCCTCGCGGTGCGCGAAGCCGGCTCGGCGGTCGCAACGGTCGATTCGCAGTTGGCTGCTTCACTGCCTGTCGCCGTCGCCGACCAAACGCGCCTGTCGATCGCTTATGAGCCAATCTGGGCAATTGGCACCGGCAAGATCCCGACCACCGACCAAATTGCCGAAATGCACGGAGCGCTTCGCCAGCGGCTACTCACCGCCTTCGGCGATGCCGCCCGCGGCGTGCGAATTCTCTATGGCGGTTCGGTCAAGGCCTCGAACGCGCGCGACATCTTCGCCATCGCCAACGTCGATGGAGCTCTGGTTGGTGGTGCCAGCCTGACCGCCGCGGACTTCCTTCCGATTGTCGAGGCGGCCGCCTGACGATCGTTTCTGCCGCTTACTGACGGCTTCCCTTGAAGGCAGCGCGGCCGACCGCTAGATCGCGCCCAACCCAATTTCGAAAGTCCCCCAATGTTCACCTTCCTGCTGATCGTCCAGTCCATCATCGCCGCCTCGCTGGTCGCGGTGATCCTCATGCAGCGTTCGGAAGGCGGCGGGCTTGGCGTCGGCGGAAGCTCGTCGGGCTTCATGACGGCGCGCGGAGCGGCCGACTTCCTGACCCGCTCGACCGCCGTCCTCGGCGGACTGTTCGTGGTCCTGTCGATCGCACTGGCGGCTTATGCCGGGGCCTCGCGTGAGCCGGCCAAGGTCGATACCTCGCTCGCCAACACCGTCGCCCCGGCGGCGCCGGCGACAGCGCCCGGTACCGTTGCGGCGCTCGGCGGCCAGGCTCCGCTCGGGGCCGCACCGACCACCAACCAGGCCGCGCCGGCGCAAAACCAGACCGCGCCGGTCCCGCTCGCACAATAATTTGGGGCGTAGCTTTCGGGTCATTGATAACTTTTTTGCACGTCGCCGCTTGCCCTTGAGGGCAGTAGGCCCCTAAGCCTCAACTCCCATGGCGCGGTTCATTTTCGTCACCGGCGGCGTGGTATCATCGCTCGGCAAAGGTCTGCTCTCGGCATCGCTCGGAGCGCTGCTCCAGGCGCGCGGGTTTTCGGTCCGAATCCGCAAGTTCGATCCCTATCTCAACGTCGATCCAGGAACGATGTCGCCGTACCAGCACGGCGAGGTTTACGTCACCGACGACGGGGCCGAGACCGACCTCGACCTCGGCCATTACGAGCGCTTCACCGGCGTCTCGGCACGCCAGACCGACAATGTCACGACCGGCCGGATCTATCGCGACATCATCGCCCGCGAACGCCGCGGCGATTACCTTGGAGCAACCGTCCAGGTCATCCCGCACGTCACCAACGCCATCAAGGAATTCGCGCTCAACGCGATCGACGACGTCGATTTCGTAATCTGCGAGATCGGCGGCACGGTCGGCGACATCGAGAGCCTGCCGTTCGTCGAGGCGATTCGCCAGCTCCGCAACGACCTTGGCCGTGACCAGACGGTCAGCGTCCACACCACGCTGGTGCCGTGGATCGCCGCCGCCGGCGAGCTCAAGACCAAGCCGACCCAGCAAAGCGTCCGCGAACTGTCGAGTTTCGGCGTCCAGCCGGAAGTGCTGCTGTGCCGCTGCGACCGCCCGCTGCCCGACAGCGAGCGCGAGAAGATCGCTCTGTTCTGCAATGTCCGCCAGTCGGCCGTCATCCCGGCGCTCGACGCGCGCAACATCTACGACGTGCCGCTGCAATATCATGAGGCCGGGCTCGACGACGAAGTGCTGCGCTCGTTCGGCATTACCGACGCGCCGCCGCCCGAGCTCAGCAGCTGGCGCGACATCATGGACCGCATCGACCATTACGACAGCGAGGTGACGATCGGCGTGGTCGGCAAATATGTCGGCCTGCCGGACGCCTACAAGAGCCTGCGCGAGGCGCTGGTCCACGGCGGCATCGCCCACAAGGCCAAGGTCAACATCCAGTGGATCGACGCTGAGTTGTTCGAGCATCCCGCGGCAGACGTCATCGCCGAGCTCGAGCCGCTTCATGGCATCCTCGTCCCAGGCGGGTTCGGCGAGCGCGGCAGTGAAGGCAAGATCGCCTCGGTCCGCTTTGCCCGCGAGCGCGACGTGCCGTTCTTCGGCATCTGCCTCGGCATGCAGATGGCGTGCATCGAAGGCGCCCGCAACCTCGCCGGGATCGAGGCGGCGTCCACTACCGAATTCGGCGAGACCGCGGAACCGGTGGTCGGCATGATCACCGAATGGATGAGCGAGGAGGGGCTGCAGACCCGTGCCGCCGGCGGCGATCTCGGCGGGACGATGCGGCTCGGCGCCTATCCGGCCAAGCTCGATGGCAACAGCGTCGTCCGCTCGATTTACGGCGTGGACGAGATCAGCGAGCGCCATCGCCACCGCTATGAAGTCAACGTCCATTACAAGGATGCGCTGGAGAAGGGCGGGCTGGTCTTCTCGGGCATGTCGCCCGACGGTCAGTTGCCCGAAATCGTCGAGCGCCCCGACCACAGCTGGTTCATCGGGGTCCAGTTCCACCCCGAGCTCAAGAGCCGTCCGTTCGCCCCGCACCCGCTGTTCGCCGGGTTCATCGGCGCGGCGCTCGACAAGTCGCGCCTGGTCTAGCGCAGAGTCTGGCGCGGAACAGCCGGCACCTTTCGTCGTTGGCTATCAAACTCCTGACGAAAGGCTGCTCAAATGCTCGCGACAATCGGTATCATCATCATCGTCCTGTGGCTTCTCGGGCTGCTGTTCCACGTCGCCGGTGGACTGATCCACATTGCGCTGGTCGTCGGCGTGATTCTGGTCGTGTTGCATTTCGTTCGGGGCCGCCGCGCAGTCTAAGCTCCTAACGCCATTGCGGCCCCCGCCCGGCGCTCTTAAATGCCGGGCATGAGCAACAGCATGTCCTCGCGGGTGATCATCCTCGGCTCGGGCCCGGCCGGCCTGACTGCTGCCATCTATGCCGCGCGCGCCGGCCTCAGCCCGGTCATCATCCAGGGCATCGTCCCCGGTGGCCAGCTGACCACGACCACCGACGTCGAAAATTATCCCGGATTCCGCGCGGTCATTCAGGGCCCGTGGCTGGTCGAGGAAATGCAGGCCCAGGCCGAGCATGTGGGGACCAAGGTGGTGTGGGACCATATCGCCGCCGTCGACCTGTCGCGGCGCCCGTTCCGGCTGACCGGCGACAGCGGCACGATCTATTCGGCCGACACGCTGGTGATCGCCACCGGCGCCCAGGCGCGCTGGCTCGAATTGCCGTCGGAAGAGCATATGAAGGGCCGGGGGGCATCGGCCTGCGCGACCTGCGACGGCTTTTTCTACCGCGGCAAAAAGGTCGCGGTGATCGGCGGCGGTAATACCGCGGTCGAGGAAGCGATGTACCTCACCAACCACAGCCATGACGTGACCCTCATCCACCGCCGCGACTCGCTGCGCGCCGAGAAAATCCTCCAGGACCGCCTATTCGCCAATCCGGCGATCAAGGTGATCTGGAACCATGAAGTGACCGAATTCGTCGGCGGCGGCGATCCCGAGGCGCTGGTCGGGCTCAACATCCGCGACACCCGCAGCGGCGAGATCAGCCGGGTCGATGTCGAAGGCGCCTTCGTCGCGATCGGCCACTCGCCCGCGACCGAATTGTTCACCGGTCAGATCAAGCTCGACAAGGACGGCTATATCGAGGCCGAAAGCGGCTCGACCGCGACCAACGTGCCCGGCGTGTTCGCGTGCGGCGATGTGATGGACAAGATATACCGCCAGGCGGTGACTGCGGCGGGCACCGGTTGCATGGCCGCGCTCGACGCCGAGAAATATCTCGCCGCCCAGGAATTCGAGGCGATGGCCGCCGAGTGACCTAGCCGCGCGGCAAAGGAGTTCGCCATGAAAGCAATGGGACCGATTCCCGCCTGCTTCGCTCCGGCCGACGATGCTACGCTGAGGATCGGCGGCTGGAGCGCCGAGGACCTGGTCGACCAGGCCGGCGGAACCCCGTTGTTCGTCTACGACAATAATATCGCCGGCGGCCAGGTGGCGCGCTTCCGGGCTGCAATGCCCGACGGCTTAGCCCTACATTATGCTGTAAGAGCAAATCCCTATGGGCCTTTGCTGAGGTTCCTTGCGCGCTACGTCGACGGGTTCGAAATCGCTTCGGGCGGCGAGCTCGAGCAGCTCCGCGAGGCCGGCGTCGAGCATCTCCCGATCAGCTTTGCCGGACCGGCCAAGCGCGACCCCGAAATCGAAGCGGCGATCGCGGCCGGGGTGACGATCAATGTCGAGAGCGAAAGCGAAGTGGCCCGCGTGCTCGAGCTTGGCGGGCAGATCGGCACCCAGCCGAAGATCGCGGTCCGGGTCAATCCGCCGTTCGGGATCAAGGGCGCGGGGATGAAGATGGGCGGGCTCGCCAGCCCGTTCGGGATCGACTCGGAGCGCGCTTCGGCAGTGGTGAAGGAGCTCATTGCCGCCGGCGCCGAATGGCGCGGGCTGCATATTCTCGCCGGTTCGCAGGTTCTGTCCGCCGCTGCTCTGATCGAGGCTCTGCGAGCGACCATCGCGCTGACCGCGGAGATTGCCAACGCAGCCGGAAGCTCCCCACCCGAGGTCAACCTCGGCGGCGGCTTCGGCATTCCCTATTTTGACGGTGAGCAGCCGCTCGAGGTCGAAGCGATTGGCGCCGCGCTGTCAGACATGCTGCCCAAAGTCCCCGACCCGCTTGCCAATACTCGCTTCGCGATCGAGCTCGGGCGCTGGCTGGTGGGCGAGGCGGGGGTCTATCTGACCCGGATAATCGACCGCAAGCAGAGTGGCGGCCGGACCTTCCTGATCACCGACGGCGGGCTCCACCACATGCTCGCCGCGAGCGGCAATTTCGGCCAGCTGCCGCGCCGCAATTATCCGGTCGCAATCGCCGGCCGGCTCGGCAGCGAGCCCGACGAGGAGGTGACCGTGACCGGCTGCCTGTGCACCCCGCTCGACCTGCTCGCCGACGAGGTGTCGCTGCCCCACGCCGAGCCGGGCGACCTGGTCGCGATCTTCTGCGCCGGCGCCTACGGCCTCAGCGCCAGCCCGCAGGCGTTCCTGAGCCACCCACCGGCGCGGGAAATGCTGGTCTAGGGATAGATCGCTTCGACGAAATAGAGCCCGTCGGGCGGGGCATTGAGGCCGAGCGCGGCGCGGTCGCGAGCGTCGAGCGCGGCCTTAATGTGACCGGGCGCCCATTGCCCGCGCCCGACCATCGCCAGGCAGCCGACCATCGAGCGTACCTGGTGATGGAGGAAGCTGCGCGCCGCTACCTCGATCCGCACCTCGTCGCCGGCGAGGCTGATATCGAGCCGGTCGAGCGTCTTTACCGGGCTGTTCGCCTGGCACTGGACCGAGCGAAAAGTGGTGAAATCGTGGCTCCCGACAAGCAGTGCGGCGCCGGCCGCCATCGCCTCTACATCGAGCGGGGAGGGGATGTGCCAGACGTGCCCGCGGCGGATCGCCGGCGGCGCGCGGCGATTGAGGATCCGGTAGCGGTAGCGTCGCCCGCTGCACGAGAAGCGCGCGTGCCAGTCGTCGGCGACCGGCTCCACCTCTAGGACCGAGATCGGATCGGGCCGCACCAGCGCATTCAGGCCGTCGCGCAAACGGTGGGGCGTAAACGGCTTTTCGATGTCGGCATGGGCGCTCATCGCCAGCGCGTGGACCCCCGAATCGGTCCGCCCGGCGGCGTGAACGCCGGTCTTCTCGCCGGTCATTCGAAAGATCGCGGCTTCGACCTGGCCCTGGACCGACGGCCCATTGTCCTGCCGCTGCCAACCCATGAAGGGCCCGCCGTCATATTCGATCGTCAGCCACCAGCGAGTCACTGGACGATCGTGCCGACCGGAATGGCGAAGCCGCGCAGCAACTCGCCGGGCGTCATCGCGGCGCGTCCGGCGCGCTGGACCGATATCGCCCGGACCGCGCCTTCGCCGCAGGCAATCGTCAGTGCCTCGTCGAGCATTTGTCCCGGCGCGCCGGCGCCATCGCCGAGCTGCGCGTCGAGCAATTTGACCCGATCGCCGCCGGCTTCGAACCAGGCGCCAGGATGGGGCGCGAACGCCAGCACCTGCCTGACCACCGCCGCGGCCGGCGCTGTCCAGTCGATCCGCGCCTCGGCCTTGGCGACCTTGGCGGCGTAGGTCACGCCGGCCTCCGGCTGCGGCGTCGGCGGTCGTGGTGAGGCAAGCCATTCCAGCAGTGCACCAGCCCCCAGACGGCCAAGTTCCTCAGTCACTTGACCAGCATTTTTATGATTCAATGCAAGCTCTCGCTTAAGCAGCATCGGGCCGGTATCGAGACCTTCCTCCATCTGCATGATGGTCACACCGGTGATGGTGTCACCGGCAAGGATCGCGCGCTGGATCGGGGCCGCGCCGCGCCACCGCGGCAGCTGCGAGGCATGGACGTTGATGCAGCCGGCCTTGGGCGACTCGAGGATCGGCCGGGGCAGGATCAGCCCGTAGGCCGCGACCACCGCCAGGTCGGCGTCGAGCGCGCTGAACCGCGCCTGTTCCTCCTCGTCACGCAGCGTCCGCGGCGTTCGCACGGCAAGTCCCAGCTGCTTCGCCCGTTGGTGCACAGCGGTTTTGCGTTCGCCCTTGCCGCGCCCCGCCGGACGAGGCGGCTGGCTGTAGACCGCGATGAGTTCGTGCCCCGCCTCGACCAGAGCGTCGAGGCTCGGCACGGCGAAGTCGGGGCTGCCCATGAACACGATCCGCATGCCCCGCCTATGGCCGAGACTTGCCCCCATGGCCAAGCGCCCTATGGAATTGCGCCATGGCATCGCAGCAGATCGAGGCCCTGTCACAGGCGCTGGCGCGGCTTCCCGGCCTTGGGCCGCGCTCGGCGCGGCGCGCGGTGTTGCACCTGATGAAGCGGCGCGAAACGGCGCTGGTGCCGCTGCTCGCCGCGCTCCAGGACGTCGCGGCGCGGCTGTCGACCTGCTCGGTGTGCGGCAATCTCGATACGTCGGACCCGTGCGGCATCTGCAGCGACCCGCGCCGCGACGACCGCTTGCTGTGCGTGGTCGAGGAAGTCGCCGACCTGTGGGCGCTCGACCGCTCGCGGCTGTTCCCGGGCCGCTATCACGTGCTCGGCGGGCGCCTGTCGGCGCTCGAGGGCGTGCGGCCCGAGGATCTTGGCATCGACCAGCTCGTCGGGCGCGTCGCCAACGGCGGGATCGACGAGGTCGTGCTGGCCATGAACGCCACGCTCGAAGGCCAGACCACCGCTCATTATCTCGCCGAGCGGCTCGAGAAATTCCCGATTCGCCTGACCCAGCTGGCGCACGGCCTACCGGTCGGCGGCGAGCTCGACTATCTCGACGAAGGCACGCTCGCCCAGGCCCTGCGGGCAAGACGCCCGGTTGCTTGAAGCGACTGCGCTCTCGGACTAAATAAGCCCCATGGCCATTTTGCCCATCGTTGAGGTCCCCGACCCCCGCCTGCGCCAGATCTCCTCACCCGTGGTGAAGGTCGACGACGCGGTGCGCGCGCTGGTCAGGGACATGTTCGAAACGATGTACGATGCGCCGGGCATCGGCCTCGCCGCGATCCAGGTCGGCGTGCCCCAGCGGATCCTGGTGATGGACCTGCAGGAGCCCGAAGTGGAGGACGGTCCGCCGATCAAGGCGCCGCGGGTGTTCATCAACCCCGAAATCCTGACCCATTCCGATGAGCAGGTGCCCTATCTCGAGGGCTGCCTGTCGATCCCCGACCAATATGCCGACGTCGAGCGGCCCGACCACATCCGCGCGCGCTGGCTCGATGAGCAGGGCAAGCCGCACGAGGAGCAGCTCGACGGGCTGCTGGCGGTGTGCCTGCAGCACGAGATGGACCATCTCGAGGGTGTATTGTTCATCGACCATCTGTCGCGGCTCAAGCGCGAAATGGTGCTCAAGAAGCTCGCCAAGATGCGCAAGGAGCGCGGCCTCAGGGCAGCCTAGCGCGACCCGCTTAGGCGGCGTCGGCCACCGACAGCGCCGCGTTGCGGCAGTCCTCGGCACATTCCCGGCACATTTGCGCGCACAGCTTGCAATGCTCGTGGTCGTGCTTGTCGCATTCGTCGGCGCAGGCGTCGCACACTCGCGCGCACAGCTCGAGCATCTCGCGCAGCACCTCGGCGTTGGCGCCGCTGCGGCGCAGCCCGAGGGTAGCGGTGGTGTCGCACACGTCGGCACAGTCGAGGCACGAGCGGATGCACTGGGTCATGTCCATCGGCTCGGCCTGGCAGGCGTCGGCGCACGACAGGCACATCTTGGCGCAATACATCGCATGGTGGACGGCATCGCCGAGCGGCTGGTTGACGTGACCCTGGATGCCCGGGTGAAGCGCGATCATCTTGCGGATGGACATTTGATTTCCTTTGGGGGCCGGAGTTTGGCAGGCGGTATCGCAAGCTTGCCGCTTGAGCAACGCCGCAGCGCGAGCTAGGTTCGCTATTCGTTCTGGTGGAGTGACGAATGGATGGGAGTGTCATTCTGGTTGCGGTCGTCGCTCTCGGCCTGGGTGCGCTGATCGGCTGGTTGTTCGGCAGCCGCGCTGCGGCCGCGGGCGCGCAAGTGACCGACTCGCTGCGCTCGCAGCTCGATGCGGTGATCGAGGAGCGCGATGCCAACCGCTCGGCGGCAACCGAGCTTGCCGGGCTTCGCGCGGCGCACGACGAGCGGGAGCGCGCCTTTGCCCGGGAAATGGAATCACTGCGCGAGGCCAGGGAAAGCCTGTCGGCGCAATTTGCAGAAATTGGCGGCAAGCTGCTGGGTGAGGCCCAGGACCAGTTCCTCAAACGCGCCGACGCGCGCTTCAATCAAGCGGGTGAGAAACACGAGGAGAAGCTGAAAACGCTGCTCCAGCCGGTCGAGCACACCCTCAAGCGCTACGAGGAAGGTCTCGCCAAGGTCGAAAAAGATCGCGTCGGCTCTTACGAATCCTTGCATCAGGCCGTCAGCCAGCTAGTCCAAGGCAATGATCAGGTGCGCAAGGAAACCCAACGTCTGGCCAATGTCATGGTCTCGAGCCCCAAGGCCCGCGGACGTTGGGGCGAGCAGCAGTTGCGGACAATTCTCGAATCCGCCGGCCTTGCGGAAAATATCGACTTCACTTTGCAAGACAGCATCAGCGACGGCGAACGCCTCTTGCGGCCGGATTGCGTCATCAACTTGCCCGGCGGACGGTGCATCGTGGTCGACGTCAAATGCCCCCTGGTCGCCTTTGAGCAGGCGTTCGACGAGGAAGACGACGGGCGCCGCGCGGCCCTTCTCCTGCAGCACGCCGCGGCCCTTAAGACCTATGCTGCCGACCTCGGTAAGAAGGGGTATTGGCGCAAGTTCGACCTGTCGCCCGATTTCGTCATCATGTTCGTGCCGGGCGAGCATTTCCTGTCGGCAGCCGCCGAGCGGGCCCCCGACCTGATCGAGGCAGCGTTCCGCAACGGCGTCATTATCGCTTCGACGATCAACATGCTTGCGTTGGCAAAAATCATGGCCGGCATGTGGCGCCAGGAGGCGATCGCGGCCCAGGCCCAGGAAGTCGCCGACGTCGGCAAGGAGCTGTACAAGCGCCTGGCCGTTATGGCTGGCCATGTCGCTAAGCTCGGCCGCAACCTTGGCCTGGCCACGGGCGCCTACAATGATTTTGTCGGCAGCCTTGAAAGCCAGGTCCTGACGCAGGCCAAGCGGTTCGAAGCGCTCAAGATCGAAACCAGCGGCAAGGTGATCGAGACCATGCCGATCGTCGAGGCGAGCCCGCGGCCACTGACCAAGATCGCTCCGGCGTCCGACGAGACAGTTGCCGCCGAATAGCCCCTAGGGCAGCGGGTCGAGCGCGATCGAACCCGCAGTGTTGTTCAAGGTCATTCGGTCGGCGCCGCTGCGGGCGATCCGCATCGGCTGGCCCAGCACCGCCGAGCCGTCGCTCTCGAGGGTCGCGGCGGGTTCTGGGCAGCCCATCAGCGTGGTGGTCAGGTTGCTGACCAACAGGACATCACCGTTGAGCCGGTATTGCCCGCCCATTGAATTGCACCCGAAGCGCGCGCGGACGCTGTCCCGGTCGAACCGCATCGAATAATCGCCGGCGTCCGTGACCGGGCGGCCGTTGACCGCAACCACGCGCCAGCTGGTGCCCGTGATATGGGTGATTGGCCCCGTGGCCTGCGGGTGCGGGTGCCCGGCACAACCGGCGCTCGCCACGACCGCCGCCAGCGCCACCAGCGGCCTCAGCGTCACAACCCTCCGCAGCCGTTGAAGCGGTGGCCGTCGACATCGACCTGGACCTTATCGGGATAGGTCCGATCGCTCATCCCGTCGCTGCATCGCGCGTGGACGATGTTCACATTGAGCCGCGCCGTCTGGTAGATTTCGCCAGCGAAGCCGACGGTCACCGGCGGGGTCGGCTGGGCGACGCTGCTGTTGGTGCCGCGATCGGTGAAGATCATCTCGCGTGAATCGATCGTCAGGCTCCAAAACGGCTCGGTTCCGGCCGCGCGATACACTCCGCCGGGCGGGTTGGGCATGATCGGCGGTGGGGGCGGGGGCGCTGCATAGCAGGCGGCGAGCAGCGCCACTGGCGCAAGTGCGAAGAGCGTCTTCATGCCCGTATCAAGTCGTGAACCGCCGCACTGTTCCGTCCAACCGCGCCCTCCCACCGGTCACTTGCGCCAATTGGCCCGGACCTGGAACGCCATCACCGCCGCCGCAACCGCCGCGTTGAGGCTGTCTGCACGGCCGGCCATGGGGATCTTGACCAGCAGGTCGCACGCCGCCTCATAGTCCTCCGGAAGGCCCTGTTGCTCATTGCCGATCAACAGGAAGCACGGCGCGCGATAGTCGGCCTCGAGATAGTCGCTGGTCGCCTTGAGGCTGGTCCCAACCAATTGACCCGCTCCGCCTCGCAGCCAGGCGATGAACTCGTCCCATCGGGCGGTCGCGACGGCCTGCGTGAACAGCGCCCCCATTGACGCCCGCACCGCCTCGACCGAGAATGGGTCGGCGCAATCGTCGATCAGGATCAAACCGCCGGCGCCGCTCGCGTCGCCGGTGCGCAGGATCGTCCCCAGATTGCCCGGATCGCGCAGCGCCTGGGCGACGATCCACAGCGGTGCCGCCGAGCGGTCGATCCGCTCCAGCGCGGTGTCCGGCTGGCGATAGGCGCCGAGCAGCAGCTGCGGATTGTCCTTGCCCGACATCTTGGACAGGATGTCGGGCGTGGTTTCGATCGCTTCGCCGCCGGCCGCCTCGGTCGCGGCGATGATCTCGGCGGCGAGCGGATGCTGCGCACCCTGCGCCGCAAAAGCGATAATCTCGGGCAGCCGGCCGCTGTCGCGCGCCTCGGTAATGATCCGCAGACCCTCGGCCAGGAACAGGCCTTCCTCGCGCCGCGCCTTCTTGTCGCGCAGCGAGCGCAGCCTTCTGACCGTGGCGTTGGAATAAGCGGTTACGCTTCTGGGCATCGGGCCGGACCCTCAGTCTTCGCCGAAGCGGCTCTCGACCAACTCCATCAGCTTAGCCAGCGCCTCCTCGGCGTAAACACCATCGACGTGGATCACGATAGTGTCGCCCTTGGCCGCGCCGAGCATCATCAGGCCCATGATCGAAGTCCCGCACACCCGGTTGCCGTCCTTCTCGACCTCGATCACGGCGTCGAGCGCGCTCGCCATGGTGACAAACTTGGCGCTGGCCCGGGCGTGCAGCCCGCGCTGGTTGTCGATCAGGACTTCGCGCTGGACAGCGGTCAAGCCGCCGCTTCCCCGAGAATCTCCGACGCGACCGAGATGTATTTGCGGCCGGCTTCGCGCGCCGCGGTCACCGCGGCATGGACGCTCATCACCTTGCGGGCGCTCTCGAGGCGGATCAGCATCGGCAGATTGACGCCGGCGATGACCTCGATGTTCTCGCTCTTCATCAGGCTAATGGCGAGGTTGGACGGGGTTCCCCCAAACAGGTCGGTGAGGATGATCGCGCCTTCGCCGCCGTCGACGTTGCCGATCGCCTCGGCGATGTCCCGGCGGCGGGCCTCCATGTCATCGTCGGGGCCGATGCAGATTGCCTCGATCCGCTCTTGCGGGCCGACCACATGCTCCATCGCGACGATGAACTCCGCCGCAAGACGGCCGTGGGTCACCAGCACTAATCCAATCATCCGCTCAACTCGCTCCCAGTGGTGCCATGCCCAGCTCTGTCCTTGCGGCCGGCCTTGCTGTGATGGTCCGCATTGCCGTCACGGGGCATGGCCCTCGACCGTATCGCTCGGCCGCGACGCCAGGTCGCGGTGCCGAATATTCGGAGAAAATCCCGCCCTGCGCAATCGTTCCGCCATTTCGATCGCGGCAGCGACGGAGCGATGGCGCCCACCAGTACAGCCGAATGCCACGGTCAGATAGGTTTTGCCGGCGGCCCAGTAGCGGGGAATCCAGTCGATGAGAAGCGCTTCGATGCGGTCCAGCGCTGGCGCCCACGCCTGATCGGTTTTGATGTAGGCGCGGACCGCGGCATCTTCACCGGTCAGCGGACGCAGCACGTCGACCCAGTGCGGGTTGGCGAGGAAGCGCAGGTCGAACACCAGATCGGCGGTCCGCGACACCCCGCGGGCAAAGCCGAACGAAGCGACCGTCAGCACCGGCTGGTCGGCATCGCCGCCGAACCGCCGGCGCAATTCGTCGCGCAGTTCGGCGGGGGTCAGGTCCGTGGTGTCGAGCACGCTCTCGGCGGCGCTGCGGAGCGGGGCGGTGTAACTCCGCTCGCGGGCAATGCCGTCTTCGGCCGGGCGATCCGGCGCCAGCGGGTGGCGGCGGCGCGTTTCATCGTAGCGCCGGATCAACTCGCTGCCCGAGCAGTCGAGATAGAGAATCTCCGGGATGACGCCGTCGATCGAGCGAACGATCTGCGGCAGCGCGGCCGGATCGAAGCCACGGCTGCGCACGTCCATGCCGACCGCGACCGGGACCGACCGGCCGGCGCCGAAGCCCTGTTCGACAAAGTCCTTGAGCATCATCGCCGGCAAATTCTCGACGCAGTCCCAGCCCATGTCCTCGAGCGCGTCGAGGACGGTCGACTTGCCCGCGCCGGACATGCCGGTGACGAGCAGCAAGCGCGGCTTGGGGACCGGTCGCTGGTCGGTCATTCGACGGCCCTGCTCAGCGGCACTTGAGTCCCAGGCGGTCGAGCGCCACCGCAATCTTGGACGGGGCCGACGCGGTCATTGCGTCGATGCTGACCATCGGCAGCGCAACGCCGAGAATCTGCCGTTCGCGGTCGTCGTCGGGCAATCGCTCGATATCGCTGGTCAGCACGACCAGCAGCGCGACCGGGATATCGTCGACATGCTCCATCTCGACAATGCCGATGCCGCGGATTTCGAGCTTGCCGGCGATGGTCAAGGGAGCCGACGCGATCAGCCGGTCGCCGTCGCGGCGAAGTATGGTCTGGTCGTCGCTGACCAAAACAAAGTCGCGATCGAGCAAGCGCAGTGCAAGGTCGGATTTGCCCGACCCGGACGGGCCGCTGATCACCACCGCGCGGCCGTCGCTGGCGACGGTGCTGGCGTGGACCATCTCGGTCGACAGGCGCGGTGCCCTCATGACAGGATCGCCGCCGGGACGGAGATGGTGAAGCGCGCGCCCGATGGCGCATCGTCGCGGTCCTGCACGTCAATCTCCCCATTATGGCCTTCGACAATTGCGCGAGCGATCGCAAGGCCGAGGCCGGAATGTCGGCCGAAATTCTCGCTGTCGGGCCGGACCGAATGGAAGCGGTTAAAGATCGCTTCGCGGGCTTCCGCCGGGACACCTGGGCCCTCGTCGTCGATGCGGATCAGGACGCGGTCGCCGACTCGCGTGGCGGCGATCTCGACCAGACCGCCGGGCGGCGAGAAACCGATCGCATTGTCGATGATATTGTCGATCGCCCGCGCCAGCCGGTCGGGCTTGCCGAGCACCACCGCGCTTTCGCGCCGCGGCCGGGCAAAGGCGATCCGCGCGTCGCCGGTTTCGCGCCGGGACTCCCAGCCCGCCACCAATTGTTCGATCAGCGCCCCCAGATCGACTTCCTCGAACCGCGCGCGGGCCAGCTCGGCGTCGGTTCGGGCGGCCTCGCTGATGTCGCCGATCAGGCGGTCGAGGCGCAGGACGTCATCACGCGCCACCGCGATCAGCCGTTCGCGCAGCTTCGGGTCATCGATCCGGTCGAGGCTGTCGAGCGCCGAGCGTAGCGACGCGATCGGGTTCTTGAGTTCGTGGGTGACGTCGGCGGCGAATGCCTCGATATTGTCGATCCGCTGCCGCAGGGACTGGCTCATGTCCGATACCGCGCGGGCGAGCAGCCCGATCTCGTCGCTGCGCGACGGCAGCCGCGGAACCTTGACCTCGCGCGCCCGGCCGAGCCGGACTCGATGGGCGGCCAGCGCCAGCCGGCGCAACGGGCGAACGATGGTCCGGGCGAGGAACAGCGACAACAGCACCGACAGGATCGCGGCGAACCCCAAAGCGGCCCCGAGCGCCCGGCGCTGGCTGCGCACGGTGCGGGTGAAATCGCGGTCGTTGGCGGTGATCAGCAGCACGCCGTCGCCGGTCCGCTTGGCCGCCGAAAAAACCGGCGTCAGGTCGGGGGCGTTGCGGACCGCGCTCTCGACCCTGCCGCTGACTACGGCGTCTCGCGTTTCGGGCCAGGCGGCGGTGCGGTCGATCGCCGGCTCGGCGAAATCGTCGATCGGCTTGGCTCCGACCAGGGTGTTGAATCCGCGGTCGAGCGCGCGCGCCGCATCCTTGTTCCAGCGCTGCGTCGCCGGATCGCGCAATTGGTAGGTCGGTCCGGTCGTCCGCCAGCTGTCCTCGACCAGCTGACCGCGCCCATCGTAGAGCCGGATCCGGCTGCCGTTCGAGCGCGCGATTGCGGCCAGGGTGGCGGAGCGCTTGGCCGGCGGCACGGCCTCGAGCGCGCTCGCGGCAATCGCCGCTTTGTCCTTGGTTTGCCGGATGCGCTCCCGACTCAGCTGGTTGCGGAAGGCGTCGAGGTAGAGGATCGTCAGTGCGATCAACGCCAAAGTGAGGATGTTTACCGCGAGGATCCGGTGGGCGAGGGTCCACCTTCCCGACCAGCTCAGGGTTAGGTCGTCGTCGTCGGCCGGGCTCACCACCTTACTCATCTTCGAACCGATAGCCGACGCCGTACAGCGTCTCGATCGCGTCGAAGCTGCTGTCGACCGAGCGGAACTTGCGGCGGATGCGCTTGATGTGGCTGTCGATCGTGCGGTCGTCGACGTAGACATCGTCTTGATAGGCGATGTCGAGCAGCTGGTTGCGGCTTTTGACCACTCCCGGGCGCTGAGCCAGCCCTTCGAGGATCATGAACTCGGTTACCGTCAGAGTCACGTCGCGGCCGTCCCACACCACCTTGTGCCGCGACGTGTCCATGGTCAGCCGTTGGCGGACGAGTAGCGGCACCTCGGGCTCGTCGCGGGTCGCGGTGACCTCGTCCTTGGCGAATTCCTGGCGGCGCAGGATGGCGCGGATGCGCGCAATCAGCAGCCGTTGCGAGAACGGCTTGGCGATATAATCGTCGGCGCCCATCGCAAGGCCGAGCGCTTCATCCAGCTCGTCGTCCTTCGAGGTCAGGAAAATCACCGGCATCGAGCTCGTCTCGCGCAACCTGCGGAGCAGCTCCATCCCGTCCATCCGCGGCATCTTGATGTCGAACACGCCAAGGTCGGGCGGATTGTCGGCAAATGCTTTCAGCGCCGTGTCGCCGTCCGAATAGACGCGGGTGATGAACCCTTCGGCCTGGAGCGCGATGGAGATCGACGTGAGGATGTTGCGGTCGTCGTCGACCAGCGCGATCACTTGGCTCATTCATGGCCTTCGAGGACAGCTTGTCGGAGTGACCGGGCTTAGCCAGCGTCACCCGTCGAAACAAGCGCTGCCCCTTTTTGGGAAAGTCGACCGGCCGACCTTTGACCGAGTAAGGGCTTCGGCGCTATAACGGCGCTTCATTGCCGCGGCGGCAGGCCACGCCAGGTCGCCGCCGCCTAATTATATGCGGCTCAGTCTAGTGCAGGGGTAACAATTTGTGACCGATCGGGTGCCGAACAAAGGACTTGACGCTCTGGGCATCCAGACCACGGCCGACGTTGTGTGGAATCTGACCACGGCGCCCCTGGTCGAGCATGCCGTGCGCCGCGGCGAAGGTCTGCTCGCCAAGGACGGCCCGTTGGTCGTCCGCACCGGCGCCCACACCGGCCGCAGCGCGCAAGATCGGTTCATCGTCCGCGACTCCACCAGCGAACGGACCGTGTGGTGGGGCAAGACCAACAAGCCGATGGACAATGAGGCGTTCGATCGCCTCCACCATGATTTTCTCGAGGCGCTGGCGACCAAGGACAAATTGTTCGTCGCCGACCTGTTCGGCGGATCGCAGCCCGAGCATCGCGTTCGGGTTCGCGTGGTCAACGAGCTGGCGTGGCACAATCTATTCATCCGCACCCTGCTGGTCCGGCCCGAAGCCGACGAACTGGCCGATTTCGACCCCGAATATCTGATCATCGACCTGCCGACATTCCGCGCCGACCCGGCGCGCCACGGCTGCCGCAGCGAGACGGTGATTGCGGTCAACCTTGAAAAGAAGATCATCCTGATCGGCGGCACGGCTTATGCCGGCGAAATGAAGAAGTCGGTGTTCGGGCTGCTGAACTTCCTGCTCCCGCCGCACGGCATCATGCCGATGCACTGCTCGGCCAACATCGGTCCCGACGGCGACACGGCGATTTTCTTCGGCTTGAGCGGGACCGGCAAGACGACCCTTTCGGCCGATCCCAAACGGACCCTGATCGGCGACGACGAGCATGGCTGGTCGGACACCCACGTGTTCAATTTCGAGGGCGGTTGCTACGCCAAGATGATCCGCCTCTCGGCCGAAGCCGAGCCCGAGATTTACGCGACCTCGAAGCGCTTCGGCACGGTGCTTGAGAATGTCGTCATCAATCCGCTAACGCGCGAACTCGATTTCGACGATGCGAGCCTCGCCGAGAACAGCCGCGGCGCCTATCCGATCGACTACATTCCCAATTCTTCCGAAGAGAATATGGGCCCGCTGCCGCGCAATGTAGTGATGCTCACGGCCGATGCGTTCGGCGTTCTGCCGCCGATCGCCCGGCTGTCGCCCGACCAGGCGATGTACCATTTCCTATCGGGCTACACCGCCAAAGTCGCCGGGACCGAGATCGGCGTGACCGAGCCCGAAGCGACTTTCTCAACCTGCTTCGGCGCGCCGTTCATGCCGCGCCATCCCTCGGTCTACGGCAATCTGCTCAAGGAGCGGATCGCCAAGGGCAATGTCGATTGCTGGCTGGTCAATACCGGCTGGACCGGTGGCAAATATGGCGTCGGCCGGCGAATGCCGATCCAGGCGACCCGCGCCTTGCTCAATGCCGCGCTCGACGGCAGCTTGAAGAATGCTAATTTCCGCAAGGATCCGAATTTCGGCTTCGACGTCCCGATCGACGTGCCGGGGGTCGACAGCGGCATCCTCGATCCGCGTAGCACCTGGGCCGACAAGGACGACTATGACCGCACCGCGGCCAAATTGGTCGACCTGTTCGTCGCCAATTTCGCCGAATTCGCCGAGCATGTCGAAGAAGGCGTCCGACAATCGGGCCCCAAGGTCACCCAACCCAGCGGGCAACCGCAAGCGCACAGCCAGACAACAGCAGTTTAGGCCCGGTCACGGATCGGGCATCAGGAGCCCGACCGATGACCGACCATTCCCCGCGACCGTTTCACAGCGACGCCGAAATCGAGCATGTTGCCGAAGGCATGGTGGCGCGCACGCTGCCCAAGGCCGAATGGACCCACGAGGCGCACCTCGCCACCACCACCTTTCTGCTGCTGCGCCGACCCGACATCGACGTCGACAAAGAACTGCCCGGCCTGATCCGCCGCTACAATGAGAGCGTCGGCGGGGTGAACAGCGATAGCGAAGGCTATCACGAAACCATCACCCGGGTGTTCCTCCACGGCGTCCGCCTGTTACTCGCCGAAGCGGACTTGCACGAGCCGCTCCACGAGCTGGTCAACGAGCTGTTGCTGTCCCCCATGGGCCGCCGCGACTGGCCGCTGCGCTTCTACAGCCGCGGGCGCCTGCTGTCGGTCGAGGCGCGGCGCGATTTCATACCGCCGGATATTGCCGCGCTGCCTTAAGCGGAACATGGTGCAATCCTGGACATTCGTGACGTGAAGAGGAGAGGCTGATGACCATGTTGGACGAACTGACCCAGGCCGGTGGACCCCAGGCGATCGCGCGCGAGCTCGGCGTCGACGATCAAACCGCGCAGTCGGGCATGGCGGCGCTGCTGCCGGCGGTGCTCGGCGGAATGCAGAATCAGGCGCAAGGTACGGGCGGCTTCGGCAGTCTCGCGAGCGTGCTCGGCGGCCTGGGCGGGCCAGGGATGATGTCCAACGCGCTCGCCACCGAGCCGACCGACATTGGCCAGGGCAATGAACTGCTCGGCCATTTGTTCGGCTCGAAGGACACCAGCCGCGCGGTCGCCGATCACGCCAGCCAGCAGACCGGAGTTCCGCCGAGCCTGCTCAAGAAGATGCTGCCGATGGTCGCGATGCTCGCGGCGGGCTATTTCATGAAGCAGGCGCAGGCCGGCAAGGCCGACCCGCAGGCAGCGCCCGGCGGCGGCGCATTGGGCGGCGGACTGGGTGGCGGTTTGGGCGGAATGCTCGGCTCGCTGCTCGGCGGCGGCGGCGGTGGCGGCGGCAATGTCCTCAACTCGATCCTCACCGGCCTCGCCGGCACGCGCCGCTAGTCGTCGTCCGGATTCTCCCCGCGCACCAGCGGGGAGAATTCAGCCCTTCGCCATCCGGATATATTCGTCGACGTTCTTGGCCAGGACATCCATCGGCACGTTGCCGCCGATCACCACCGCGTCGTCGAACGCCTTGATGTCGAAGCGAGCACCCAGCGCGGCCTGGGCCTTGGCGCGTTGGCGGTTGATCTCGCTGTGGCCGACCTTGTAGCCGCAGGCCTGGCCCGGCCAGCTGCAATAGCGGTCGACTTCGCTCGCCACTTCCTCGGCCTTGGAACCGTTTTCATCGACGAAGAAGCGCACGCCTTGCTCGCGCGTCCAGCCCTTGGCGTGCAAGCCGGTGTCGACCACCAGCCGGCAGGCGCGAAACGCGATGCCCTGCAGATAGCCCAGGCGGCCGGCCGGGAAATCGTCATAGGCGCCGAATTCGTCGGCGAGCTGCTGGGCGTAGAGCGCCCAGCCTTCCGAATAGGCATTGAACGCCAGCATCGTGCGGATCAGCGGCAGTTTATTGGCATATTCGCCCTGCCAGACGTGGCCCGGGATTGATTCATGGTGGACCAGGTCGGGCAGGTCGAACTTGGTGTGGAGCGCGGTCGTGCGCAGGTTGATCCAGAACTTGCCGGGGATGGTGCCGTCGATCGAGCCGGAACCGCCGTAAGCGCCAGGCGCGCCGGGCTCTTCCTCGGGCGGCAGGCGGCGGACCTCGAGATTGCCCTTGACCAGAGTGTTGAACATTTGCGGCAGCTTGGCGCGGATGATCCGCAGCCGCTCATTGATGAAGGCGATGATTTCGGCGCGGCCCTTGTCGCCCTCGCTGAAATGATATTTCGGATCCTTGCCGAGCGCCTGCATCCGCTCGCCGATCGTGCCCTTGGTATAGCCCAGGCTGGTCAGGATCGGGTCCATCCGCCCTTGCAGTTCGCGCAATTCGTCGAGCCCGCGCTGGTGGACCTCATCGGGGGTCATGGAGGTGGTGGTCGAGGCCTTGAGCGCCCAGCGGTAATATTCGTCGCCGTGGGGCCGCGACGCCATGCCCGGATCGTTGGTCGCGGCCGCCCGTTCGGCGCGCAATTCGGCCAGCTGCCGTTCGAGCGCAGGCGCTACTTGCTGGCTCGCGATCTGGCGCGCCTTGGCCGCCCAGTCGCCGGGGATGGCCTTGTCGCGGGTGCGGCGCTCGATCGATTGAACCAGGCCGCCGCCGTCGTGGGCGTTCTTGACCGACAGCTCCATCTGCTTGAGGGCCTTGTCGATCAGGAACGCCGGCGGCACCAGGCCGATCGCCCGCGCCGCGCGGATTCGCCCAAGTTCGCCGTCGAGCTGTCTGGGGTAGGATTCGAGCCGCGCCAGATAGGCTTGCGCGTCGGCGGAAGTGTCGATCGGATGCTCGGCATCGAGAAAGCGCGGCACGTCGAGATAGGCGCCGACATTCTGGATCACGACATAAGGCGTGTTGCGCCAGCCGCCGACCGCGACGTCGCCATAAGGCAAAGCGAATCCCTCGAGCGCGGTGGCATAAGCGCTGCGCACGACTTCGACGCTGGTCCGGACCGAATGCGACAGGCCGGCGGTGTCGATCGCCCGCGCCCGCTCGAGGTCGGCGGTAAGCGTGTCGCGCACCCGCTGCTGGCCGGCGGCTGAGCGATCGGCCAGCTCGGAGCGCAGATTGGCGCGCGCGCCCTTGTCGATGCCCAGCGAAGTCGCGCTTTCGGGCGACAGTAGCAGCAGATTCTCGGCGATCGAATCGAGCAAGGCGCTGGCTTGCGCGTCGGTCGTCGGCAGCACGTCGGCCGGCGCGACGGGCACGGTAGCGGTGGTGATGGCGATGTTCGGCGTGCAGCCGGAGACCAAGGGGAAGGCGGCGCCTGCCGCCAGCGCGGCGAGGGTCTCGCGGCGGGAAAGCTGCTGATCGAACAAGGCTGAAACTCCGTCTGGTATCGGGGGATGCGTTAGGCGGGAGGAAGCGGTCGCTCCGCTTCCACATTGAGGCAGTTGCCGTCAACGCCGGTTATGCGCACGCGATCGCCGGGTGCGGCCGGGCCGCCGCGCGCGCTCCATTCGCCGTCGCCGACCCGGACCCGGCCGCTATGCTCGTCGACCGCGGCGACGACCGTCACGATCTTGCCCATCAACCGCGCCGAGCGATCGTTCAACATCGGATCGCCGCCGCCGATCGACGCATTGGCGTAAATCCGCCGCCCGACTAGCACCGCAAGCAAGGCATAGAGCGCGAACAAGGACAGTTGGGCGACTGTGCCGAGGCCAAACAGCAAAGCGAATGCGCCGGTCGCCATCGCCGCCGCGCCGACGAACACGAGGAAGAAGCCGGGTGCGATGATTTCGGCGATCAGCAGCACGACACCGCCGATCATCCACAGCCAGCCGGGTTCGAGCCCGCCCGGGTTGAACCCGCCCGTCATCAGCCCTCGACCCTCGGCACTCCGGGCAGCGCGGTCGGCGCGCCGCGCCGCGCGGTCGTGTCATCCTTGGGCCTGGGAGGGGGCTGCTGCGGCGCCGGCGGCCGCTTGTCGCCGAAGACTTCGCGGGCGAGCTCGCCGATGCCGCCGAGCGTCCCCATCAGCTGGGTCGCCTCGAGCGGAAAGAGGATGGTCTTGGCATTGGGCGAGGTGGCGAACTTGCCCAGCGCCTCGACATATTTCTGGGCGACGAAATAATTGATTGCTTGGCCCGAGCCGGCCTCGATCGCGTCGCTCACCGACTTGGTCGCGGCGGCTTCGGCCTGGGCCGACCGTTCGCGCGCTTCGGCGTCGCGGAAGGCGGCCTCCTTCTGCCCTTCGGCCTGGAGAATGCGCGCCTGCTTCTCGCCCTCGGCGCGGAGGATCTCGGACTGGCGCATGCCTTCGGATTCGAGGATCGACGCGCGCTTTTCGCGCTCGGCCTTCATCTGCCGGGTCATGGCGTTGACGATGTCCTGCGGCGGGCGGATGTCCTTCAG
>JBDTRT010000059.1:0-2909 GCA_039931595.1 Sphingomicrobium sp.
GACGGCGCCAACCAGGCGCTGAACCGGCTGGTCGATTATCTGATGCGCCAGGGCGCGCAGGTCCGGGTCTATTCGCCAACGGTTGCCAATCCGGCGTTCAAGGCGACCGGGCATCTGGTCAGCGTGCCGTCGGTCCCGATCCCGCTGCGGCCCGAATATCGGATCCCGCTCGCACTGACTCCGAGGATCCGGCGGGATCTCGCGGAGTTCGCACCGAACATCGTCCACATCGCCAGCCCCGACGTGGTCGCCCACCGGGCCGTGAGCTGGGCGCGTCGGCGCAACATTACCACGATCGCTTCGATCCACACGCGCTTCGAAACCTATCTTGCTTATTACCACCTCGAATTTCTCGAGCCGAGCGCGCGGGCGATCATGCGCCGGCTCTATCGCCGCTGCGACGCGATCCTCGCCCCGGCCGATTCGATGGCGGCGGTGCTTCGGGCGCAACGCATGAACCGAGATATCTCGATCTGGACGCGGGGCGTAGACCGCGAGCAATTCCGCCCCAACCGGCGCGATATGGAGTGGCGGCGCAGCCTCGGGATCGAGGATGATGCGCTAGTGGTGTGCTTCCTTGGTCGGCTGGTGATGGAAAAAGGGCTCGACGTATTCGTCGACGCAATCGACGCGCTGGCCGCGCGCAAGGTCAACTACCGGGTGCTGGTAATCGGCCATGGGCCGGCGCGCGGATGGTTCGAGCAGCGTTTGCCCAACGCGGTGTTCGTCGGCCAGCAGACCGGCACCGACCTCGCCCGCGGACTGGCCAGCAGCGACGTGCTGCTCAACCCGTCGATCACCGAGGCATTCGGCAACGTCACGCTCGAGGCGATGGCCTGCGCGCTGCCGGTCGTCGCCGCGCTCGCGATCGGAGCGTCCAATCTCGTGCGTGAAGGGGAGACCGGGATATTGATCGAGCCGAGCGACACCGATGCTTTCGCGGACGCGCTCGAGGCCTATGCAAAGGACCCCGAACTGCGCCACCGCCACGGTCAAGCTGGGCTGGAAGACGCCAAGTTGAGGAACTGGGACCTGATCAATTCAGCAGTGGTCCGCACCTATCTGCGAGTGATTGAAAAGCGCGCGCGGCTGGCCCGCATGGCCAGCCGCTGACGCCCAGTCGCTACTTCACCCGCTCGATCCGCTGCGCGGCCTCATCGAGGATGGTGGCGATTTCATGCAGCAGGTCCTCGTCGATCCCGTCGCGACCGATACGGTGCTTGAGCGCGGTCATCAGATTGCCGACTGCGCGGCCGATGGGCGGCCCGCCCGAACTGGCCTCATTGGGAGCGAACTCCTCGGCAAGCCGCTCGAACAGGGCTTCGACCTCGTCGGCTTTCTCGTCGAGCATCTTGCGTCCCTCGGCAGTGATCTGGAACGGCTTGCGCGGGCCCTTCTCCTTGGCTTCTTCGATCAGGTCCATGTCCTGGAGCAGGGTCAGCGTCGGATAGATCACACCCGGACTCGGGGCATATTCGCCGCCGGTCAGTTCCTCGATCGCGCGGATCAGATCATAGCCGTGACGCGGCTCGTCGGCGATCAGCTTGAGCAGCACCAGGCGCAACTCGCCCGATCCGAACATCCGCCGGCGCCCGCGCCGGCCGCGTCCGCCGCGTGGTGGCCCGTCGCCAAAATCGATATGGAATGGTCCCCAGTCGCCGCCCCAGCCGCGACCACCGCGACCGCCGCGCATCGCGAACAGCCCTTCGGGAATGTTGAACTCGAACTCGCCGCGCGGCCCGCAGCCGTGCCAATGTTTACGTGACATCTAGCTATTTTCCTTCTTAGATGTGTCTCAGATATATCTTAGATGCATCTTTAACAAGAGGTCCGTGCAATTTCCTATTCGGATATTATGACCGGCTGCGATGGCTGACCTGTTCGCTGACGAGGAAACTGCACGGCCGCCGGTTGCTGCCGCGCCCGATGCTCCGCTCGCCGACCGGCTCCGCCCCACCAGCCTCGACCGGGTCGTCGGCCAAGAGCATCTGACCGGAAGCGACGGCGCAATCGGGCGGATGGTCGCGGCCGGCAAGCTGTCGTCGATGATCCTGTGGGGGCCGCCGGGCACCGGCAAGACGACCATCGCGCGGTTGCTCGCCGACGCCGTCGGAATGCGTTTCGTCGCGATTTCGGCGGTCTTCTCCGGTGTCGCCGACTTGAAGAAGCTATTCGCCGAAGCCCGCCAAATGGCCAAGGCCGGCCAGCGGACCCTGCTGTTCGTCGACGAGATCCATCGCTTCAATCGCGCCCAGCAGGACGGCTTCCTGCCCTATGTCGAGGACGGTACCGTCACCTTGGTCGGAGCGACCACCGAGAACCCGAGTTTCGAATTGAACGCGGCCTTGCTGTCGCGCTGCCAGGTGCTGATCCTGCGCCGCCTCGACCATCGAGCGCTGGAGACCCTGATCGAGCGCGCCGAGGGTGAAGTCGGCCGCGGCTTGCCAGTGACCGACGACGCCCGCGCCGCGCTGATCGCAAGCGCCGACGGCGACGGCCGGTTCCTACTCAACCAGGTCGAAACCCTGTTCGACGTCGATCTCGATCGGCCGCTCGACCCAGCCGGCCTGTCCGCCCTCCTCCACCGCCGCGTCGCGGTCTACGACAAGGACCGCGAGGGTCATTACAACCTCATCTCCGCGCTTCACAAAAGCCTGCGAGGGTCCGACCCGCAATCGGCGCTATATTACCTTGCCCGAATGCTGGTCGCTGGCGAACAGCCGCTCTATCTGTTGCGCCGGCTGGTCCGGTTCGCGTCGGAGGATGTCGGCCTGGCCGATCCCCAGGCCCTGGTCCAGTGCCTCGCCGCCAAGGACAGCTACGACTTCCTCGGCTCGCCGGAGGGCGAGCTGGCGATCGTCCAGGCCTGCCTCTACCTCGCCACCGCGCCCAAATCGAACGCCACCTAC
>JBDTRT010000060.1:0-12501 GCA_039931595.1 Sphingomicrobium sp.
ATGCTCATGCCTTGGTTCCTTCCATGCCGTGCTTCAACGCGCTCATCTGGTCGTGTCCGGAGCGGACTGACTGATAGGCCTGTTCGACCTTGGCGCGGCAGTCGCCGGTCAGAAGGTCGCTCTTGAGGGCGGTCTCGAACTTGTCCTTGAGATAATCCTCGCCGCGCTCGACTTCATTGATGATGGCCTGCTCGTCGCGGCCGGTAATGGCGGCTTTCAAATCGAGAAAGCGCTGGTGGGTCTTGCCCATGAACGAGCCGTCGCCCTCGGGGTCGCCGCCCAGGCGGCGGACTTCGCCGCGGAGGTCGTCGACTACCGTGCGGCGCTCGTCCGCGCGCTGGCGGAACTGCTCCTGCAGGCGGTTGCTTCCGCCATCGATATTGGCGGCGGCATCGTCATAGCCGGTGACACTGTCGAACAGGGTCGCAATCAAAGTGTTGAGGGTGGTAATTTGGGCGGAATGGTCATGGTCGGGCATTTGGAAAGCTCCTTTATGTGAAGGGTTTGACTGTGGGGGTTTGAACGCACGAGCGGACCGGGCGATGCGCCTTCAAGTCAAATAATCGGTCGACTGGCGCCATCGGTCAGGCGAGCGGAGTGCTACGAACCCCAGCTGTCGGCAAGGGTGGCAAGCCTGCCAGGGATCCAGTGGCAGCCAGAGTAAACTGGGTAATTCGCCGCCAGAACCGCTTGAGGCGCTATTCGGTCAGCTGCCGACGCCCGGTAAATGCGCAGCGATCGGCGCCCAGGTACCGGTGGCGATAAGCGTGATCGGAACCACGACCGAAATGACGCCGAGCGCGACCGCCAGCTTGGTGGCGGGATGGAGGTGGCCGATCGTGCGCCGGTCCCAGATTATCAGTGGAACGAACAGCATCAGCCCGACCAGCATCTGGATGGTGAAGCCGATAAGGATTGGCGGGGCGAGCGGGAGCCGCCCAAAGCCGGGGCCCATGACCACCAGGATCGCCGCGCCAAGCATTGCCCGCTTGTGCCACTGGGCCTGCTTGCGGCGTTGCCAGCCGGTCCACACCAGGATCGCATAAACGGGGATCGCCGCCAGCGGCACTGCGGTCCAGCTGAGCGGGTCGGTGAACGGCGGCTGGTTGGCGCGCGCCACTTGCCACACCGCCGTCAAATACATCATTGGAATGATCGCCAGGGCGAGGAACATCGCGGCCTTGCCCAGCTTCATGTGGACTTCGACCCGGCCGGCCGAAACGAGTTGGGTTTGCGCGACGAACACCAGCATCCACAGCGTGAACAGGCTGCCGTGGAGAATGACCCAGGGCGTCAAGCTCGGGTTCGGCCGCGGATAGGCTGGGACGATGCCGCGCAGGTAGAAGCTCGGCGCGAAACCGAGGAAGGCGACGGCGGCCAGGAGCAGGGCCATGCGAGAATAGAATTTGCGTTCGGCAGAGCGGCGCTCGGCTGGCGAGGCGGCGACGGTGGCCATGAGATTTCCTCCCCCAAGGATTGGCTCGGCAGGGCCAAACCGTAGCGCGCAATTGCCCGGCTGCAAAGTATCGCAGAACGGGATTTCTTCACCGGCTGGCGCCGGGGAAGGCGCGTGGTATGAGAGGTGCGATCGAGGACCACGGAGGGTTTATGAAACCGACTGCTTTCCTGTTAGCCGCAATCGCGCTCGCCACGCTTCCAGCCACCGCATCCGCCGCGCCCGTCAGCATCGCCGCGGCCGTCGCATCGCCCAGTCGGACCCCGGACAATGTCAAGCTCGACGAGTCCCGCAAGCCGGCCGACGTGCTGACCTTCTTCAGGGTCTCGAAGGGCATGCGGGTCATCGATATGTTCGGCGGCAATCACTATTGGGCGGAAATCATGGCGCCGGTGGTGGGGCCTCGGGGCCATATCACCGTGTGGCAGCCGACCCAGTTCCTCAACGATGAGCGCCGAACCAAATTCGCCGCTTTCGTCAAGCGACAGAAGAATGTGTCGATGATCTCGAGCCCGTTCGAAGCGCCGGCGCTCGGCACCAACGCCTATGACTTCATGATCATGAATCTCGATTACCACGACGTCTATTGGCAGAACGACGAGCTCAAGGTCGTCCGCATGGATCCAGACGCCTGGCTCAAGACGCTCTACGCGGCGATGAAGCCGGGCGCGACGGTCGGCATTATCGACCATGTCGCATTGCCCAACGGCGACACCCGGGCGACGGTCGAGAAGCTCCACCGGATCGATCCCGAAGTGATCAAGGCCGACTTCCAGCGCGCCGGGTTCGAGCTGGTCGGGGTTCGCAACTTCCTGCGCAACCCGGCCGATGACCATTCGCTGCTGGTGTTCGACCCGGCGATCCGGGGCAAGACCGACCGAGTCGTGTATCGCTTCAGGAAGCCGCGTTGAGCGCAGCGGAACCGCACCCCAGCCCCGAAGACGTAGCGGCCCAGAGCGTCCGCGGCGGTCGCGCGTACTACGTATTGCTCGCACTGCTGCTCGGACTGCTCGCCGGGGCCGGCGCAGCGGCGCTTGGCGACGGCCTGCGCGAGCCTGCACTGCAGGCATCGAACATGGTCGGCGGGCTGTGGCTCAACGCCCTCAAGATGACCGTCATCCCGCTTATCGTGGCGTTGCTGGTGACCGGCGTGGCCAAGGGCGCCGAGGCGGCGCGGGCCGGCCGGATCGCCGGCCGGACGGTGCTGTGGGTGGTCGTCGTGTCCACGTCCTCGGCGATCTTCGGGGCGCTGATGATCCAGTTCCTGCTCGGGCTGTTCCCGCTTCCGCAAGCGGCCGCCGAAGCGCTTCGCGCCGGCCTCGCCGGGATCGACCAGTCGACCGCTGCGGCGCCGGTGCCGGGCGTGATGGATTTCTTCCGCGAGATCATTCCGGGCAATGTCGCCGCCGCGGCGTCGAACGGCGATGTGCTGCCGTTGGTCGTCTTCTCCTTGCTGTTCGCTCTGGCCGCGGCGCGGATCGCGGTCGACCGGCGGCGCTTGCTGGTCGGCTTCTTCGAGGCAGTCGGCGACACTCTGCTGCTGGTCATCGGCTGGGTGCTGTGGATCGCGCCGCTGGGCGTATTTGCGCTGGCCTTCACGGTCGGCGCCAGCGCCGGCGGAGCGGCGTTCGCGGCATTGGCGCATTACGTCGTCCTGATCTCGGTGATCGGCGTGCTGGTGACGCTCGCCGGCTATCCATTGGCGGCGTTCGCCGGCCGCACCGGCCTCGGCGGTTTCACCCGGGCGATGATCGCGCCGCAGAGCGTTGCGGTCTCGACCCGCTCGTCGCTGGCGTCGCTGCCGGCGATGCTCGCCGCGGCGCGGATCATGGGCATCCGCGACCAGGTCGCCGACGTCTCGCTGCCGATGGCAGTGGCGCTGTTCCGCGCCACCGGGCCGGCGATGAACGTCGCGGTCGCTTTTTATATCGCGCACTGGCTCGGCATCGAACCGAGCACCGGGCAGATGATCGCCGCGACCGCGGTCGCCGCCGTGATCAGCTACGGAGCGGTCAGCCTGCCAGGCGAAGTCAGCTTCATCAGCTCGATCGCGCCGATCGCAATGGCGCTCGGGGTGCCGATCGCGCCGTTGGCGTTGCTGGTCGCGGTCGAGATGGTGCCGGACATCTTCCGCACACTCGGCAATGTCACGCTCGACGTCGCGATGACCGCCGCAGTCGACCGCTCGGTCGCCGCCGAGGAGCCGGCGATGGCGCCCGCCAAACCGGCCGCCTGACCGTCAGCCGACCCGCCGTTGGTCGATTGGGCCGTCCACCAACGGCCTTCGTCGCAAAGCCGTAACGACTGCCGACCGCCGCCGCGCTTTGGTCGAGCGGGAGCGGATTGCGGCGCCGCTTGGGCTTAGCAGGATCGGGCGACGCGAACGGGAACCCCCGCTTTCAGGAGGGCCATGCTTCGGGTCGAACATGGAGGTGAACATGAATGTTCTTGTGATGCTTGCGGCGGTGGCGACTTCGGCGTTGCTGCTCGTCCCAACGGTTGCGTCGGCCCAGACCGAGGCCAGCGCGAGCGTTTCGGTTGGCCGTCTCGACCTGACGGTCAACGGCAGCCAGAATAAGCTGAATGCGCGGATTGCGCGCGGGATCGGCCAGATGTGCACGGAAAGCGGGATGCGCGGCGCCGACCGGCGGGCGATGGAAGACTATTGCTTCGCCAGCGCCCACGCCAGCGTGGCGTCGATCCGGCTCGCGTCGAACGCGAAGAGCCGTTCATATCGTGGCTAAATTCAGGAAGCTCCTCGCCCGATTGCGTTAAGGCGAGGAGCTTTCCGTGTCCCGCCTTGTCAGGGGCCCGCGCGCCTAGCGGCCAGCGATACTCCGCACCCGATCCGAATAGAGCCGGCCGACAGGCTGTTCGCCGCCGTCGCCGAGCCGCGCGATCCAGCGGCCCGACGGGTTGCGAGTGAAGCCGGTGATGAAGTCGCGGCGAACGATCGCCGAGCGATGCAGCCGAACAAACAGCTCGGGATTGAGCCCGTCCTCCAGCGCCGCCATCGAATGATGAATCAGCCAGCTGCGGCGGCCGACGTGAAGCCGCATGTAATCGCGCTCGGCCGAGACCCGGTCGACATCGCGCGACGCGATGCGGACCAGGCCGGTCAGGTCCGAGGCCCAGAATTCATCGAGCCATTGCGACGATTTGGACGGCGCCCGGCCAGGCTCGTCGCGGCGCTGCCGGACGTAGGCGCGGGCGCGGTCGAGCGCGCGCTCGAGCCGGCTCGGTTCGACCGGCTTCATCAGATAATCGACCGCCGCCACTTCGAACGCGGCCACCGCGAACTGGTCGAACGCGGTCACGAACACCACCGCCGGCGACGCCTGCGGAGTCGCGATAGCGCGCGCCACATCGATCCCGTCGAGCCCGGGCATGGCGATGTCGAGCAGCAGCACGTCGGGCGACAGTGCCTCGGCCATCCTGACCGCGCTCTCGCCGTCGCTGGCGGTCCCGACCAGGTCGATTCCGGCGCAGCGCGCAAGCAGCAGTTGCAGCCGCTCCGCCGCGAGCGGCTCGTCGTCTGCAATCAGAACCTTTAACGCGGCGATTTCATCCATCAGCCCGATCCAGCGGCAGCGTCATTACGACACGATAGCCGCCATCATCGAAGGGACCAAATGTGCATTGCGCGGCATTGCCGAAGCGCGCCCTTAGGCGTTCGCAGACATTGCCCAGACCGACCCCGGTGCCTTCGTGGGTTTCGTCCGCGCGGCGCTTCGATTGCTTGCCGGCGTTGGTCACCTCGACCGTCACCCGGCCCGGCCCGGCTTCCCGCGCGGAGATCCGCAGGGTGACCTTTTCGCGGGTCGGCGAGACTCCGTATTTGATCGCATTCTCGACCACCGGCTGGAGGATCAGCGCCGGCAGCCGCGCGCTTTCGAGGTTGGCCGGAACATCGATCTCGACCTTGAGCCGGCGCGGGAAGCGGACCCGCTCGATATCGAGGTAGAGCCGCTGCAGCGCGATTTCCTCGGCCAGCGTGACATCGGCCGACGGGTCGAGCGACAGGCTCGAGCGGAAGAATGTCGACAACTTGAGGATCATTTCCTCGGCTTCCTGCGGACGCCCCGACATGACCAGCGAGGACAAGGAATTGAGCGTGTTGAACAGGAAGTGCGGGTTGACCTGGTAGCGCAAGGCACGGACCTGCGCCGCGCGCGCCGCGCTTTCGGCTTCAACCGCGCGGCGGCGCGCGCCGAGCGCTTCGGACTGGGCCAGAGTGGCGAGGTAGAACGCGCTCCACGCGGCGAAGAAGAACAGCCACACGACCGCCGTGTCGGCGGCGAAGCGGAAGCGCTTGTTGGCGTCGAGCTGGCCGACCAGCGGCATGGTCAGCACCAGCGGGTCGGCGGCCGCGCGCTCGATGCGGATGGTGTGGCCTTTCTCGATCAGGACGAAGCCTTCGCGCGCCTGGTAGCGAAACTCCTCCTTGCTCTCGCGCATATGGTCTTCGCTGCCGACCATCAGCGCCGCCATGCCTGACGCTGCGACCAGCGAGGCGAGGCCGGCGACGATCGCCTTGCGGCGGATGGATGAGCGCCCGGCGAGCAAAGCGATGGCGAGATAGACCAGGCCGGTGATGACGATGCCGATGCTGATGATGATCAGCTTGTTCTGCAGCATCGTCAGCGGATCCGAGCCGAGCAGTGCGCGCGCGGCAACGGTCAGCGCATAGACCAGCCAGAAGCCGAGGATCGATTTGAGCGCCAGCCGCCAGTCGGAAAAGCGGCTGCCGGCGGCGGCGCGCAGCTCCGACCTGGACGCGGGGATGGTCATGAGGGCGGCCATTTCTGAATGCTTGTTCATCTTTACTAATATGTGACTGTGGCGCCGGTTGAAAGCAATTAGCTGCTAGTCGTTTGGCAGAAGCTTAGAGCGCCTCCGTCGAATGGAAAGCCGCCGCCCGGCCGGGAACGGGCGGGTCGCGCGCTCGTTGACGCGGCGGAGGACCCACATGATCGATCGTGAGCACGACACCCCCGCGCCGCCGCCGGTGGAGCAGGAAGCGCCCGAACAGGAGCTCGAGCGGGAGTTGCACGAAAACCCGCATGACCTCGACATTAAGGCCGACGTCGGTAGCGATGAATCGATGGATGCGTCGGATCCGCCGGCCGCTGTGCAGCCGGGACAAAGTGATGATCCGGTGCCGTCATCGGGCTTTCCCGAATAAGTTGCGTTAACGAAACTAAAAACAACAACGTTGCAATTAATCAACACTCGCGCCGTGAAGTGACGTGACGTGAAGAATTCATGTTGCTCCAAGGACTCCCGTCTGATTCTATCTGAACCGGGGGTGGGACTGTGGTTAATCAATACGCAACACAAACCACCGCATGATCACTCCCAGGCGAAAGGAGTCGGGTTCATGATTACGCGGACGAGTCAGCCGGCAAGCGGGGCTATGCTGATCTCCGAAATGAAGGAGTTCGCAGGCTTCACCAAGGCGACGCAGCGCTATATCCGCCGCTCGCTCGATGTTGCCTACGGCCGCCGCGATCCGATTGAATGCTGGGCCCGCGACGAGGGCGAAGCCGCTTCGATCCGCGCCCAGGGCCGGCTTTACAAGCAACTCGACCACATGCGCCTCCAGGTGCCGGACGACAGCGGGCTCGACATGATCGAACCGTTCATCGGCATGCTGATCACGGTTTCGGCGTTCGACCTCGGCCAGGACCGCCTGCCCCATTTTGCATCGTACCGGTTTCTCTACGAGCGCCTGATCGGCGCTTCGGCGCGGCCGTGGTTGCCGTCGGCTTTCTGTTCGGCCGCGGCGCTGCCCCATCTCCACCCCGACCGGCGGCGGATCCTGCTCCAGTCGATCAGCGAAAGCGCGGCGACCGCGCCCGGCTGGTCGAACCGCGAGCCGGTGTTCTGGCCGGAATGGGTCGAAAAGGTCGATGTCACCGCCGCCGCTTAGTCCGCGGTTTTCACCGACGGGAAGATTTTCGCCATCTGGGTGATGCTGTCCCGCGCATTCTTTTGATGAATGAACACGACGCCTTCGCGCTCATAAGCGGCGCGGTGGTTTTCGCGGTCGTCGACCAGCACATCGCCCGGCTGCATATGTAGGTGCTTGTCGCGCGCCAGGCAGGTGATGATCGGAACGCCGGGAAAATGCTCGGCCGCCCAGCGCACTTTCTGCGGCGCCGCCCAATTGCCGATTGGCAGGCCGGTGAGGATGGTCGGCGCAAGTTGCTCGACCGCGTCGAACAACTCTCGCGCGTCGGGCATTTCCGGCAGCGTCGCGTAGAAATCGGGCGCGGCGGCGATGCGCTGCCATAATGCGCCGCGGCCGTGGCGCGTTTCGAACTGCGCCGCGGACATTCCGAGCAGCGCTTGGACGCCGGCGGCGAAGTCGGCCAGCACCCCATCACAGTCGAGGAACAACTGGGGCATGGCCTAAAAGCGCGCCGGTTCGAGCGTCACCGGGATCGGCGCGGCAAGCGGCTCCCACTTGCGCTCGCGCAGCACGACATTGCTGTCGCGCGCGTCGCGGCCGGGGCCGAGCGACCAGGTGATGTGGTAGGTCGAGCCGTCGGGGCGATCGGTCGTGCCGTCGAGCTCGACCACCAGGCATTCGAGGCTGTGGCCGTCATCGGCGCGGCCGACGATCCGCGCGTCGGGCGTGCGTGGCAGCGGCGTGCGCGCGTTGGTCCCTGAGCGCAAAGTGACATGGTCGGCGACGACATTGGCGTAGCGCGGCGGGAAGCGCTCGAGCAGCGGGCCGCGTTCGGCGGCCGGCAGTTTCCAGCCGGTTGCAGTGGCGGGCTTGATCACTGGCTAGCCGAGCCGCTCGACAAGCTCGGCGGCGAATTCGCTCAGCGAATCGTCGCGCGCGCCCATTATCAGGATGCGGTCGCCGTCGCGCGCTTCGGCGAGCAGCGCATCGGCGATTGCCGCGCGGTCGGGGATGTGGGTCGCCTGGCGGCCTTCGCCGGCGACCGCATCGACCAGCCAGTCAGATCCGCGGGCTTTGTCGACCGTGCCGCCGTGATAGACCGGGTCGGGCAGGTAAAGCCGATCCGCCGAATCCATCCCGCGGGCGAGGCTGCGCGCCAGTTCCTCGCCCATCTTGGCGAGCGGGCCATAGCCGTGCGGTTGGAACAGGATCAGCAACCGCCCGGGCTGGGCGCGGAGCGTCGCCAGCGTGGCGTCGATCTTGTCCGGGTTGTGTGCGAAATCGTCGATCACGGTGACGCCCGCGCGGGTGCCGACCTTCTCGAGTCGGCGCCGCAGCCCCTCGAACCGGGCGAGGGCGGCGACGCCCTCGGCGAGCGACACGCCCAGCGCCCTGGTCGCGGCCAGCGCCGCCAGCGCGTTCGAGGCATTGTGACGGCCCGGCACCGTCAGCCGCACGTCGTGGCGCTCGCCGGCCGCTTCGACCGTGAAGCTTACGCCATCGGGCAGCAGTTCGAGTTGCTTGCCCATCAAATCGGCGCCGGGGCTGTCGAAGCCGTAGCCGATGCAGGTCTGCTGACTGACGACGTCGGCCAGCACGCGGGTCTCGGGATCGTCGAGATTGAGCACCGCCCTGCGCGACGCGCGCAGGAAGCCGGCGAACAATTGGCGCAGTTCGGCCATTTCCTTGTGGTCGAGGCTGATGTTGGTCAGCACCGCGACCTCGGGCGTGTAGAGCCCGATCGACCCGTCGCTTTCATCGACCTCGCTGACGAACAGCTCGGGGTCGCCGACCAGAGCGCTTGCGAACGGCGCCGAGGCAGTCGCGAAATTCTTCATCACCGCGCCGTTCATCACGGTCGGCTGGCGATGGCAGGCGTGGAGGATCCAGCCGATCATCCCGGTCACCGTCGACTTGCCGCTGGTGCCGCCGACCGCGACGCTCGATTGGGCGGCGTTGAGCAGCTTGGCGAGGAATTGCGGCCGGGTCAGGTGGCGCAGGCCGAGTTCGCGGGCGCGGACCACGTCGGGCACCGTGTCCTCGACCGCGGCTGAGGTGACCAGCGTCATGCCCGGCTGGACGCCCGAACCATCCTGCGGGAACAGCGCGATGCCGAGCGAGCTCAGATAAGCGAATTTGGGGGCGAGCCGGCCGGCGTCGAGCGAGCGGTCGGAGCCGGCGACGCGGCCGCCGGAAGCGCGGACGATGCAGGCGAGAGGCAGCATGCCGCTACCCCCGACACCGCAGAAGAAGGTTGAATCAGTCATCGGCGCGGCCCTATTGGAGGCCGTCAGCAATGACCAGTGGCTGGCTTCACCCGCAGCCGTAATTGCCGGTTTGATCGATCCGGGCCAATTTCGGCGCTTCCTGGAGGGCCACGAACCGGGCCGAGAAATTGGCGCTTTCGCAACGCCAGCTTCATCGAAACAGTTTCGCCCGAAAATCCCAAGATTTTCTCAAGCCGCTCCCGCGCTGGCATGACCTCTGCACAAATATGGTCAAGCTGCACTATCAGAGAGAAGCACGTCGCTGGTAATGGGGGACGAATGAAGATCGCCGTTGTCGCCCCTAGCTGCACCCTCAAACGCGAGGCCGCCGAGCAGGTGACTGCGCTCGCCGCCGGGCGCGGCGATTGCGAGCTGGTGATCGACCCGCAATGCTTCCTGGCCGATGGCCATTTCGCCGGCAGCGATGGCGAGCGGCTGGCGGCGCTGCGCGAAGCGATGGCCGACCCGTCGGTCGACGCGGTGTGGTTCGCGCGCGGCGGTTATGGGTCGAACCGGATCGCCGAAGCCGCGCTGACCGATCTCCCGACGGCGGCAAGGTCCAAGCTGTACATGGGCTATAGCGATTCCGGCTTCCTGCTCGCTGGGCTTTACAAGGCCGGGCTCGACGTTGCGTGGGGGCCAATGCCGCAGGATGTCATGCGGGCCGGTGGCGAGGCGGCGGTGATGCGCGCGCTCGACTGGCTGGTGTGCCGCGACCCGGTGGCGCTCGAGCCCAACCTCCAGCAACCGGCGGTCGCGTTCAACCTGACCGTGCTGTCGTGCCTGCTCGGAACGCCGCTCGAGCCCGACCTTTCGGGGGCCGAGCTGTTGATCGAGGAAGTCAGCGAGCATTATTACCGGATCGACCGGCTGATGTTCCATCTGACCGCCAGCGCCAACGTCCGCGGGGTGGCGCGGATCCGGCTCGGCCGGGTCGCCGACGTGCCCGATAATGACCCCGCATTCGGCCGCGACGAATATGCGATCGTCGAGGAGTGGTGCGCGCGATCGGGCATCGCCTTTGGCGGCCGCGCCGAGATCGGCCACGACGCGGCGAACCGGGTCGTTCCGTTCGGTCGAAAATAAGCCGATCGCAAGATGCTGGGGGGCATTGCAATGCGGGTGGCTTTGCGCTCTACAAAAGGGGACATCAACAGGAGGGCGCACATGGCAAAAAGTGGCAGGACAGCAGGGGGCGGATTGGCTCGGCCGGTTCAACCTTCACCTGAGTTGGGGGCGATTACGGGCAATGATCCGCTTCCGCGCAGCCAGGTGGTTTCGAAGGTTTGGGATCACATTCGTAAGAACAACCTGCAAAATCCTCAAAACAAAAGAGAAATCCTCGCCGACGACAAACTCAAGAAGGTCTTCGGCAAGGACAGCTGCAGCATGTTCGAGATGAACAAGCATCTGTCTCGGCATCTCAAATAAGCCTGCTGAAAAGCACGGCAAAAAGGGGATCCGCTCCTGCGGGTCCCCTTTTTTTATGTCTCGAGGAGAGCGAATCGCCTCTGAAGGAAGCCGGAATCGAGCGAAATCAGGCTGGCGGGATCAGCCGCGCCACAGGTCATCGAGCCGTTCGCGGGTAACCGGATAGCCGAAGCGTTCGGGAATCGTGACGAATTTCTCCCCGCCATGCTCCTCGACCCAGGGCGTGATCGGCTCGATCGGATGGGCCTCGGCGTCGGCCTTGATCGCGTCGAACGAGCCGTGCTGGGCGAGCCGCTCGAGATTGCGGCGGGTCGGGAAGATCAGCCGCGCGGTGGCGCTGCGCTCGCGCTCAAGCGCGTCGGCGGCGGTCAGCCAGAAAGCGCCGCAGCATTCGCCTTCGATGACCCGCGGCAGCCACTCGCCGGTCGGCGCGCGGGCGACGAAGAACAGGGTGTCGAAGCGGCGCGTGACGTTGAAATTGGGCAGCCAGCGGGCGAGCGGGGTCAGCGCCGCAGGATCGAGCGCCAGCCCGGCATCGGCCAGCAACGGGCCAAACAAGGCGTCGGCGACCAGCGCATCCTGCAGCTGGACGGCGGCCGCAGCAGTGGGCAGCGGATCGACCCCGACCGCGACCGCGGTTTCTTCGATGGTCTCGCGGATCGCGGCGACCCGCGCCGCACCATCGGCATAAGGGAGCGGCGCCGCGAGGTCGCGGTCGGCCTGGTCGATCCGGCCGCCGGGAAACACCAAAGCTCCGCCGGCAAAGGCCATACCGCTGGCGCGCTCGACCATCAGCAATTGCGGCGGACCATCGCTGCGGTCGCGCACCACGACCAGCGTGGCGGCAGGAATGGGCACGTCGCTCATCGCCCGGCGACTAGGCCAGCTCAGGCCAAAGAAAAAGGCCGCCGGCGGGCGCCGACGGCCTCGATCGAACTTGCGCCGCGGACGCTACATGCCGCTGACGTTTTCCTCGCCCTCGGTCGTGCCCGACGCGTTGAGCTCGTCGGTCGCGGGGGTGTTGGTGGCCTGCTGCTCGAGCTGCTGCGCCTGGTTGCCGAGCGCCTCGGCATCGCCGGCGACTTCGGCGGCATTGTTGGCCAGCGCGTCGAGATTGTTGGTGTCGGCCGTCATATCGGCGTTCGACAGGCTATCCTGATTGCTGCTGCTGTTGCATCCGGCGAGGACCAGCGAAGCCGTTCCAACCAGCGCAAAACCAAACTTCTTCATTGGCTTAAGACCCCTTCGACAGGTGATGAATGGGTCGCTCATAACAGCAGTCGAGAGACCAACGCCAGAGGCTCCAACGCGGGCCAAGCTTCGGCGATCCTTGAGGTTGGGGTTCAAAACGCCTATTTGGGCCGGGCCGGGGCAACTCGGCTATGTCGGTAGAGTGTTAGGTGGAATAGGCATTTCGGACCCGGGGGGCAGTA
>JBDTRT010000061.1:0-4294 GCA_039931595.1 Sphingomicrobium sp.
CGATGCCGGTGATCGCGCGGCCCATGATCAGCGCGTGGACGTCGTGGGTGCCCTCGTAGGTGTTGACGGTCTCGAGGTTGGCGGCGTGGCGCATCACCTGGAATTCGGCGCTGATGCCGTTGCCGCCGTGCATGTCGCGGGCGATCCGCGCGATATCGAGCGCCTTGCCGCAATTGTTGCGCTTGATCAGGCTGATGGTCTCGGGGACCAGCTCGCCCGCTTCGAGCCGGCGGCCGACCCGCAGTGCCGCCTGCAGGCCAAGCGTGATCTCGGTCGCCATGTTGGCGAGCTTGAGCTGGACCAATTGGTTGGAAGCGAGGGGGCGGCCGAACTGGTGGCGGTCGAGGGTATATTGGCGGGCCGCGGCGTAGCACGCCTCGGCCGCACCCATCGAGCCCCAGCCGATGCCGTAGCGGGCGCGGTTGAGGCAGCCGAACGGACCCTTGAGACCCTCGACGTTGGGCAATAGCGCTTCCTCCGGCACTTCGACCTCGTCCATCACGATTTCGCCGGTGATCGAGGCGCGCAGCGACAATTTCATGCCGATCTTGGGCGCGGTCAGGCCCTTCATCCCCTTTTCGAGCACGAAGCCGCGGATCTTGCCGCCGTGGGCGTCGGACTTGGCCCAGACCACGAACACGTCGGCGATCGGCGAGTTGGTGATCCACATCTTCGATCCGGAGAGGACGTAGCCGCCCTGGACCTTCTGGGCGCGGGTGCGCATCCCGCCGGGGTCGGAGCCGGCGTCGGGCTCGGTCAGGCCGAAGCAGCCGACCAGCTCGCCGCTAGCCAGGCCGGGGAGGTATTGCTCGCGCTGCTCCTCGCTGCCGTAGGCGTGGATCGGGTGCATCACGAGGCTCGACTGGACCGACATCGCCGAGCGGTAGCCGCTGTCGACCCGCTCGACCGCGCGGGCGATCAGGCCGTAGCTGACATAGCCCAGGCCAGCGCCGCCATATTCGTGCGGGATGGTCGCGCCGAGCAGGCCGAGCTCTCCCATTTCCGAGAGGATGGCGCGGTCGAAATGCTCGTCCATGTAGGCGTCGGTGACGCGCGGCTGGAGCTTGGCCTGGGCGTAGCCCTCGGCGGTGTCGCGCACCATCCGCTCTTCGTCGGTCAGCTGGTGCTCAAGGTCGAATGGATCAGCCCAGTCGAACGGCAGGATGGCAGGCTCGCCCACGAATGTTTCCCCGCGATGTTAATGAATCGCGCGCTCCTTAGCGGCCTCAGTTGGACTTCGCCACCCCGGCAGCACCGCCGCCGCCGAAGTTGCGCTTGATCGTCAGCCCCAATTTCAGGTGCCGGTTGCGCTCGCGAAACTCATTCTCGGCGGTTTGCGGGTCTGCCCGGTTAGGGCTGAAGATCAGGCGGCTGCGTTCGCCCAGCGTGTTGAGCGCATTGTCGACATCGAGCGTGACCGAGGTCCGCGGCCCGGGCCGATACTCGACGAACGCGGTCCCGTACACGCCGCCGTTGAAATTCGAATCGAATTCGTCGGTGCGGAAGAAAGTGAAGCGATCGCGGTCGCTGACGACGAACCCGTAGGACCAGTCGCCGGCGTCGCGGCGGACGTCGACGTTCCACTCCCAGTCGGGGAAATAATCGCTGAAATTGCGCATTTCGCCGCTGATCGGGTCGCGCACCCGGGTGCGCCGGATAGTGCCGGTGAACTTGACCCGGAGACCGGTCCACAGCCGGCCGAGCGGGGCGTCGACGGTGAGGTTGGCGAAAGCGTGCTTGCCGGTGCCGATGTTGCCCGGCGCGTCGAAGCATTGGTCGGGGTGGTCGGGGTCGCAGATCAGGACCCGGTCCTGGAGCAGGCTGATCAGGTCGTAGCCGAGGTCGAGCTTGAACAGCCCGTCGCCGAGGATCGGCCGGTCGGCGGACGCCCGAAACTCCCACGCGCGCTGCGGCTGGAGGTTCTGGTTGCCGGCGTTGACGCGGTCCCCGGACAGGTCGGCGACGGTCACGAAATCGAAGAAATTGAGCTGGGCGACGGTCCGCTTGATCGAAAATTGGCTGTGCCAGCCACCACCCGGTTTCCAGTCGATGGTCGCGCCGGGCTTCCAGAACATCAGCTTGCGGTCGGCGGTCGCGTCGCCGCTGACCGTCAGGTGCGAAAATTCGTAGCGGAGCGCGGCATCGATGTGCAGCGCCGGGCTGATCTGGCGGCCGATGTCGATATAGGCCTCGCCGCGCGTCTCCTTGACCTTGGCGGTATCGACCGGAAGGTCGACTCGGGTCTTGCTGCCGTCCTCCTCGACGAGGAACAATTCGGTCGCATTGTCGAGCGTGTTGAGCACCGCTTCGCCGCCCGCCTCGAACGAGAAGCCGGCGAGATTTTGGCGGGTCCAGGTGAGGCGGCCGATGGTTTCGTTGCGGTCGGCGATCTGGGTCTGTTCGAAGCCGCCGACCTGGACCGAATTGTCCGACAGCAAGCCGTTGCGCAGCACATATTCGTCGAAATTATTGACCTTGCGGCGGGTTGCGAGGCCGACCAGCTTAATCGCGCCCTGGGCGAGCGGCCGGGTGACGTCACCGCCAAGCTCGAACACGCCATTGTCATAGTCCTGGAACAGCGAATCGTCGCGCGGCGGCTGGCCGGTGATGGTGACTCGATTGCGCTGCGTAAGATCGAACTGGCCGGGCGACCAGCGGCCGTTGATCCGGATCGCCTTGTCCGGCGCGCGTTCGAGCGCCCAGCTGGCCGACAGATAGGGGTTGAAGTCATGGTAAGTGTTGAACTTGCGCCGGAACTGGGTGAGCTCGCCGCTATCCGGGTCGGTGACGGTGTCGGTTCCTTCCTCATGGTTGAGGACGTTGCCGAACCCGGCCGACAAATTGATGCTCGATGCGCCGCGCCGGATCAGCGCCGACACCGATCCGTCGGGGGTGACTTTGCCGTCATACAGCCGATGGAGCGACCCGGTGACATTGCCGTCGATCCCGCCCTTGTCCGACATGATGATATTGAGCACCTGACTCTTGGTCGAATAATCGGCGCCGAACAGATTGCCGGGGCCGATCTCGACCCGCGACACCTGGCCGGCCGGGATCCGCTGCAAGGTGGTTTCTAGCGATTCGGCCTTTGAGCTCGGGCGGGCGCCATTGATCACGACATTGCCGGCCGCCGCCGCGAAGCCGCGGATGTCGCTGTTGCCGAGGTCGAGCGAGAAGCCCGGCACATGGCGGGCGATGTCGAGCGCGCTGCGCGGCGCGAACGGAGCGAAGAAAGCCGCCTCGTACGACGTTGCACCGCCGGCCATGGCTGCATCGAGAACGGGAGTGGGGGCAGGCGCGGGGGAGGGTGCTGCGGTCGCCGGGCTTTGCGCCGCGGCGATGCCCGGTGAAGTCAGTGCGAGCGCCGCTACCGAAGCCTGCCACCATCTCGAGACCACGCCATTCCCCCCCTGCTTCGAACCCATGCAAAGCAGGTTGCGGGGAGCGCGCCCATCGCCGCTCGATCAATCGACGAACGGCTCCACCAACGGCGTCGCTATTGGCGACGAATGACCAAGCGGGGTGGTAAGCGGGTCAGGCTTGGGTTGCGGTCCGACCGAGGTGAGCGGCGAGCCATTTGTTGTTCTGCGCGAGGTTGGCCAGCACGTCGGGCGCCGGCCGCCAGCCGCGCTGGCCGAGATAGTCGTCCAGCGCCTCGAGGGTGATCGCGACGTTGATCCCGGCCGCTTTGGCGAGCGTGCTCAACGTGCCTGCATAATCATGCTTGGGCGCGGGATTGGAGGTCACTCCGGCGGCCGAGGTCGCAAGCCCCGAGCGCTGCCCCTTCTGATAGATCGTGTGATAGGCCAGGCTGAGGAAATGGGCTTCAGGCCCGGGGACCATGCAGGTGTCCTCGAACAACACGGCCGAGGTCAGCACTTCGGCTGCCTTGGCGGGCGGCAGATAGGGCATTCCATAATAAGTCGTGCCGGGCAGGCCGCTGACCGAGAACAGGTCGACCTGGACGGCCTTGGGATCATGTTCGAACAGATCGGCGATCGCCGCCACGTCGCGGTCGGCGATAAGCAGGTCGATGTCGCCGTCGGGGTTGCCGTGCGGCAATCCTTCGAACCAGCGCAGCACGACGTAGCTTGCCTGGCGCTGGTGGAGCGCAGCGAACAGGCCGGGCACGGTTAGGCCGGCGCGTAGCCCCAGGCCGGCGCGCCCGGTCGGCGACCGCCGCGCGCGGGCCGGGGGCCGACCAAGCAATTTTCTCAAAAGGTTGCGGACACTCACCAACACACCGCCGTCAGCCGAACCTTCAATATTGCCTCCCAACGTGGCGGATGGGGTG
>JBDTRT010000062.1:0-6611 GCA_039931595.1 Sphingomicrobium sp.
GGGTGTCCGAGCGGTTGGCGGTGCCGCGGTGGATGGTCAGCGCCGACCGCGCCGACATGTCGCCGCGCTGGGGCAGCTTGCGCACCATCCGCTGGCGGTACCGGTCCCACAGCGCGGGCTCGGGGAACATCGCATCCACGGATCCGGTCAGGTCATCCCACTGGGTCCCGAGCGCGATTTCCAGCGCGCCCATCTCCAGCGTGCAATCGACCGCCGGCAAGTTGAACGCCAGCGAGTTCAGCCGGCGTCCGGTCAGGGTTGCCGGCGGCGACGGGAAATCGCGGTGCCACGGCTGGTCCTCGGCGCCGGGGAAGGGGATGTCGAAGCCGACCTCGACGATCCGGTAGTCGGGCCCGAGCACCGCCTCGCACGCCGCCACGAACCACGGGTGGGTGGCGATATCGACGAAGCCGCGCACGCGCTCGGGGTGAACCTCGGCGTAAAAGCGGTGCGGCCCGCGCGGCAGCACGCCGCCGGGTACCGCTCTGGCCTCCTCGAACAGCATCTCGATGTCCGCGCGCAGGCGGTCGGCCCAGTCGGCGCTGAACGCGCCTTTGAGGCCGATGATGCCGTCGCCATAGAGGCCGCCCATGATGGCCGCGGGGTCATGCTGGTCCTGCACTCGGCGTTCCCTCTTATCGCTCTGGCCAAGATATCACCTTTGACTTGCCATGCGAGCGGCGATGCGGTTGTGACCAGCCGCGATGCGATTTATCTCCGACAATGCCGCCGCCGCGCACCCGGCCGTGCTGGATGCGATTGCCGCTTCGAACCGGCGCGACACGGCGTATGACGGCGATTCGTGGAGCCTCAGGCTCGACGCCGCTTTCTCCGACCTGTTCGAAACCCAGGTGCGCGCCTTGTGGGTCAGTACCGGCACCGCCGCCAATTGCCTCGCGCTGGCGGCGCTGTGCCCGCCCTACGGCGGCATATTGTGTCACCGCCACGCCCATATCGAGGTCGACGAAGCCGGCGCCCCGGGCTTCTTCACCGGCGGCGCCAAGCTGATGCTGGTCGACGGGCCCGGCGCCAAGCAGGTGCCCGCGGCCGTGGCCGGAGTGATCGACCGCACCGGCAAGGACGTCCACCAGGTCCAGCCGCATGTGCTGTCGATCACCAACTCGACCGAATATGGCCTGGTCTACAGCCCCGCCGAAGTCGCCGCGCTCGGTGATCTGGCGCGCTCGCACAAGCTCCGCTTCCATTTGGACGGGGCGCGTTTCGCCAACGCCCTCGCCACCACCGGCGCCAGCCCGGCCGACCTCAGCTGGCGCGCCGGGGTCGACGCGATGTCGTTCGGCTTCATCAAGAATGGCGGGCTCAACGCCGAAGCGCTGATCCTGTTCGACACAAAGCTGGCCGACGAGGTGCAGGTGCGCCGCAAACGCGCCGGCCATCTGGTCTCGAAGGGGCGGATGCTTGCGGCGCAGATCCTCGCCCTGCTCGACGGCGATTTGTGGCTCGACAACGCCCGCGCCGCCAACGCCGCCGCGCAGATCCTCGCCGAGGCCGCCTCTGGCCGCCTCAATTATCCGGTCGAGGCCAATGAACTGTTCCTCCGCGCCACGCCGGACGAGGCCGCCGGCCTGCGCGCCCAGGGCTTCGACTTCTACGACTGGGCGGAGGGCGAAATCCGGCTGGTCACCAGCTGGGACGATGACCGCGAGTCGGTCGCCGACTTCGCCCGGGCGATCGCCGCGCTGTGAGCGACGACCGCCGGACCGGCTTCGCCGTGGTCACCCTCCCGTTCATCGTCTTCACCACCATCTGGGGCACGACCTGGATCGTGATCCGCGACCAGCTCGGCGACGTTCCGGCGCAATGGTCGATCACCTATCGCTTCCTGATCGCCGCCGCGGCAATGGCGGCGCTGACCCGATGGAAGGGGCAAAGCCTGCGCCTCGGCCGCGATGGACTGCTCGCCGCGGCGGTGCTCGGCTTCCTCCAGTTCGTGATCAACTTCAACGCGGTCTACATGGCCGAACACCACATCACCTCGGGCCTGGTGGCGACGGTGTTCGCGCTGCTGCTGATCCCCAACAGCCTGCTCGGCTGGGCGTTTCTCGGCCAGCGCCCGAGCGCGCGCTTCGCCTGGGGCTCGCTGTGCGCGGTCGCCGGCATCGGCTTGCTGTTCGTCCATGAACTTCGCGAACATCCGGCGCAGAATGGCGCGATCCTGGTCGGCATCGGCCTGACCCTGGCCGGCATGATCGGTGCGTCCGCGGCCAACGTCTACCAGGCACACGACCAGGTTCGACGCTTCTCGCTGTTCGCTTTGCTGACCTGGGCGATGCTGCTCGGCGCACTGATGGACGGCGCGATCGCGCTCGCCGTGGCCGGCCCGCCGACCGTCGAGGCGCGTCTCGGCTACTGGCTCGGGCTGGTCTATCTGGCGCTGTTTGCCTCGGCGCTGGCGTTCAGCCTCTATCTGCCGGTGGTGCGCAAGATCGGCCCCGGCAAGGCGGCCTATTCAAGCGTTCTGGTGCCGATCATCGCAATGGGTTTCTCAACCGCGCTCGAAGGCTACCGCTGGACCTTCCTGGCCGCCGCCGGGGCGGTCCTCGCGCTCGGCGGCATGCTCGGCGCGCTGAGCCGCAGCCGCTCGCTTGTGACCGGCCCCGACGCCGCCTAAGCCGCACCCCATGGCCGACGTCCGAACCGCTCCCGAACCGCCGCCCGCAGCGCGGCATGCCACCATCCGGCGCGAGGATTACCGCCCGCCCGACTGGCTGGTGCCCGATGTCGCGCTCGATTTCGTGCTCGACCCCGCCGTGACTCGGGTCCGCGCCCGGCTCGACGTCACCCGCAACGGGACGCATGACCGTCCGCTGCGGCTCGACGGCGACAGCCTGATTGCGCTCAAGGTCTCAGTCGACGGCGGCGAAGGCCGCTGGTCGATGGACGGCGCGACCCTGGTGATCAAGCTGGCGGGCGATCGCGCGACGATCGAGACCGAGGTCGAAATCGCGCCCGATACCAACACTCAGCTGATGGGCCTCTACGCCTCGGGCGGCGGGCTCTACACCCAGTGCGAGGCCGAAGGCTTCCGCCGAATCACCTTCTTCCCCGACCGGCCCGACGTCTTGTCGCGCTACACGGTGCGAATGGAAGCCGACGCCGCGGCCTTCCCGGTGCTGTTGACCAACGGCAATTGCGTCGCTTCGGGCCGCGTCGACCAGGTCGGCCACTGGGCCGAATGGGCCGATCCGTTCCCGAAGCCCTGTTATTTGTTCGCGCTGGTCGCCGGCGACCTCGCGCCCAACCGCGACCGTTTCACCACCATGTCGGGCCGCACGGTCGACCTCGCCATCTGGGTGCGCGAGGCCGACCTCACCAAGACCACGCACGCCATGGCCAGCCTCAAGGCGGCAATGGACTGGGACGAGCGGGTCTATGGCCGCGAATATGACCTCGACCAGTTCAACATCGTCGCGGTCAGCGATTTCAACATGGGGGCGATGGAGAATAAGGGCCTCAACATCTTCAACACGGCCTACATCCTGGCCGACCAGGAGACCGCGACCGACGCCGATTTCGACGGCATCACGCGGGTCGTTGGGCACGAATATTTTCACAATTGGTCGGGCGACCGGGTGACTTGCCGCGACTGGTTCCAGCTCAGCCTCAAGGAAGGCTTCACGGTCTTCCGCGACCAGAGCTTCTCTGCCGATGTCGGCAGTCCTGCGGTCAAGCGGATCGAGGATGTGCGGGTGCTGCGCGCGGTCCAGTTTCCCGAGGATGCCGGGCCGCTGGCCCATCCGGTGCGGCCCGATTCCTATCTCGAAATCTCGAATTTCTACACCGCCACGATCTACAACAAGGGCGCCGAGCTGATCCGCATGTTCCACACCGTGCTCGGCCCCGAAAAATTCCGCGCCGGGACCGATCTCTATTTCGAGCGCCATGACGGCCACGCCGCAACCTGCGACGAGTTCGTCGCCGCGCTCGAGGACGCCAGCGGAACCGACCTGTCGGCGTTCAAGATCTGGTACAGCCAGGCCGGCACGCCCAGGGTCACCGCCCGGCTCGAGCATGATCCCGCCGCGCGCACCGCAACCCTCCACCTCGCACAGTCTGTCGCGCCGACGCCGGGCCAGCCGACCAAGCAGCCGATGCCGATCCCGCTCCGCACCGCGCTGATCGGCGGGACCGCGCCCGAGCAACTGATCCTGCTCGACAACGCCAGCCAGGTCATCCGGTTCGACGATGTCGCCGAGCGGCCGTTGCTGTCGATTAACCGCGGCTTTTCAGCGCCGGTGATCATCGATGTCGAGCGTCCGCCCGAGGATCTCGAACAACTCGCGCAGCTCGACAGCGATCCGTTCGCCCGCTTCGAAGCGATGCAGGAGCTGATGCTGCGCGCGCTGATCGCCGGCGCCCGCGGCGATGCGATCGATACCGAACCGCTGATCCGCGCGGTCGGCAACACGCTCGGTTCCGATGCGCTCGACGCCGCGTTCAAGGCCGAGGTCATCCTGCCGCCGTCCGAAAGCCTGGTCGGCGACCGCATGGACATGGTCGACCCCGATGCAATCCATGCCTCGCGCCAAACGCTGCGCGCGACCATCGGCTCGGCGCTGCGCGACAAGCTGCTCGGGGTGCGCTCAGCGACCGCCGGCGGCGACGATCTCAGCCCGTCGGCGAAAGGCGCCCGGCGCCTCAACAGCGTCACGCTCGGCCTGCTTGCCGCGAGTGACCCAGTCGAGGGCGCGGCGCTGGCCAAGGTGCAGTTCGACGCCGCCGACAACATGACCGACCGCCAGGGCGCGCTGGCCATATTGGTGTCGCTCGACCAGCCCCAGCGGCAGGCTGCGCTCGATGCGTTCTACGACCGCTTCAAGGACGATCCGCTGGTGGTCGACAAATGGTTCGCGCTGCAGGCGACGGCGCAGCGGCCGGCCACGATTGATGAGGTCGTGCGCCTCGCCGCTCACTCCGACTTCACGCTCGCCAACCCCAACCGGCTGCGCGCGCTGGTCGGGACCTTTGCCGCCAACCAGTGGGCGTTCCATCACCCGTCGGGCCGCGGCTACCGTTTTGTCGCGGGCATGATCCTCGATGCCGACCGCTTGAACCCGAGCGTCGCTGCGCGGCTGGTGTCGCCGTTCGGCCGCTGGCGGCGTTTCGACCAGGATCGCGCGGCGCGGATGCGCGCCGAGCTCGAGCGCATCGTTGCCGTCCCCGGCCTGTCGAAGGATGTCTACGAGCAGGCCTCGAAAAGCCTGACCTGACCTAATGAGCTAACCGGCGAAGCGCCGGCGACGGTGCGCGCTTAGTGGTTGGCGCCGATCCAGCTGGCGGCTTCCAGCGCGACCTGGTTGGCGGCGCGGCTCAACGCCCGGCCGACGCTCGCCGCGTCATCGCTCGAAGGGACATGGGTCTCGAACCGGCGGGTTTCGACCCGGGTTCCGCCGGCGGTCGACAAGGCGCCGTCGAAGCGCACGATTACCGCTTGCTCGGCGGCGTCATAGCCAAAGCGGTGGAGCTGGCCCGACACCTCGATGCCCGGGTCGAGCGTCGATTGCTTGGGATCGAGCACCACCCGGCCAGTGGTCCGCCGGACGGTTTCGGCAAGCAAATCCTTGAACAGCTTGTCGGGGGTGTCGATCCACTGCAGATCCTTGACGTAGGCGACCTCGGTCTGGCTGACCTGAACCGGCACCCGAATCGAGCGCAACTCCTTGCTCACCACCGGCACTGCGATCGTCACCGCGTCACCGGCGCTGGACACGCGGGTCGTGTCGCTCGGCAGCGCCACTTCGGGCATCAGCGCCAGCAGCGTCGGCGGGGCCTTGCCGCCACCGAGCATTCCACCGATCGAGCAGGCGCCGAGCGCGATCGCCAGCGCGGCCGGCAGGACAGTCGGCAGGGCCCGACGCAACGGCAGCTTCATCAGCGTTTCCTCGGCTTGTAGTCGGGCAGTTTCTGCGGTCCCAAGGTCCCGCCGATGCCACCCTGCTCGAGCCGCTCGGTGACGCCCTGGAGGGATTCGGTCAGGCCGCGCAAATCGCGGACCAGGCGGTTGGCTTCGGGCAAGGTCGACTTGGTCAGATTCTGCACGCCGGGCCGGGCATCGGACACCATCGCATCGAGATTGTCGGCGGCGTGCTGGACCGAGGCGATCGCCTTGCGCATGTCCTCGGCGGCCGGCTTGCCTTGTTCGTTGACCAAGCGAGTGGTGCTGTCGGCCAGCAAGCCGACGCGCTGGGCGGCGATCCCGGCGTTGCGCGCGGCAACGCGCGCATCGGCCATCGCATCGGCGAGATCGGGTGCGCGCTCGGCCAGCACGCGCGAAGTGGTGTCGATATTTTCGAGGATGTCGGCGATCGAATTCTGGTTCTTGTCGCTCAGCATTTCGGTCAGCCGCTCGGTCAGGCGCTGGATTCGATCGATCAGCTCCGGCGCGCTGTTGAGCAACGCGCCGAGCCCGCCCGAGCTCGACGGGATAACCGCGCAACCCTGCGGTCCGGGCTGGCTGATCGGACGCCCGCCCTTGACCGCGCCGGTCAGCTGGATTTCGCTCACCCCGGTGAAGCCGACGCCCTTGATCTCGGCCGTCGTGCCCTGCAGCACCGGAGTCTCGTCGTCGACGTTGATCCGCACCCAGACGA
>JBDTRT010000063.1:0-3795 GCA_039931595.1 Sphingomicrobium sp.
AGCCAGCCACGCGAACCCGCATTTGCGTCACAGGACGCCGAAGGTCCAGCCTTCGCTGCGAGCGATTGCCGGAGTCAGGCCCGACGGGGCGAACGCGCGCGGATCGGTCGCCAGCGCGCGCATTCCTGCCGCCGTCACCAGCGCGTCGGTCTGGTGGTCATCGGGCTCGAAGCGCAGCCGCGCCGGCGGGCTGCCGAGGCCGGCCAGCGCCTGGTTGAGCTCGGCTCGGCTTCTCACCTTGCGGCCCGAAAGGCCGGCCCGGCGCAGGTAGATGCGGGTGTAGATCTCGACCACCGCGCTGCCGCTGGCGGGCAGAGGGTCCATCGGCCAGATCGCGACCCGGCCGTCGATCCGGTGGAGCAGGCGCATGCCCGCAAAACTCGCCTTGGCGACCTGCGCGGCGCCGATTGCGTCGTAGGCGCTGGCGGTCTTGCGGCCGCCCTGGGCGTTCAATGCCTGGTCGCACTGGCGAAAACGGACGAAATCGGCCTTTGCCCCGTCGGCGATGCCGAAATAGAAATGCTTGCGATGGGCCAGTTCGAGGAAGCTGGCCGCGCCGAGATCCTCGTCGAACGAGCGACCCTCGACGTAGGCCCAGAACGCGCGAGCGGTGGTCGGCACTCCGAGCTCACCCGGCAAATACTCGCCGCGCTCGACAATCGGCGGGGCGAAACTGAAGTCGAACCCGAACAGCGTCGGCTCGCTCGCGGCGCGCTTCAACAGCCAATCGAGCACGTCCTCGCGCGACCATAGATGACCCGGGCGAATGAGGCGCGGAGCGGCCTCACCGCGCGCTTCGGCGACGGCGATGCCCTTGTGGCGTCGGCCCTTTGCGCCCGACCAGTCGATCGCGACGAAACTGGTGAAGCTAGGGCCGGTCGCCAAATGCCAGCCGTTGGGTTTTCGAAGACCGGTCCCACCAGGCGCGCTCGATCACGCGCTCGATCCGCTCGCGGTCGGAGCTGCCGAACCGCACCAGCACCGCGGGCCAGCCGCGATAATGGTCGGTTTCCCAGAACGTCCCGGGGTCGGTCTCGATCAGCAATTCCTTGTCCTCGATCGGGCAGGCGACCGCGAAGCTGCCGGCTTCCCGGCCGGCGTAGACAAACGCCTTGCCGCGGACCCTGATCGCGGGCCGCCCGTAAGAGGTCGACTGCTCGATGTCGCCAAGCGTCAAGGCGAAGGCGAGGACGCTGTCCCAGCTATCCAACGGCCGATCCATTCACACCAACGACTGGTCGTCGTCATCCTCGGGCGGCGGCGCCCGGCGAATCCGCGGCGGCGGGAGTCGAGCGGGCGGCGCCTGGTCGTCGGCCCATTGCTCGAGGATCCGCGCCGCCGCGTCGCGCCCGCCGAGCCCGAAGGCAAGCGCCGTGGCGATTGCCGCGGAACCAAGGATCAGCCCGAACGCCATCATGACGATCTGGTCGGCCAGCCCCATGAAGGTCAGGCCGATCGCCGTGAACAAGGCGATGATCGCGTATTTGACGATGGTTTGCGCGTAACCCGACTCGCCGGTCGAGCTGCCGACGAGCGAGGCCAGGATGCGGGCCAGGAACAGGCCGGCGACGATGATCACCGTGCCGAAGATGACCTTGCCGCCAAGCTCTGTAATCTGGAACAGCAAGGCCGCGACGCTGTCGCCGCCCAATTGCCGCGCCGCCTCGATTGCCGCGGCGAGCAGGATTGCGGTCATTGCGATCGCGCCGACCACCCGCGACGGATTGGAGTTGGGCGGCATGATCCCGAGCGCACGGACGCTGTCGTCGAAGCGCAGGCTGGGCAGGACGGTCTCGACCAGCGTCTTGACCCAGCGACCGATGAGGAAGGCGATCGCCAGCCAGACCAGCGCCGCGAGCACGCGCGGGATCGCCAGCGCGATGCTGTTGAGCATCGCTGTCGCCGGATCGGAAATCGCCGAGATCTGCAGGATCTGGAGCGCAGCGATGGCGGCAAAGATGATGATCGTGGCTGAAACGGTCACTCCGACCGCGCGGGCGATCGAGCTTCTGGCCGGTGCGGTGCCTTCGCTTGCAACGCCGCTTTCATCGACGGCCAGCGGCGGCTCGCCAATGCTGATGCCGGCGCGGCCGAGCAGGCGCTCGATGTTGAGCGCGCCCAACGTCGCCTCGATAACATGGCGGACGATGCGCGCGAGGATCAGGCCGGCGAAGAAGAACAGTCCCGCGCCAAGCAGGCGCGGCAGGAACGCGAAGACTTCATTGGTCATTCGAGTGACCGGGGTGAGGACGCCCGACAGCCCGAGCGGTTGGAGCGCGGCGATCAACCCGACCAGCCACACCAGCCAATAAGCCAGGCGGCCGAGCTCGATCCCGATCGACTGTCCGCCGGCCTGCGGGTGGCGCTTGAGGACCGGAACCCGGTCGATGCCCTTGGCCACCGCCCACTGCACCATCTTTGCGACGAAGTGGGTGACGACCAGAATCAGGATCGCGAAAATGACCCGCGGTCCCCACAGGAACAATTGATCGCGCCAGTAGGCCGCGGGTGCGTCGCTGGTGTACATCGATGATCTCCGTGTCTTGACTGTCTCGGTTGTTCTTAGCGCGGTTTAGCCGCTTCTCATCCCGAATCGTCCATTTCGCCTCAGGCGCCGTAAAGGGCGACGAGGAAAATCAGGAAACGGTAACCGACCACGATCGCCGGTACCGCCACTGCGAGCAGCGCCGCCTTGACCAGTCGAGGCAGGCCGGTGGCGCCATACACCACGCCAATCGCGATATGAAGATAGATGAAACAAACCAACAGGTTAATTATCGTCAGCGCCGTGTCTACCGGCGGCGAGTCGAGCCCTGCACCGGCAGACAACAGATGGGCCTCGGCGATCAGCAGCGATCCACAGAATAGCAACAGCACAAACGAGTAAAGGTGGATCGCAAAAACGATGTGGACGCCCAATCGGCGGTGCGTTCCATAGAAAGCAAGCGGCAGGATAGCCGAGAAGACGAGAGCCATGACGATGATCAGGGACTTCGCATAAAGCAGTGCAGCGGCGTTGAAGCGGTCTGCAAAAACGGCATAGGAAATTTGGCTCGACGCGAGGTGACGACCGACCAATTCCTGCGCTAGCGGGCTCCAGTCCTGGACCCGCAGGTGCGATTCCAGGGTCGACGAAAAAATGTTGGTCTTGGTCAGCGACTGGGTGGCGAAGAACAGGGCGTTGGCAATCAGGAACAACGACAAAGGAGCGAGATATTTGCGCCTTTGTCCGCTGATATAGCTGGCGGTAAGGCTGCCCGGCTTGGTCACCAAAGCCCGAAAACTCCGGATCAGGCGCCTGTCGACCTTGCTCAGCGATTTAGTCAATTGTGCCAAAAGGTCGAGGACCGTCAGGTCGCGCGGCCGCAAGGGTTGCTCGCCGCATTGCGAGCAAAAGGCAGACTGGCGCAGCCGGCCGCACGTTGGACATTTCCATTTCCGGACCGGCTGACGAGTGACGCTCAGCGGCCTTAGGTTTTTCTCCGTTCGTCCCACCACGCTATTCGTTCCTTGACCTTGGCTTCGAAGCCGCGGTCGGTCGGTTGGTAATAGGTTTGCGGCTCCATCTCGTCGGGCCAATAACCTGCCCCGGAAAAACCGTCGTCGGCATCATGGTCGTAAGCGTATCCCTTGCCGTAACCGATGTCCTTCATCAACTTGGTCGGGGCGTTGAGTATGTGCGCCGGGGGCATCAGTGAGCCGGTTTCCCTGGCGCTCCGCCAAGCGGATTTCTGAGCGACGTAGGTGGCGTTCGATTTGGGCGCGGTGGCGAGGTAGAGGCAGGCCTGGACGATC
>JBDTRT010000064.1:0-48634 GCA_039931595.1 Sphingomicrobium sp.
CCTCGGCCGATTGGTCCCGCTTGATGTTTGACGCCTCACGACTGTGGGCCGACGCCGGAATGGTGGTCGCGCTGCGCTCGTGGCGGGTGATTGCCGGTGGACCCGCCGCCCAGCGCGAGCTGGAGCGGATGGTCAGCGAGAAGGTCGAGGCCGGGTTCGAACTGGCTGGCGTGCTTGCCGGCGGGCGCGTGAAAAGCCCCGAGGGCGCCGCCCGCCAGGCGCTCAGTGTCTACGGCAAGCGGGTCCGCGGCAACCGCAAGCGCCTGAGCTAGGCGCGGTTCGCTAGCTTCTCGCCAGCCGCACCAGTGCCTCGTCGAGCGCCTGGAGGAAGCGCGAGCGATCGGCCTTGGCGAACGGCGCCGGGCCGCCGACCACGTCGCCGCCGGCGCGCAAATCGGCCATGATTGCGCGGGTCGCGATCGCCGCGCCGATGCCCGAGCTAGTGAACGGCTTGCCATTGTGGCCGAGAACGGTCGCGCCCGCCTTGAGGCAGCGGTCGGCGAGCAGGATGTCGCCGGTGATGACCACCGTACGGGCATCGGCCTGACCCGCGATCCAGTCGTCGGCGGCGTCGAACGCGTCGGACACCAGCATTCGTTCGACCAAAGGATGGTCGGGCACGCGCATCCGGCTGTTGCTGACCACCGTGACCGGCACTGCGCGGCGGAAGGCGACCTTGTAGACTTCGTCCTTGACCGGGCAGGCGTCGGCATCGACCAGGATTCGCATTGGCTTGTCCCTTGCTCCCCGCGGATCCGGGCGTGTAGCACCCGCAATCGCTCGTTTCGCTGGCGTTCACAATCGGCCAGCCGAGCCGCCCGGCCGGTCGAGTGGCGCAACGCCAGTTACCCCCGCGCCGTTGGTAGGGATTGCGATTGTAATGGAGACTGACAATGCAACGTTCACTGATCCTCGCGCTGGCGACCGCTGCGGTGACGCTGACCGCGACCGCGCCCGCCAATGCCCAGCAATGGCGCTGGAACGAGCATGGCTGGCGGACCGTCGGCTACACCAGGGTCGATGGCCGCGACAGCGACACGATCAGGCTGCCCGGGCGCACCCGCCAGCGCGAGATCCGGCTGTGTGCGATGAATGCGCCGCTGCGCCTGCGCGACTTCGACGTGCGCTTTGAAAATGGCTCCAGGCAAGACATCCGCACTCGCGCGGTGCTGCCCGCCGGCCGCTGTACCCGCGCCGTGGACCTGCGCGGTAACCGCCGGGACATCGACCGCGTCCGGCTGCGCTATGAACCGATCCTGCGCCACGCCGCGCGGCCGATCGTGCGGGTCCAGGTGCGCTAACCCGGGACCTTAACTGCCGGGCGGCAATGCCGCCCGTTACGGACATGATAAGGGCCGCGCCTTTACTAGCGCGGCCCTCGATCAATCAGCAGCTGCAATTCTTGCAGGTGCAGGGGGTGCAGCGGCAGCCGCCTGACTTGCAGGTGCAGACTGGGCTGGTTTGCTTGGCTTCGGTCATCGTCATCTCCTGGGGTTATCGTCCGTTTGCCTTGTGGCGGAGACCGCTCTACCCCCCGTACCACGGTACGGAGTCAAGCATGAAAATCGAGCCTTCGAAAAAAGCCGATCTGACCATCGCCCGGCTCGGCGCCGCGGCCGGGGTCGGGGTCGAGACCGTGCGCTATTACCAGCGCCGCGGGTTGCTTGCGGTACCGGCCAGCGCCGGCGCCGTGCGGCGCTATGATGGCGACGATGTGCGCCGCCTGCGGTTCATCCGCCGCGCCCAGGCGGCCGGCTTCACGCTCGACGAGATCGGCGAGTTGCTGGCGCTCGACCGGACCGACGATCGCGCCCGGGTGCGCGCGCTGGCGACCGAGCGGCTGGCAGCGCTCGACGCGCGGATCGGCGAGCTCGAGCAATCGCGCGCGGCGCTTGAGCGGCTGCGCTCGACCTGCGCGTCCGGCAGCAAAGGCCCGTGCCCGATCATCGAAGCGTTCGACGCGATGTGAGGCGGTTGACAACACGCCGCCGCCCGGATCCCGGACGGCGGCGCTTGTCAGTCACTGTCGCCAAACCGCTTGGCGAGCGGCCGGTTGGCCTAGTGGGTATGGACCGGGCGCGGAGCCGGCTTCCTCGCACCAGCGAACATGAAATCGCCCGTGCCGCGATCGGCGACCGCAGTCTCGGCCGGGGCCGCTTCGGCGGCGTCTTCGGCGGCCTTGCGCTCCATCTGGTCCATCGCGCTCGCCTTGCTCAGACGATGCTTGAGCGACAGCGACGCATTGTCCTCGGTCGGTCCGCAATACGCGGCCTGGACGTTGGGGCTGAAGCGCGACAGGTCGAAACCAGCCGGCAAGGCCGTGGTCGGGCCTTCGACCGGGGTCAGGTCGGCGACTGGCACATCGACCGCGGCGGCGGTCACTGCCGGTTCAATCATCGCCGGCTGGTGCACGGGCTCGTTGGCCATGGCCGGCTCTTCAACCAAGGCCGGCTGAGCATCGTCCTGCCACATCATCTCGCCATCCTGTTCGGCGTAATTCTGCTCGGCGATGCGTCTGCGGCGGCGCACTGCAAGGCCGGCGCCGGCGAGCAGAATGATCGCCGCACCACCGATTCCGGCGGCCGGGAGCATCTCGTTGATGGTCGATTCGGCGGCCACCGGCGTATCGGCCGGGAGCGCTGCAACCGGTGCCGGTGCAATGTCCGACGGCGGCGGCGTCAGGTCGACCACCGGAGCCGGGGTCGGAGCGATCGCCGGAGCTGCTGCATCAGCGGCCGGCGCGGTCGCCGCGATCGGTGCGGCGGTCTTGGCCTTGGTGACCGTCGGCTTGGCGCGTGAAGCGGTTGCGGTATGACGCACCGGCGCGGTCTTGGCCGTCGCCTTGGGCGCCAGCGGATCGGCAGTCGCCTCAGCCGGAGCGGCGATCGGCGCCGGGGCAGCGGGTTCGACCGCAACCGGTTCGGGGGTCACTTCGACCGCCGGGGCGGTGGTGACAACTGGCTCGTCGACGCTCTGCGCCAACAACGGGGTGGATGAGAATGCAAGGACGGCGGCAAGCGCGGTCATTGCGGGGTGAAGCGTCGCGTTTTTGTATGTCATGGGAAGGTTAACCCAGACTCTTTTAGAATGGGCGCGGCGTTTCCGACGAACCGAACCTAAATCGAGACGGAGGAAAAAAGTCTAGTAGTTTCAGTCACTTACCAATTTGTTGAGCAGGTTCCGCGGCTTAGCTGCCGATCTGCACTTGTGCGACGACGAGCCCCGCAGCGTGCTGTGCTGCGGGTCGTGCCGTCCGCTAACCGGCGATCAGTTCTTGAAGTTGTCGAGACCGCGGACGACGCCTTCCTTGACCGACGGATTGGAGGCATTCTGCTTCTTGCCCTTGTCGGCCTTGGGCTTTCGGACTTCCCTGTTCGATTTCTTCTGGCCTTTGGCCATGGTCGTTCTCCCGGCTCGAGCTGCTCCACGCCGGCCGACCATAGACCGACTTGCGCCCAAAAAGAAAACGGGCGCCTGTCTTGCCGACAGGCGCCCGCCTTTTATCGATAGGTCGGTCGTTTAGTTGGCGCTGTTGCCGTCGGCATCGGCGCTCGGACGAACCGAATCGGCCTTCTGTTCGCCAGCTGCGCGGGTCGCATCCGCCTGGTTCTCGAGATTGGCTTCGAGCGCCTCGTTCGAGGTGTTGTCGGCCATATCTTCGAGGTTGTCGGCGGTCATCTCGGCATTGGCTTCGATGTTGTCGGCAACCTGCTCTTTCGGGCTTTGGTTGCAGGCGGCCAACGACGCGAGACCGACGGCGACGGCGAGAGTGGTAGTGATCTTCATGGATATTCCCCTGGTTGCAAAAACAGCCGTCCCATAGCGCACGGGGGGTGCACTTGGTTCCGACAGCGTAACAGGAGTTATCGCCACTGGGGCGCTGCGTCTACCGTAGTGAGTCAGCGGGAGCCCGGCCATTGCCGGTCCGCGCGGCTTCTCTGCGAGGGGTACAAGCGGCCGTATGGCCGAGCGTCAGAGGCGGCCGACAGATCCCCTTCGCGCCGGTGCGACCTGCGCCGCGTCGCCCGGGACGCCCAGCCCATAGACGCCCGGTGCAACCGGGGCGGCTTCGGCCGCGAGGGTCAGCGGCGCGGGCTGCGCCAGTTCGATGGCATTGGCCCGCGCCTGGTCGACGAGCAAGGCAATGCAGCCGGCCAGTCCGACGCCACCGGCGAACGCGCGATACAGCCCCAGATCCGACATAAGCCCCCCTTCGGCGATCACGGCGAGTGCCCCCGACTGAAAGGGAACATGGGGCAGGCCGGCGCGGAAGTTTGGGGTAAAGGCGAACTTAACCGTCAACGGCGATCCGTTGCTGAAATGCGACGAGCCGATCGATTTCGGCTATTTTTTCAGGGCTTTGACCGCCGCGAGGGTCAACGCGACGTGCTTGCTCCAGTCGAGATCGGAGTGAACTAGCGCAATTCGGCCATCGCGGGCGATGACGTAGCTGGTGCGATTCGTCACGGTGGTCGGCTTGCCGACCACCGGCAGGGCGACGTCATAGGCCTTGATCACCGAGGCGGTCGCGGTCGCCACCGGAAATGCGTTGCGGCACTCCTCGACCGAGAACTTCTTGAGCGTCGGCAAGTCGTCGGCGGACATTCCAATGACCCGCGCACCGGCCTTGCGAAACTCGGCGCTGGCCTCGCTGAACGCATGGGCTTCGAGCGTGCAGCCCTTAGTGAACGCCTTGGGGAAGAAATAGAGCACGATCGGCCCGTTGCGCAGCTCATGCTTGAGGTTGAGTCGGAACGGCTTGCCGGCAATTGCTCCGGTGGTGGTGAAATCGGGCGCGCGGGCGCCGGCCGGGAGCGCGGCCGTCGCCGGCGACGCCGTGGTAATTGCCACAATCAGTCCGATCAGCCGCTTGTTCATCGTTTGCTCCTCTGCACGGCAGACTAGCGGCTCGAACCGCCCGGCGCCATGGCTTGCCCGGCAAACGCTTGATGGATCCCGGCGCCACGGCTCAAATGCTCGTCGGACGACTCGATTGGGAATGAGCAGGGTATGCGCTTGATCACCGGAGTGACGACGGCCGCCTTTTTGCTCGGCGCTTGCGCCCAGCGCGATGGTGCCGAGGCCAGCCGCTCCAATGCCGCGGCCGGCGATGACGGCAACCGTCCCAGCGCGCCATCGAGCGCGGCCCAGTGGACCGTGCAGTCGAGCGGCGAAGGCGTTGCGCTGGCCTTGCTCGGCCAGAATGGGGAGACCGTCATCCAGCTGTTGTGCCCGGCCGGCCTCAACCGGCTGCTGGTCAACGTCCAGGCGTTCAAGCCGATCGCCAGTGAGGAGCGCCTGTCGTTCGGGAGCGGCGGCACCGTCGCCGCGCTGGTCGCCGATCCGCGCGGCGATACACGGCGTGGTGGGCTCAGCGGTACCGGCCAAGTGCCGGACGATCTCAAGGAATTGGTGAGCGGGCCGATCGCGGCCCGCTATGGCGCCCAGCACAGCGGACCCCACCCGGCCCCGCCGGCGGAGACGTCAGGCCGGTTCGTGACCGCTTGTTTCGCCCACATGAGCGCTGCGCTGCAGGCGGCGGCCAAGCCGACCGCGTCGACCAGCCCGTGCCTGGTCCAGGACGGCGAATTGTTGCGGCTATCGCGGTTGAAAGCGGTCGGCACCGAGCCGTTCTGGGCAGCGCGGATCGAGGGCCGCTGCGTCACTTATGCCAATCCGGATGAACAAGCGGGCACGCGGGTGTGGACCAAGTTCAATTCCGGCCTGCAAGGCGGAGTCTGGATTGGCGCGCTGGGCGGTAAGCCGTTCGAGCTGCGCACACGCCCGCAATCGGGCTGTTCGGACGGCATGTCGGATAAGAGCTATCCAATCGCGGTCGCGCTGACTGTCAATGGAGAGCGCAGGTCTGGCTGCGCCGAGCCGTTGTGAAGCAGCGGACTCGCGGCAGCTAAAGCGTCAGAGCGCCGATGATCCAGATCGCCGACAGCAGGGCGACCGCGAGAAGCAGCGAAATTCCAAGGACCCAGCGGACGATGTGGGGTTGAACCCCGCCGCTGGCTTCGCTTTCGGTGAGGTGAACCTCGTCCCCGTGGCGTTCCATGCTCGCCTCCTCAAGGCAGTGCGGAAGCCGGCGATCATACGCCTCGCGGCGCAGTGCGAACAGTCGAAAATTGGGATGTGGCGGACTGGCCCGCCGTCCGAACCTCTAGCGGTCGGAAGCGAGCCAGCCGGTCACGATGTAGAGCAGGACCATCATTGGCCCGGTGAGCAAGGTCGCGACGACCAGGCCGAGGCGGATCACCAAAGCATCAACGCCGGTGTAATCGGCTAGTCCGGCGGCGACGCCCATGACCTTGGCCTGCTCGCGGTTGAGGACAAAACGCTGGTTCATTTGCACATCCTTCGTGATGAGCTGGGTTAGGCGATCGGGAACGCGCTGGTCGCCGAGCTGATGAACAGCAGCGAGGTGATGAATGCGGCTGCAATGGCAGTGGCAGTCTGGCGGGCCGAAACGAACATTTGAAAAACTCCCTTTTTGTTTATCGAGACCCACGATTGGGGCCATGCCAACAACATTGCAGGAAGCGTGCCAAATGAAAAGAGTGCTGCAATTACAGTGGTTGCCGCACTTGGTTGGCGGAAATTGCTGGTGGCCAACGCTACAGCTTGGTGAAATTTCCCAACTACGCCTGGCGCGTCGGGCGCCGCTCAGCCGTTGACGATGGTCCCGCCGTTAGGGTGCAGCACCTGGCCCGAGACGTAGGACGAATCAGCGCAGGCGAGGAACAGGAAGGCCGGCGCGACCTCATTGGGCTGGCCCGGCCGGCCCATCGGCGTGTCCTTGCCGAAATCCTTAAGCTTTTCGGGCGATGCCCCGCCCATCGGGTTAAGCGGGGTCCAGATCGGCCCCGGCGCGACCGCGTTGACGCGGATCCCGTCCTTGACCAGATTTTCCGAGAGCGAGCGGGTGAAGGCGGTGATGGCGCCCTTGGTCGCCGAATAATCGAGCAGCTCGGCCGAGCCGGTGTACATCGTGATCGAGGTGCAGTTGATGATCGCCGCGCCCTTCTTGAGGTGCGGGCGCGCCGCCTGGGTCAGATAGAACATGGCGAAGATGTTGGTCTGGAAAGTCCGCTTGAGCTGGTCCTCGGTGATGTCGGTGATGTCCTGGTCGGGATGCTGCTCACCGGCATTGTTGACCAGGATGTCGAGCCGCCCGAGCTTGGCGATGGTCTCCGCCACGACCGCGTCGCAATGGTCCTTGTCGCCGAGATCGCCGGGCAGGACGATCGCCCGGCGCCCCTCTTGCTCGACGATCTGGCGGGTCTTGGCCGCGTCGTCATGCTCGCACAGATAGGAAATGGCGATGTCGGCGCCTTCGCGGGCGAACAGCGCGGCGACCGCGCGACCGATGCCGCTGTCGGCGCCGGTGATCAGCGCGACCTTGCCCTTGAGGCGGTCGGAACCCGTGAAGCGCGGCGCCCAGTCGGGCTTGGGCTGGAGCTCGCTTTCGTGACCGGGCAGCCCATCCTGATGGATCATCGGCTCGACCAGGTCGGACATCGGTTTAGCCCCGCAGGCGTTCGGCGGCGGCCGGCTCGGCGCGGTCCTCGGAAGCCGAGGCGGGGGCGGCCATCGGCCGGCATTCGGCAACCAGCGTCGGGAAGTCGAGGTCGCTATTGTCGACCAGCGCGGCGCTGGTCGCGGCCGAGCAAGCCTCCATGCTTGCAAAATGGGACGGCGGCGTCGCGACCGGGGTGCAGTCGGTCGAGCCGTCGGCGCAGCCGAGAATTGCGATGATGAAGTAACCCGGTCCCATGGTGCCCGCCTGTTGCCGATCAAGTCGCTGAGAAACTGTCGATTTAACGACAGGTTCCAATCGTTTCGCAGGTAATTGTTTGCCGCTTGGGTCCGACCTTCCTACCTAGGGGGCGATGGCGACAGCAACGACAGTCAAAGAGCGGCGCAATGGCGGCTATCGCACGTTGCTGCGCTTCCTGCCGATGCTGTGGCCCAAAGGTGAAGCCGAACTGAAGGCGCGCGTGATCGTCGCCGTGCTGCTGGTGCTGTTGAGCAAGGCGGCGGTGCTGGTGATGCCGTTCGCCTATAAAGCGGTGATCGACCGGATGTCGGGCGGCGCGGTGGCGTTCGGCGTGGTCGCTGCTTTGGTCGTCGCCTACAGCGTTGCCCGCTTTGCAGGGGTGCTGGCCGACAATCTGCGCAACGCCTTGTTCGAGAAAGTCGGCCAGGGCGCCGCGCGCAAGCTCGCCGCCCACGTCTTTCGCCACGTCCACGACCTGTCGCTGCGCTTCCACCTCGAGCGGCGCACCGGATCGCTGACCAAGATCGTCGAGCGCGGCACCAAGAGCATCGACATGATGCTCTATTTCCTGCTGTTCAACATCGCCCCGACGCTGATCGAGCTGGTCGCGATCTGCGTCATCTTCTGGATCAAGTTCGGACCCGGCCTGGTCGCCGCGACGCTGATCATCGTCGCGGTCTACATCGCCTTCACGCGCAAGGTGACCGACTGGCGGGCGCAGGTGCAGCGGCAAATGAACGAGGTCGACAACCGCGCGATCGGGCGCGCCGTTGACAGCCTGCTCAATTACGAGACGGTCAAATATTTCGGCGCCGAGGAGCGCGAGGCCAAGCGCTACGATGAAGCGATCGGCGCTTATGCCAAGGCGGCGGTCAAGAACGAGGTTTCGCTTGCCTGGCTCAACATCGGCCAGTCGCTGATCACCAATACGATGATGGCCGGGGCAATGATCTTCACCGTCTGGGGCTGGAGCAAGGGCCGCTTCACGCCGGGTGACGTGGTACTGGTCAATTCGCTGCTAATGCAGCTGTTCCGGCCGCTGGACATGCTCGGCTGGGTCTATCGCTCAATCCGCCAGGGCCTGATCGACATGGAAGCGATGTTCGACCTGCTCGATACGCCAGCCGAAGTCACCGACCGCGCCGATGCCGCCCCGCTGCAGGTCGGCAAGGGCCATGTCCGGTTCGAGAACGTCCAGTTCGGCTACGAGCCCGAGCGGGTCATCCTCAAGGGCCTCGATCTCGACGTCCCGCCCGGCACGACGGTCGCGGTGGTCGGGCCGTCGGGGGCCGGCAAGTCGACCCTCGCGCGGCTGCTCTACCGCTTCTACGACCCGACCGCCGGACGGATCACGATCGACGGCCAGGACATCGCCGACGTCCAGCAATCGAGCCTGCGCGGCGCGATCGGGATCGTCCCACAGGACACTGTGCTGTTCAACGACACGATCGGCTACAACATCGGCTACGGCCGCGCCGGGGCGACCCAGGACGACATCGAGGGCGCGGCCCGCGGCGCATCGATCGACACGTTCATCGCGGCCCTTCCCGAAGGCTATGAATCGACCGTCGGCGAGCGCGGGCTGAAGCTGTCGGGCGGCGAAAAGCAGCGCGTCGCGATTGCCCGCACCTTGCTCAAGAACCCGCCGGTCCTGGTACTCGACGAAGCCACCAGCGCATTGGACAGCCGGACCGAACAGGCGATCCAGGACACGCTCGACGGCGTCGTCCGCAACCGCACCACAATCGTCATCGCCCACCGCCTGTCGACGGTCGTCGGCGCCGACCAGATCGTCGTGCTCGACGATGGCCGAGTGGTCGAGCGCGGCACCCACGAACGGCTGCTCGAGGCCAATGGGCTCTACGCGGAATTGTGGTACAGGCAGGCGGCCGAACGCGTGCTGGAGGAAACCGCGGAAGCGGCTGAGTGAAACACGATCCACTGCCACTTTTGAAAAGCGTGTTCGGGTTCGACGCGTTTCGCGGCGTCCAGGAAGATGTCGTGGATCGTGTGATCGCCGGCCAGCACACGCTGGCGGTGATGCCGACCGGGTCTGGCAAGTCGCTGTGCTACCAGCTTGGCGCACTGGTCCGCGACGGCACCGCGCTGGTGATCTCGCCGCTGATCGCGCTGATGCACGACCAGATCCGATCGGCCGATGCGCTCGGCATTCGCGCTGCCTCGCTGACCTCGGCCGATAGCGATCGCGACGCGACCATCGAACGCTTCCGGGCGGGCGAGCTCGACCTCATCTACGTCGCTCCCGAACGCGCGACGACCGAGGGTTTCCGGCGGCTGCTGGACGGCATTCCGCTGGCGCTGATCGCGATCGACGAAGCCCATTGCGTGAGCGAATGGGGCCACGATTTCCGCCCCGATTATCGCCTGCTGCGGCCGCTGCTCGACCGCTATCCGCAAATCCCGCGGCTGGCGCTGACCGCGACCGCCGATGCGCGCACCCGCGCCGACGTGCTGGCCCAGCTCGGCATTCCCGACGACGGCCTCGTGCTGGCCGGGTTTGACCGGCCCAACATCCGCTACAACGTTCGCCCGCGCGACGGCATCGGCAGCCAGTTGAAGCAGTTGCTGGCCGACCAGCCCGGCCCCGGCATCGTCTACGTCCAGAGCCGCGACAAGGCCGAGAAACTGGCCGAGCAGCTGGCCGCGACCGGACGCCCAGCACTGCCCTATCACGCCGGCCTCGAACCCGCCGTGCGCGCGCGCAACCAGGCCGCGTTCGTGCGCTCCGAAGAGATGGTGATGGTCGCCACCGTGGCGTTCGGGATGGGCATCGACAAGCCCGACGTGCGCTTCGTCGCCCACGCCGGAATCCCCAAGTCGATCGAGGCGTTTTACCAGGAGACCGGCCGCGCCGGGCGCGACGGCGACCCGGCCGAAGCGTGGCTGTTCTGGGGCGCCGAGGATTTTGCCCAGGCGCGGCGCCGGATCGAGCAGGAGGTCGACCCGGCCCGCCGCCCGGCCGAGCGCGAGCGGCTCAACGCACTCGCCGGACTGGTCGAGGCATCGGGCTGCCGGCGCGCGATCCTGCTGCGTCATTTCGGCGAGGATCCGCCGCAACGCTGCGGCAATTGCGACAATTGCATCGACCCGCCGGCGACGATCGATGCGACCGAAGTCGCGCGCAAATTGCTGTCGGCGGCGTTCCGCACCGAAATGCGGTTCGGTGTCGCCCATCTCGCCGAAGTGCTGGCCGGCAACGACAGCGAAAAGGTGCGCAGCTTCGGCCACGACCGACTGTCGGTATTCGGCATCGCATCGGCCGAGGAATTGCATCTGGTGCGGCCGGTGGCGCGCGCGCTGATCGCCCGCGATGCGCTGCGCGCGGATGCCTATGGCGGGCTGTCGTTCGGCCCCAACGCCAAGTCGATCCTCAAGGGCGAGGAGCAATTGACCGTCGCTGTGCCGCCGCCGCGCACCAAGCGCAGCCGGCGCCAGCGGCATGACGGACCGATCGATCCATTGTTCGAAGCACTGCGCGAGGCGCGGCGCGAGCTGGCCGCCGCGGCCGGCGTTCCGCCCTATGTCGTGTTCCACGATTCGACCCTGCGCGAAATTGCTGCGCTCAAGCCGCGTTCGCTCGGCGAGCTGGCCCGGGTCGGCGGAGTGGGCGAAGCCAAATTGGCGCGCTATGGTGACGCGATGCTCGCCGCAGTCGCGGCCCAGAAGGAGGCGAGGGATGTTGCGCCAGCTTGATCCAAGCACGCTGGTCAGCGGCCAGATCGCCGCCGCGGACCTGGCCCAGCTACCCGGCCAAGGGGTGACGATGATCGTCAACAATCGCCCCGACGGCGAAGAGCCCGACCAGCCGTCCGGCGCCGAAATCCAGCACGCCGCCGAGCAGCTCGGGATCGCCTATCGCCACATCCCGATCCTGCGCGGCATCGGCCCGGCCGATGTCGAGGCGATGCGCGACGCGATCCGCGAGTGCGGCGATGGCAAGATGCTGGCGTTCTGCCGCTCGGGCACGCGCTCGACGCTGGCGTGGGCGCTGGCCCGGGCCGAGGACGGCGTGCCGCGCGACGAGCTCGAGCGCTGCGCCGGCGCGGCCGGGATCGACCTTAGTCCGATCGCGCATCTGCTCTGACGCGTCCCGTTCGGCGGCGGTTTCAGGCTACCACGGAAAGACGTCACCGGCGTTGATTTCATCGGCCCGGGGCGTGCGGCCGAGAATCGCGTTGCGGTGAGGAAAGCGGCCGAAGCGCTCGATCACATCGTGGTGCTTCTTAGCGTAGCCAAGCAGATAATCGTCGCCAAGCGCGGTGAACAACAGCAATGAGCGGCGCTGGTCGGCGCGGTCCTCGCTACGTTCGAACGGCATGTAGAGGAAACCGCGCTCGGTCGGCGTCAGCTCGTCATCGAACTTGCGGTCAACCGCGCCGCGGGCGATCCCGCGCGCCAGATGATCAGTCGCGAACTGGTCGGCGTGACCGCGGAACATGTTGCGCGGAAACTGGTCGAACAGGATCACTCCGGCGAGCGCGGTCAGCGGATGATCGAGAAACGCGCGGACCGGCAGCTCGCGCTTGTCCGACCACAATTGGAGGAAGCGCCGGCGGATCTCCTGGTCGGTCTCGCCGCCCGCCCGCCACCAGCGTTCCGGATCGAGCCCGAACCAATATTTGAGGACGTCGCCGCGCCAGTCGCTCAAGTGGCGGTTCCGCCGACCGTCAGGCCGTCGATCAGCAGCGTCGGCTGGCCGACCCCGGCCGGGACCGTCTGGCCGCCCTTGCCGCAGATGCCGACGCCTTCATCGAGCGCGAAGTCGTTGCCGATGCCCTTGACCCGGGTCAGCACGGTCGGCCCGTCGCCGATCAGCGTCGCGCCCTTGATCGGCGCGCCGATGCGGCCGTTCTCGATCTTGTATGCCTCGGTGCAGGAGAAGACGAACTTGCCGCTGGTGATGTCGACCTGCCCGCCGCCGAAGCTCTTGGCGTAAATGCCGCTCTGCACGCGCTCGATCAGCTCGGCCGGATCGTCGTTGCCGCCGAGCATGAAGGTGTTGGTCATGCGCGGCATCGGGGCGTGGGCGAAGCTTTCGCGGCGCCCGTTGCCGGTCGGCGCCATGCCCATCAGGCGGGCATTGAGGCGGTCCTGCAGATAGCCTTTCAAGATGCCGTCTTCGATCAGCACGGTGCGGCCGGTCGGGGTGCCCTCGTCGTCGATCGTGAGCGAGCCGCGGCGACCGGGGATGGCGCCTTCGTCGATCACCGTCACTCCGGGCGCGGCGACCCGTTCGCCGAGCCGGCCGGAAAAGGCCGAGGTGCGCTTGCGGTTGAAATCGCCTTCGAGGCCGTGGCCGATCGCTTCGTGGAGCAGCACGCCGGGCCAGCCGGGGCCGAGCACGACCGGCATCTCGCCGACCGGCGCAGCAACCGAATCGAGATTGACCAGCGCCTGGGCGAGCGCGATGTCGATCGCCCGGTTCCATTCAGCCGGCTTGAACAGGCCGTCATAGAGGTAGCGACCGCCGAAGCCGTGATAGCCGGTTTCGCGGCGGTCGCCGTGCTGGGCGACGATCTGCACGTTGAGCCGCACAAGCGGCCGCACGTCGGACGCGACGAAGCCGTCGGCGCGGACGATGTCGATCACGCTCCAGCTGCCCGACAGCGAGACGCTGACCTGCGCCACGCGCGGATCGCGGGCGCGGGCGGCGGCGTCGATCTGGCGGCACAGCTCGACCTTGTCGGCGAACGGGATCGCCGACAGCGGATCGTCCGCTCCGTACATCGACTGGTTGGTCCGCGGCGGCGACGGGGCCGGCACGGCGGTCGCCGGATCGAGCAGCCGCAGAGTCGCCGCGGCGCGCTCGATCGCCGCTTCGCTGATCTCGTTGGCGTGGGCGAACGCGGTGGTCTCGCCGGTCACGCCGCGCAGCCCGAAGCCCGACGAGGTATGATAATCGGCGGTCTTGAGCCGGCCGTCGTCGAAGCCGAACGCCTCGCTCGCGCTATATTGCAGGTACAGCTCGCCATCGTCGGCCCGCGCCAGATGGCGCGCGGCGAGGCGCTTGGCCTGATCCGGGTCGAGCATCGCCTCGCGGTAGAGGAAGCGGCGCGGGTCGCCGGCGATCATGACGCGAGGTCGGCCGGGCCGCCGATCATGACGAAGCGGCGGTCGCAATAGCCGCACTCGACAAAGCCGGTGTCGGGCTCGATCCGCAGGAACACCCGCGGATGGCCGAGCGCGGCGGGAATCTCGCCCGAACCGTCGCAGGCGACTCGCTCGGTTTTGACGCGGATGATCTCGGGCGGTGGAATGGGCATTGGTCCGCACTAGCGGCCGCTCGCTTTCGCTTCAATGAGCGCGGCCCCAGATTCGCACCGTTGACGTCGCCGGCCGGTCCCTTGTCGCTGGGGAGGCTGGTGCCTATGCGTTGCGCCGATGACCACCGACGCCGCAATCCGCATTGAAGCGCTGTGCAAGACCTATGCCTCGAACGGTACGGCGCCCAAGGTCGCGCTCGATGACGTCAGTTTCGATGTCCCGCGCGGGCAGATTTTCGGCCTGCTCGGCCCCAACGGCGCGGGCAAGTCGACGCTGATCAACATCCTCGCCGGGCTGGTCACCAAGAGCAGCGGCAAGGCGACGATCTGGGGCTTCGACATCGACCAGCACCCGCGCAACGCCAAGCGCTCGATCGGCATCGTCCCCCAGGAAATCCTGTTCGACCCGTTCTTCACGCCGCGCGAGGCACTCGAGATCCAGGCCGGCCTCTACGGCGTGCCGGCAGCCGAGCGGCAGACCGACTCGCTGCTCGCGGCGATGCATCTGACCGACAAGGCGAACGCCTATGCGCGGACCCTGTCGGGCGGCATGAAGCGGCGCCTGCTGGTGGCCAAGGCGATGGTCCATTCGCCGCCGATCCTGGTGCTCGACGAGCCCACCGCCGGAGTCGACATCGAGCTTCGCCGCGAGCTGTGGAATTACGTCCGCGAATTGAATCACAAGGGCGTGACGGTCGTGCTGACGACCCATTACCTCGAAGAAGCCGAGCAATTGTGCGACCGCATCGCGATCATCCATCACGGCCGCCTGATCGCCAACGAGCCGACCCTTGAGCTGATCGCCAAGGCGCAAGACAAAGCGGTGGTGGTGACGTTCGAGCGCGACATCGCCACCGTCCCGACCGCGGCGTGCTTCGAAAACATCACGTTGATCGACCCGCGGACGCTTGAGATCACCTACCGCAAGGACAAGGTCAACGCCGGCCAGGTGCTCGCCACGCTCGCCGCCGAAGGACTTGCAGTGGTTGATGTGTCGACCCGCGATCCGGACCTTGAGGATGTCTTCCTGAGCCTGGTCAGCGAGGATGCCGCGGCATGACCGAAGCGGCTGACGTGCTGATCGTCGGATCGGGCGCGGCCGGGCTGACGGCGGCGCTCAACCTGGCCGAAACCCACAAGGTCGCGGTGATCGCCAAGGGCGCGCTGGGCGAAGGCGCGACTGGCTGGGCGCAGGGCGGAATCGCCGCCGTACTCGAGGAAGGCGACAGCTTCGAGGCGCACGTCCGCGACACGATCGACGCCGGCGCCGGGCTCAACGACCCCGAGGTGGTCGAGCATGTCGTATCCGCCGCGCCCGCGGCGATCGCCCGGCTGATCGAGCTGGGCGTGCCGTTCGCCGAGGAAGGCGGGGCGCTCCACCTGACCCGCGAAGGCGGTCACAGCCACCGCCGCATCGTCCATGTCGCCGACGCGACCGGTTTTGCGGTCCAGGAAGCGCTTCAGAACGCCGCCGCCGGCCACCCCAATATCCGCATGGTGCCCGACATGGTGGCGATCGACCTGATCACCGGCCGCCACGCCAAAACCTTTTCGACCAGCGGCGTGATCCACGGGCTGTACGCCTACAACCGCACCACCAAGCGGGTCGAAACGATGACCGCGCGCGCGACCATTCTCGCTACCGGCGGCGCCGGCCGCGCTTACATGTATTCGACTGCGCCGCGCGGTGCGACCGGCGACGGGATCGCGATGGCATGGCGCGCCGGCTGCCGAATTTCCAACATGGAGTTTATGCAGTTCCACCCGACCTGCCTCTACAATTTGCAGGTCAAGAACTTCCTGATCACCGAGGCGGTGCGCGGCGAAGGCGGGCAGTTGAAGCTGCCGCCCGGAGTCGAGGGTGGCGGGACCCGCTTCATGCCCCAGTTCGACAAGCGCGCCGAGCTTGCCCCACGCGACATCGTTGCCCGGGCGATCGACCATGAGATCAAGCGGCTCGGGCTCGATTATGTCCACCTCGACATTTCGCACCGCGGCGAGGATTTCGTCAAAGCGCATTTCCCCAACATCTACGAGCGCCTGCTCGGGCTTGGCATCGACATCACGCGCGAGCCGATCCCGGTCGTTCCGGCGCAGCATTACACCTGCGGCGGGGTGGTCGTGGACCTCGACGGGCGGACCGACGCGCAAGGGCTCTACGCCGCCGGGGAAGTGACCCAGTCGGGCCTCCACGGAGCCAATCGGCTGGCGTCGAACAGCCTGCTCGAATGCCTTGTGTTCGGTCAGGCCGCGGCGCGCCACATCGTCGCCAGCTGGGACCAGTTATCGCCGCCGCCGGCGATTAAGGGCTGGGACGAAAGCCGCGTCACTGACAGCGACGAGGAAGTCGTGATCCAGCAGATCTGGGGCGAGATCCGCCGCTTCATGTGGAATTTCGTCGGCATCGTCCGCACCACCAAGCGGCTCGAGCGGGCCAAGCGCCGAATCGACATGCTGCGCGCCGAAGTCGGCGAATATTACCGCAACTTCCGGGTCACCCCCGACCTGATCGAATTGCGCAACCTGCTCGAAGTCGCCGACCTGATCGTGCGCAGCGCCCTGTCGCGGCACGAAAGCCGCGGGCTCCACTACACGCTCGATTATCCCGACATGCTCAAGAAGGCCAAGGACACCGTGTTGGTGCCGTAAGCGGGGAGGTATGACATGCCGACCGAATTGAGAATTGCCGCAATTGGAGCGGTGCTGTTGTTCATCCACATCTTCGCCGCGATCCGCGCCAAGACCGCGCAATATGGCCGCGACTGGAACATGAGCGCGCGCGACCAGGAACAGCCGCCGCCCAACCCGCTGGTCGGCCGGCTGACCCGGGCCCAGGCCAATTACGCCGAGACCTTCCCGATCGCGATGGTGGCGCTGATCGGGGTCGTGGTCGCCGGCCGGACCAGCGAGTGGACCGCGATCGGCGGCTGCGTCTGGCTCGTCGCGCGGCTGACCTATTTGCCGCTGTATGCGACCGGCGTGCCCAAGTGGCGGACACTGGTCTACTCGATCAGCATGGTCGGCATCGCCATGACCCTGTGGCCGTTACTGGCGCCGTGACGCCATTGGCCAGCGGCGCAGCTTGCCCGCGCCGAATTGACTCGCATTGCCGCGCGGGAACGCCTCAACATCAGGAATGAGAACGGGGCATCTCCAACAACTGCCGCTCGATGCGGCCGCGAGCAAGGTCTTCGTCACCGAGTCTTTGGCGCGGCGACGTCCGAAGCGGGCCGATTACCGCCGCGAGCAGCAGGCGCTGCTCGAGCTGAGCGCGCTGATGGCCGACCCATCGGCGGAGGTCCTGCCGCGGTTCGTCGACCTGGCGATGGAAATGACCGGCGCGGTTTCAGCCGGCCTTAGTCTTTACGACCCCGACGGTGCGCCGGACATCTTCCGCTGGAAATATTTGCGGGGAACTCTCGCCCGATTCGAAAACGCCACGACGCCCCGCAACCATAGCCCGTGCGGAGTCACGCTCGATCGCAATTCGCCGGTCCTGGTTGCTCATCCGGAGCGCGCTTACGAGTGGATCGCGGAGCATCACCTGGTGCTGCCCGAGGTTCTGCTCGTCCCGCTGGTGATCGGCCGCACAGAACCGCTTGGAACGCTGTGGATGGTCGCAGACGAGAAGGACCATTTCGATAGCGGCAATGCCCGGGCAGCATCGGAAGTGGCGGAATTCGTCGGCATCGCGCTGCTCATGCTCAAGCGCGACGAGCAAGCGCGCCACGCCCTTGAGCAGCAGGAAATCGTCGCCAAGGAAATGAGCCATCGGCTCAAGAACCTGTTCGCAGTCACCGACGGAATGATCCGTGGCAGCGCGCGGAACGCCGAGACTCCGGCGGCGATGGCTGAGTCGCTGTCGGGCCGGCTCCACGCGCTGGCCAATGCCCATTCGCTCGTTCGGCGGAAGGTTAGCGATTCCAACGCGGGCCCGGACACCACCGACCTGGCGGAGCTGATTGGCGCGGTCGTGCGTGCCCACGTGGTGCCGAACGGACGCCATGCGTCGCCGTTCACGATCGACGGTCCGGCGGTTGATTGCAGCGGTCAGGCGATCAGCGGGATCGCGCTCATCTTCCACGAGCTTGCGACCAATGCCGCCAAGTATGGCGCGCTCACCAGCGACGATGGCCAGATCGACATCAAGTGGCGCGAGGCGCGCGGCAAGCTGGTCTTCACCTGGAGCGAGACCGGCGGTCCGCCGATCGAGACTCCGCCGAGCACCACCGGCTTTGGCAGCACACTGGCGCAGCGAACGATCGGCGGGCAGTTCCGCGGCGAGCTTCAGCGCGTCTGGCGGCCGGAGGGTCTCGAAGTCACGATGACCCTGGCCGCGACACGCTGTCAGGCTGACGGCCAGGCGATTCTCAGCGCAGCTTGGCGATGGTCAGCTTGTCCGCCCGGGCGCGAACCTGAACCGATTCCTCGCTGCGGGTCAGCGCCTTGGCAATCGCGCGCAGCGACATGCCCTTGCCGGCGAGCAAGTGAAGCTTGTGGATCTCGTCCTGCTTCCACGGCTGGCGGTGGCGTTCGAACTTTTCACTCATCGTAATTTCCTCCTGCAACGCCCAACATCCTATCGTGCTTTGCCGACACTGGCGCCATCCGTCGCTCGCTCCTAAGCCTAAGCCATGCCGGCCAACCCGCTCGCTTGTTCGACCTGTCCGGTCCGCGACCGCGCGGCGTGCTCGGCGCTGAGTGAGGACGAGCGGCGCGAGGTGACTGAGATCGGTCATCACCGCCGGCTGGCGCGCGGCGACACGATGGTCGCGAGCGGGGACGAGGAAATTGCCTGCGCGACCCTGATTTCCGGCGCGCTCAAGATCAGCAGCTTCGGCAAGGACGGCACCGAGCGAATCCTGTCGCTGATCCACCCGGCCGGGTTCGTCGGCGAGATGTTTGCGCCGGTTGCACACCACGATATCGTGGCATTGACCGACAGCGAGCTGTGCGTGTTCCCCAAGGCGCTGTACGAGCGCGCGATCGAGCGGTTCCCCGCGCTCGGCCGAGCGCTGTTGCGCCGGTCAGCAGAGGACTTGCTTGAAAGCCGTGCACTGATCGATCTGATGGGCCGCCGCACCGGCCGGCAAAGAGTCGCAGGGTTCTTGCTGGCGATGGCCCGATCGGCGAGCGAATCGCCGTGTCACCCGGCACCGCGCTTCGACCTGCAGCTGACCCGCGGCGAGATCGCCGGGATGCTTGGCTTGACGATAGAGACGGTCAGCCGCGAACTAACCGTGCTCGAACGTGGGCGGGCGATCCAGCGGGAGGGCGCAAGAGGTATGCAGATCCTCGATGTCGCGCGCCTCGAAGAATTCGCCGGCGCCTAGACCAGCGCGGCGATGGTCGCGACCGCCAGCGCCCAGCCGAAGATCAGCACCGGAAGCAGCAGCACCAAGGTGGCCGCTTCGCCGGCGCTGGTTCGGCCGTTGAGCGTATCGATGCCGTTTTCAACGAATTGCGACCAGCTGAGCGCCTGGGTGCGGCTCTCCTTCGGGTTCATCCGCGCCCATAATCCGGGCACTGCAAAAAATGCGGCGATGAAGATCACGAAAATTGCGTAGGGCACGGCCAGGCCGGGACTTGCAAAAGCCAGCCACAACACGCTGACGAAACCGAGGTATAGCGCGGCCGAGGCAAAGTGCAGGACGGGCGGCAGCCCGAAGGTTCGATCCTCGCACGCCCGGGGGACGGGGGGAGCCGAGATTTCATTCCGGGCGGCGAGGATGTCGTGTTTCAAGCGGATGGACATGAGCAAACTCCTGCGTTCGCCAATCCATTAGCTGCTGCGCCCAAGCGACGCTTTGACGGTTGTCAAAGTCGCGTGTCTAGCATCCCGCTGGCACCCTGCTAAACCCCGCCGACCTATGCCGGACACTCAGAACCATCTCTACCTCGTCGACGGGTCGAGCTACATCTTTCGCGCCTATCACCGGCTGCCGCCGCTGACCAACCGCGACGGGCTCAATGTCGGCGCGGTCTATGGCTATACCAGCATGCTGTGGAAGCTCGCCGACGGTCTCAACAAGGCCGATGGACCGACCCACATGGCGGTCATCCTCGACAAGTCGGAGCATACTTTCCGCAACGAAATGTACGACCAGTACAAGGCCCACCGACCGCCGGCGCCGGCCGACCTCGTCCCGCAATTCCCGCTGATCCGCACCGCCACCCGGGCGTTCTCGATCCCGTGCATCGAGGAGCAGGGGCTCGAGGCCGACGACATTATCGCCTGCTACGTCACCGCCGCCAAGAAGGCCGGGTGGAAGGTGACCATCGTCAGCTCCGACAAGGATCTGATGCAATTGGTCGAGGACGGCTCGGTCGACATGCTCGACACGATGAACGACCGCCGCATCGACGAGGCCTATGTCAACGACAAGTTCGGGGTCGGGCCGGAACTGGTCGGCGACGTCCTGGCGCTGATGGGCGACAGCGTCGACAATGTGCCGGGCGTGCCCGGCGTCGGTCCCAAGACCGCGACCCAGCTGATCCAGCAGTTCGGCGACCTGACAACAGTGCTCGCCAGCACCGACCAGATCACCAAGCCCAAGTTGAAGCAGAATCTGATCGAGCATGCCGACAATGCGCGGCTGTCGCGCGAGCTCGTCCGGCTGGTGTGTGATTCGCCGCTGCCCGAACCGCTCGAGGACCTGGCGCTGACCGGGATCCCGCCGCAGCCGTTGAAGGAATTCCTCGAGGAGCAGGGTTTCAAGACCCTGCTGGCGCGGATGGTTGGCGGGCGCGGCGGGCTTGGCGGAAGCAGCAGCGGCGGCGGCACCAATGACGTCATGGCGTCGGCTTGTACACCGCAGCCCAAGCCGCCGGCGCCGGCCGAGGCGATCGCCGTCGACCGCTCGACCTATGAGACGGTGACCGACGAAGCGGCGCTCGACCGCTGGATCGAGGAAGCGCGCGCGTATGGTCAGATCGCGGTCGATACCGAGACCGACTGCATCGATTGCGTGATCGCCCGGCTGGCCGGGATCAGCCTCGCCACTGCCCCCAACAAGGCATGCTACGTACCGGTCGGCCACAGCGGCGCGGACCTTTATTCGGACGCCCCGAGCCAGCTCGACAAAGCGGTCGTGATCGCCAAATTGAAGCCGCTGTTCGAAGACCCCGCGGTGCTCAAGATCGGGCACAATTTCAAATATGACTGGGTGATGTTCGACAAGGAGGGGATCGATGTCGCCCCCTATGACGACACCATGCTGCTCAGCTTCGACCTCGACGCCGGCCTGCACGGCCATGGCATGGACGAGCTTGCCAAGCTCCACTTCGACCATGACTGCATCGCCTTCAAGGCGGTCTGCGGGACCGGCGCCAAGCAGATCACGTTCGACAAGGTGCCACTGCCGCAAGCCACTGAATATGCGGCGGAAGATGCGGATATCACGCTCCGGCTGTGGCACCGGCTGAAGCCGCGCGTGACGGCCGAGGCGGCGGCGCAAGTGTATGAGCGGGTCGACCGGCCGCTGGTGCCGGTGATCGGCCGCATGGAGCGCCGCGGAGTCAAGGTCGACCGCGACTATCTGGCCAAGCTGTCGGGCGAATTCGCGACCGAGATCGCGGCGCTCGAGCAGCGCATATACGACGCCGCCTGCGGCCCGTTCACGATCGGGTCGACCCAGCAACTGGGCCAGGTGCTGTACGAGCGGCTCGGCCTCAAGGGCGGGCGCAAGGGCAAGAGCGGAGCTTATTCGACCGACGTCACCGAGCTCGAGCGGCTCGCCGGCGAGGGCGTCGAATGCGCCCGACTGGTGCTCGAATGGCGCCAGCTGTCCAAGCTCAAGTCGACCTACACCGATGCGCTGCAGGCCCAGATCAACCCCGAGACCGGGCGGGTCCACACCAGTTTCAGCCTGGCTGTGGCGCAAACCGGGCGATTGTCCTCGACCGACCCCAATTTGCAGAACATTCCGATCCGCACCGAAATCGGGCGCAAGATCCGCGACGCGTTCGTGGCCGAGCCGGGCCATGTCCTGCTCAGCGCCGACTACAGCCAGATCGAGCTTCGGCTGGCGGCGCACATGGCCGACGTGCCGGCGCTCAAGGACGCGTTCCGCGACAAGGCCGACATTCACAATCTGACCGCGATCGAATTGTTCGGGTCCGACGACCGCGACAACCGCAACAAGGCCAAGACCATCAACTTCGCAATCCTCTACGGGATTTCGTCGTGGGGGCTGGCCGGGCGCCTGGGTGTCAGCCGCGAGGAGGGCCAGGCGATCATCGACCGCTATTTCGAGCGCTTCCCTGGCATTCGCAACTACATCGCCCAGACCCTGACCTTCGCCCGCGAGAACGGGTTCACGCGCACCCTGTTAGGGCGCAAGACGCATTTCCCCAACATCGGCAGCCGCCAGCAGAATTTGCGCCAGGGCAGCGAGCGCGCGGCGATCAACGCGCCGATCCAGGGGACCAGCGCCGACCTCATAAAGCGGGCGATGGCGCGGATGGACGACGCGCTCGACGCGGCCGGGCTCGACGGCGTGCGAATGCTGCTCCAGGTCCACGACGAACTGGTGTTCGAAGTGCCCGACGGGCGCGAGCAGGAAGCCGCCGAGGTCATCCGCACGGTCATGGCCAGCGCCGCCGAGCCGGCGATCCAGCTCGATGTTCCGCTCGATGTCGAAGTCGGCTGGGGAAGCCACTGGGGCGCCGCGCATTGATCAGTTCCGACGCGCCGGCGCCGCCTCCCGCAGCGGACATGGCGACGCTAGCGCGTGGCGGCCGGATCAATGTCTTTGGGTTCGTGTTGCGGCTGGTGGCGCGGCTGCCGTTCCTGTTCATCGCCGGCCGGGTCTACGGGGCCGAGGCGCTCGGACGGTTTGCCTATGCCGTGCTGACGGTCGAGTTCGCCGCGCAATTGGCGGCGTTCGGCCTGCGCCGCGGGCTTGCACAGCAGCTCGCCGACGCGACCAAGCCGCATGCCTCCGTCATCGCCGACGCGATGATGGTGGCGGCGATCGGTTCGGCCGTCGGCATGACCATCCTCGGCTTTTTCCCCCAGGCGATGTTCCCCAACAGCCCGGTCTATGGGCTCGACTGGCTGCTGCCGATCACCGTCTTCGCGATCAGCTGGACCGATATCTCGCTGGCCGCTTTGGCCTATCGCGACGATGTCGGCGCGACCGTGCGGGCGCGATCGATTGTCGAGCCATGGGCGATCAGCATCGCCGCCTTCGGCTTCTCATTCTACTCGCTGCGCGACGGGCTGATCATCTCCTATGTGATCTCGATGGTCGCGGCGTTGATCGCCGCAGTGATCCCGCTAGTGCGCAGTTACGGCCTGCCACGCAGCTGGCGGCCGGACTTTCCAACCGCCTGGCGGACGGCGCGGCGCAACGGTCCGTTGGCCGCCGCCGACGCGGTCGAATGGGCGTCGCGCCGGGTCGACCTGGCGGTCCTCGGGCTGTTCCTCAGCCCAGCCTTCGTCGGCATCTATTATGTCGCGCAGCAAGTCGCCTCGCTGCCGGCCAAGTTGAAGACCAGCTTCGAGCCGGTGCTCGGCCCGGTGATCGCGCGCAACATCGCCGCCGGCGACAAGAGCGCGATCGCCGCCCAGGTGCGCCAGGTGACCTACTGGATCATCGCCGCCCAGGTCGGAATCGCGATTTCGCTGTCGATCCCGGGACGCGCGGTGATGGGGCTGGTCGGGTCGGGCTTCACCGGCGGCACCGCGACCCTGTCATTCCTGCTTGCCGCCGAAGTCATTGCCGCCGCGGCGGTGGTCAGCGAAGCGGCGCTGATCTACGTCGCGCGGCACCGCAACATGGCAATTAGCCTGGTCATGCTGGCGCTCGAGGCGGTGTTGAGCGCCGGGCTGATCATCGTCATGCGCGACGCCCGATGGCCGCTGGCGTGGCAGGCAACGGGGCCGGCGATCGCCTTGTGCCTGGCGCTCGCCTTCGCCTCGATCGCCAAATCGCGGCTGCTCGCCCGGACGCTTGCCGCGCCGGTCTCCGGCTGGCGCTGGGACATCGGCTGGGCGGCGGCGGCCGGGATGGCGATCGGCATTCCGGTGCGGCTTTTCATGCCGCCCATATTGCAGCTGGCGATCGGCATCCCGGCGATGCTCGGCGCCTTTGGAGCGGTGCTGTGGATCAAGGGTTTCGGCCCCGAGGACCGCGAGCTGTTCCGCCTGCGCAAGGACGATATCGAAGGCCTCCGCGCCGCCGAAGCGCAAGGCCAGGTAGCGGACGATATTATTTAGGGCAGGTGGCGCCAATCCGCCCTTTTTCGGAGGCCGCCTAGGTGACCGGCAAATGACTAAGCGGTTTCGGCTGGGTTCAGGCGGCGGCGGCCATAACCAGGAGTGAGCTGGATCGTCAGCGCCTTTCAGGTGTTATACCCGGCACATTTTGAAGGAGAGTAGAGATGCGTAAGACAATCTTGATGGGCCTGATGGCCGCGACCATGTTTTCGGGTGCAGCAGCAAACGCTGCTTCGCGCGAAGGCGACCGGCATCAGCGCAGTGAAGCGCGCCATGACACGCGCCATCACAACAAGCAGCAGGCCAAGCGTCATTCGGCCCATTGGAAGGTCTATAACGCTCCGGTTCGCAACTGGCGCTATCGTCCGCTGAACGTTGGCTACCAGCTGCAGCCGTCGTTCTATGGTTCGCGCTATTACGTGTCGGATTACAACATGTACCAGCTGCGCGCTCCGGGCCGCTACCAGCGCTGGATTCGCTACGGCGACGATCTGTTGCTAGTCAACACCCGCAACGGGCGCGTCATCCAGGTGGTTCACAACCGCTACTGGTAGGCGAGTTTCGCGCTCCGGCGCGACACCCACAAGCGAAGGGGCGGCCTCACGGTCGCCCCTTTTTTGCGTCGCGAATCAGTGGCGGAAGTGGCGCATGCCGGTGAACAGCATCGCCACGCCGGCGGCGTCGGCGGCGGCGATCACCTCGTCGTCGCGGATCGAGCCGCCCGGCTGAATGACCGCGGTGGCGCCCGCCTCGACCGCCGCCATCAGGCCGTCGGCAAACGGGAAGAAGGCGTCCGAAGCGACCGCCGAGCCAAAGGTTCGCGGCTCGGGCCACTGATTGGTCTGCGCCGCTTCGAGTGCCTTGGCGGCGGCGATTCGCGCCGAATCGCGGCGATTCATCTGTCCCGCGCCAATGCCGGCAGTTGAATCGCCCTTGGCGTAGACGATGGCGTTGGATTTGACGTGCTTGGCGACGGTCCAGGCGAACAGGCAGTCGGCCATTTCCCGCGCCGTCGGCTGGCGCCGGGTGACGCATTTGAGCTGGTCGCGGTCGAGCTGGCCATTGTCGCGATCCTGCACCAGCAGCCCGCCGGCAATCACCGCCAGCGTCTGGCCGGCGCGGGCCGGATCGGGCAGCTCACCGGTCAGCAGCAGGCGCAAATTCTTCTTGCGGGCGAACACCGCGCGAGCGTCCGCGTCGGCATCGGGCGCGACCACCACCTCGGTGAAGATCTGCGCGATCGCCTCGGCCGTTTCACCGTCGAGGGTGCGGTTGGCGGCGACGATCCCGCCGAACGCCGAGACGCTGTCGCAGGCCAGCGCGGCCGCCCAGGCGCCGACCAGCGTGTCGGCGCGGGCGACTCCGCACGGGTTGGCGTGCTTGACGATGACGATCGCCGGCGGTCCGTCGCGAAATTCGGCGGCGAGATCGAGCGCGGCGCTGGCATCGTTGAGGTTGTTGTAGCTGAGCTCCTTGCCCTGAACCTGCTCGGCCTGGGCGATGCCGCGCGATCGCGCGCCGACGGGCACGTAGAGCGCGGCCTGCTGGTGCGGATTCTCACCGTAGCGCAGCGGCATCTTCAATCTGGCCGAGAGCGTCCAGGTTGCGGGCCAGCGCTCACCCTGGTCGGCGAACGCGAACCATTGCGAGATGGTCGAATCATAGGCCGCGGTCAGCGCATAGGCCTTGGCCGCAAGGCGACTGCGCAAAGCGAGCGAGGCAGCGCCGTTATTGGCGTCGAGCTCGGCCAGCAGTTCGGAATAATCGGCCGGGTCGGTGAGGACCGCGACAAAAGCGTGGTTCTTGGCCGCGGACCGGACCATCGACGGGCCGCCGATGTCGATATTCTCGATGATCGTCGCGCGGTCGGCGCCCGACGCAACGGTCTGCTCGAACGGGTAGAGGTTGACCACGACGAGGTCGATGTCCTCGATCCCGTGCTGGTCCATCACGGCGCGGTGCTGAGGATTGTCGCGCACCCCGAGCAGCCCGCCGTGGACCTTGGGATGGAGCGTCTTGACCCGCCCGTCCATGATTTCGGGAAAGCCGGTGACGTCGGAAATGTCGCGCACCTCGTGGCCCAGCTCCCGCAGCCGCGCGGCGGTGCCGCCGGTCGACACCAGCTCGACCTTGTGCCGGGCGAGGCCGGCCGCCAATTGGTCGAGCCCGGATTTGTCGGATAGCGAAATCAACGCCCGCTTGATGGGCACCATGTCAGTCATCGAATTCCCTTAACTGGTCCGGCGGAACTGCCAGCCGACTTCGCCGCCAATGCCGGACATTTCGCCGACGATCACCAATTGCGTGCTCGGGTGCGACGCGCCGGCGCCGTCGACGAAGATGCTTTCCTCGGTGGTCAGCATCGCGCCGCGGCAGCGGAAGTTCCACGGCGGCGTGCCGCGCGAACGGAGGATGGCGCCCATGCCGTCGGCGGTCAGCGTTGCTTCGACATCGCGCGCGAGGTGGAAGCGGACCGCGAACGGCACCGCCCCGCGCACCTTGCGCCGGCCCTTGGCGATCAGCTGGTCGGCGCCGCGCAATTCCTTGCCGTCGTTGCCGAGCATCAGGCTGCGCTTGTGGATCAGCCCGAAGCGGCGGACGTAGCCGTCGTGGCTGGCTTCGATGCGGCTCGAATCATTGTCTTCGGAGCGGTCGACGGTGACGTCACTGACGCCCTTGCCGAGCGAGCCGTCGCCGAGGATCGCGGTCGAATTGGCGTCGGCCAGGGTCAGCGTGCTGTGCGCCGCGGTCGAGCGCAGCGCCTCGATCAGTTCGGCCGACAGGGTCGACGGCAGCGGCGCCGGGCCGCCGCAATTGACCACCAGCCGCTGGGCGCCGTCGGACAGCTCGAAGGCGAGGGTCGAGGCGGCGCCGCTGGCGGTCATCCGGGGCGGCGGCGGCGGGGCGGCGTCGAGCACCAGGATCGTGCCCAGCGCCGACATCCGCTGATAGCCCCAGCCGCGGGCTGCGCGCAGCGGGCGGGCGCGCAGGCCGCTGCCTTCGACCAAAGCGGCGAGGCGCGCGGCGTCGCCCGGGTTGCCGCCCTGCCAGCTCGACAAGGCGCCGTCGCCCATGGTCACGCCATGCAAGGCGGCGAGCGCCGCCGCAGCGGCCGCCTGGATGCCGTCGGGTAAGGTCTGCTTGGCGGCAAAGTACGCCGCGCGGAGCAGGCCGAGGCGATCGACCAGCAGCATCTGCTCAAACGGCGAGCGGCTGGTCAGCCCGCCATCTTCGAATTGCGCGGTGGCGAGCGCCCGGGCGATGCCCGCTTCGCCGCGCGCCACGCGAGTCACGCCGCCCTGGATGAGTAGCCCGGCGGCGACCACTCCGGCCCAGGCGGTGATCCGTTTGAGGCCAGAAGGGGCGCAGTCGGCGGTGGCGTCAAGGTGGCGCGCGCCGCGGGCCAGCGTGTTGAGCAAAGCCGAGCGATAGCCGGCATCGCGGCTCGACAGGATGTACGGCGCGTAGGCGGTCCAGAACAGGATCCGCTCGCCCCACAGGTCGGGCCGCCAGGCGTCGTCGGCGCGAGTGCCGTGGACCAGCAGCCAGCGCCCGGCGAGCGCTTCGGCCAACCGCGCGCCATTTTCGCGGCTGGCGGCGGCGGCAAGGTCGCGCAGCCACGAAAAACCCTGCAATTGCTCGGCGACCGGGCCGTCGACCCCGATCTGGCCGAATTCGGCCGGGGTCATCGAGCGCGATTCGGCGCCGAGCGTGAAGCGGCCGGCGAGCAGCGCATCGCCGCGGCTGCGATCGCCGGCGACATGATCGCGCGGTACCGCGGCGATCTTGAGCGGCTGGCGGCCCGACCCGACCAGGCGCGAGAACAGCGAGCCGCGGGCAAGCTTGCGGACGACATCGCGTTCGGCCGCGGTCGGGCCCGCGGGCTTGGCGCTCATCCAGCTCCTCGCAAGGCGGCAAGATTGGCGGCGTAATGGTCCGGCCCGCCGCGAAACGCTGCCGTTCCGGCGACCAACACGGTAGCGCCGGCGGCAATGGCCTGCGGGGCGGTGGCAGCGTCGATCCCGCCGTCGACCTCGATCGCGACGTCGAGACCCTGCTTGGCGACGCGGTTGGCGATCGCTTCGATCTTACCCAGCTGGCTGGCGATGAACTTCTGGCCGCCGAAGCCGGGATTGACGCTCATCACCAGCACCAGGTCGATGTCTTCGAGCACATAATCGAGCATCTTGGCCGGGGTGCCGGGGTTCAAGGACACGCCGGCCTTCTTGCCGAGCGCCTTGATCCGCTGGATCGAGCGGTGGAGGTGCGGCCCGGCCTCGGGGTGGACGGTGATGATGTCGGCGCCAGCCTCGGCGAAGGCGTCGAGAAACGGGTCGACCGGGGAAATCATCAGATGGACGTCGAGCGGCTTGGCGGTGTGCGGGCGCAGCGCCTTGACCACCGCCGGGCCGATCGTGAGGTTGGGCACGAAATGGCCGTCCATCACGTCGATGTGGAGCCAGTCGGCGCCGGCTTCGTCCATCGCGCGGACTTCCTCGCCGAGGCGGGCGAAGTCGGCGGACAGGATCGAGGGCGAAATCATGGGAGCAGGCATAGCCGCCGATTAGACGCTAACCGGCGGTTCGGACAAGGCGCGCGGCGAAGAAGCCGTCGAGCCCGCCGCGATCCTCGATCAGCCCGGGCAGGATGCGCAGCCGGCCGGCCGCGTCGGGGATGACGAAAGTGGGCAAGTCGCCCGGCCGATCGAGCCGGAAATCCGGGCGCGACGCGAGGAAGGCGGTGACGATCGCCTCGCCTTCCTCATATTCGAGGCTGCACACCGAATAGACTAGAGCGCCGCCGGGATTGAGCCAGGCGGCGGCACGCTCGAGCAGGCGCGCCTGCTGATCGGCGCTGCCGGCGATGACTTGCGGGCGAGCGCGGTAGAGCACTTCGGGATGGCGGCGGAAAGTGCCGGTGGCCGAACATGGCGCGTCGAGCAGGATCGCGTCGAACATCCGCCCCGGCTGCCACGTCAGCGCGTCGACCGGGACCAGGGTCGCGCTCAAATTGGTCCGCTGCAGATTCTCGCGAATCCGCGCCAGGCGGTTCTTCGACGCATCGACCGCCGTCACGCGGTGGCCGGCGGCGGCGAGCTGCATGGTCTTGCCGCCCGGCGCGGCGCACAGGTCGAGCACGTCGGCGGCGTCGGCCGGGATCATCCGCGCCGGGAGCGAGGCGGCGAGATCCTGGACCCACCACGCGCCTTCGCCGAAGCCGGCCAGAGCGGGCACCGCCGAGCTTTCGGGCAGGCGCACATGGCGCGGCGCGAGCGAAACGCCGCCATGCGCTGCGGCATAGGCCTGGGCGGCGGCATCGTCGGCGAAACTGAGGTCGAGCGGTGGCCGCCGCGCGATCTGGCGCCGCGCCGCCTCTACGGTCGGGTCGCCCCACGCCACGCTCCAGCGGCGTTCGACCGGCTCGGGCAGGCGCGGCGCCTCGACTGCCGGGATGCCCTTACGCAGCAGCGTGCCGAGCACACCGTGGACCAGCCGCCGCGGTCCGCCGTCGACCAGCGGCAAAGCGGTCGCGACCAGCGCATGATCGGGCGTGCCGAGCCCGATTTTCTGCGCCAGCGCCAGGCGCAGCACCATCCGCGCCTTCGAATCGGACGGCAGCGGGCGCGGGGTGGCGCTGTCGATCAAGGCGTCGAGATCGGGCAGGCGGCGCAGCGCCTCGCCGGCAATGGCGATCGCCAGGCCCTGGTCGGCAGCGGCGCGATCGCCGGTGTTGGCGTGGAATTGCTGGGCCGCGGCGTCGAGCGTCTTGCCCTGGCGCAGCACCGCATCGAGCATCTGCAGCGCGGCGCGGCGCGCGCCGACTCCGGCGGTATCGAGTTCAACGCTTGGCATTGGTCACCTCAGGGCGCATTTTGGGCTGATGAAGCGCCCCAGACACCTCGATCCGCCCGACTATCTGAGCCCGTCGCCACCGGTTCCCGAAGCGGCGCCCGATGCCAGCGATCCGCCGGCAGGCGAGCCAGATCGGCTCAACCCGACCCGCTACGGCGATTGGGAGAAGGATGGGATCGCGGTCGATTTCTAGTGACTTTCGGCGCGCGGCGGGCGGGCCAGCAATTGTCCGAGCACGGCATCGACCGACACCCGCCCGGCGAGCAGACCGTCGACCGCATCGACGATCGGCATGTCGACCCCGCGCTTTGCCGCCAGCCGGGCCAGCACCGGCGCGGTAAACGCCCCTTCGGCGACGGTCCGGCGATCGGCCAGCAGCTCGGCGGCCGAGCGGCCCTCGCCAATCCCCTTGCCCAATGAAAAATTGCGTGAGCTGGTCGACGAACAGGTCAGCACCAAATCGCCGAGGCCGGACAGGCCGACGAGGGTCTCGCGCCGAGCGCCGCAAGCCAGGCCGAAGCGGGTCATCTCGGCAAAGCCGCGGGCGATCATCGCCGCCCGTGCATTCTGGCCGAGGCCCTTGCCTTCGACCACGCCGCAGGCGATCGCGAGCACGTTCTTGACCGCTCCGCCGATCTCGGCGCCGATCACGTCATCGCTCAGGTAAATCCTGAAATTGGGGACGGCGATGCGCTGGCGAAGCGCTTCGGCGACGGCCGCATCGGCGGCGGCGAGCGTCACCGCGGTCGGCAATCCGGCGGCGACTTCATGGGCAAAGGTCGGCCCCGACAGCACCGCCACCTGGGCAGCGGGGCACGCCGCCTGGGCGACGTCGTGGAGCAGCATCCCGCTATGCTCGTCGATCCCCTTCGAGCACAGGATCAGCGCCCGCTCGCGCGGCGGCGCCTGCTCGAGCACGACCCGCATGTGCTGGGCCGGAGTGACCACCAGCCACACGTCGCAGTCGTTGGCCTCGCTCAGCTCGGTCGTGGCGCGGATCGCCGGATCGAGCTTGGGGCCGGGCAGGAAGACGGTGTTTTCATGCGCCGAATTGATCGCGTCGGCGACTTCGGGTTCACGCGCCCACAGCAGAGTGTCGCGCCCGCCGCTGGCGACGACCTGGGCCAGCGCGGTGCCCCACGCGCCGCCGCCGATGATCGCCAGGCGCTCGCTGTTCATGCCTTGACCCCGGCGCCGCGGACTTTTTCGGCCGACTGGTCGAGCGGCCAGCGCGCCCGCGCCGGAACGTCGAGCGGATCGGTCAGCCCGGCGGCGAAGCGCTCGGCCCCGGCCCAGGCGATCATCGCCGCATTGTCGGTGCACAGCCAAGCCGGCGGCACGCTGAAGCGGCGGCCGCTGCTGACCGCCAGCTGTTCGAGCGCGGCCCGAATCTCGCGGTTGGCGGCGACTCCGCCGGCGACCACCAGCGAGGGCGCGTCGCTGGTTGCGAGCGCCAAGCTAGTGCGGTCGACCAGACAGTCGATCACCGCCTGCTGGAAGCTGGCGGCGATGTCGGCCGGGCGGTGGTCACCCGAAGCGACCGCGCGCTGGACCGCGCTTTTGAGGCCGGCGAACGAGAAATGGGGTTCGGGCGAGCCGAACAGAGGGCGCGGCAACGGCACCGCGGTCGGATCGCCTTCGGCCGCCAGCGCTTCGAGCGCCGGGCCGCCGGGATAATCGAGCCCGAGCAATTTGGCCGCTTTGTCGAACGCTTCGCCGACCGCATCGTCGATGGTCGTCGCCAGCCGCCGGTAGCGGCCGACTCCGGCGACTTCGAGCAATTGGCAGTGGCCGCCAGACACCAGCAGCAGCAGATAGGGAAATTCCAAAGCGGGATCGACCAGCCGCGGCGACAGCGCATGGCCCTCGAGATGGTTGACCGCGATCAGCGGCTTGCCGGTCGCCAGCGCCAGGCCCTTGCCGGCGAGCAACGCGACCATGACGCCACCGATTAGGCCCGGCCCGGCGGTGCCGGCGATGGCGTCGACCTGGCCGACCTCAATGCCGGCCTCGTCGATCACCCGGCGGATCAGCCCGGGCAGGATTTCGACATGGGCGCGGGCGGCGATTTCGGGAACGACTCCGCCGTACGGCTGGTGCGCGGCATTCTGCGAGACGATCGCGTGGGCGACGATCCGCCGATCGCTGCCGACGATCGCGGCGGCGCTGTCGTCGCACGAGGATTCGAGGCCAAGGATCAGCATGAAGGCGCCCTTTGCCTCAACCGGCCCCGATGCACTAGGGGTGAGCCATGAACAGTGACCTGAAATGAGCGGCGGGCTCAAACTCGGCACGCGCGGTTCGCCGCTGGCGCTGGCCCAGGCGCGCAAGGTCGCAGCAGCGCTCGAAACGTCGCAGCGCTGGCCGGCCGGCTATGTCGAGATCGTTACCGTCAAGACCAGCGGCGACAAGATCACCGACCGCCCGCTGGCCGAAGTGGGCGGCAAGGCGCTGTGGACCAAGGAGCTCGACCTTGCGCTGCTCGCCGGCGAGGTCGATTTCTGCGTCCATTCGATGAAGGATGTCGAAAGCGAGCGCCCGCGCAAAATCCATCTTGCCGCGATGCGTCCGCGCGGCGATGTCCGCGACCGGCTGATCGGGGCGGCGTCGATCCAGGATCTGGCCCAGGGCGCGACCTTCGGCACCTCCTCACCGCGGCGCGCAGCGCAGATCAAGCGGATGCGGCCCGACCTCATGATCGTGCCGCTGCGGGGCAATGTCGAAACCCGGCTGAAAAAGGTCGAAGCGGGTGAAGTCGATGCGACCCTGCTGGCGTCGGCCGGGTTGAAACGGCTCGGGCTGATCGGGGTCGGCGTGCCGATCCCGGTCGAGATCCTGCTGCCGGCGCCGGGCCAGGGCGCGCTCGGGCTCGAGTGCCGGACCGACGACACCATCACCCAGAGCGTCCTGACCACGGTCAACAACCAGATCACCTTCTGGGCGGTCTCGGCCGAGCGGGCGTTCACCCGCGCCCTCAACGGTTCGTGCAGTTCGCCGGTCGCCGCGCTGGCCTTGCTCGACGATGGCGAGCTCCATATCCGCGCCCAATTATTCTCTGAAGACGGCAGCGAGATGGTCGAAAGCAAGGATGTGTTCGACTGCGGCGACGACGAATGCCCGCGCCGGCTCGCGCTGCGCATGCTCGAGCAGGCGCCGCCCTCGATCCGGAGCCTGTTCGGGGCCAAATGAGACGGCTGGTGATCGTCCGTCCCGAGCCGGGCGCGACGTCGACCGTCGAGCGCGCCAAGAAACTTGGCCTCGACGCCTGCGCGATGCCCTTGTTCGTCATCGAAGCGTTCGGCTGGCAGGCGCCGGACGCGGACGCGTTCGACGGGCTGTTGCTGACCAGCGCCAGCGCCGTCCACTACGGCGGCGAGCAGATCGATCCCTTCCGCGGCCTGCCGGTTCACGCGGTCGGCAAGGCCACTGCACAAGCGGCGCGCGGAGCCGGTTTCACGGTTGCGAGCGTGGGCAATGGCGGGGTGGAACAATTGCTGCGGTCGATTGCACCGGACCTGCGCCTACTGCATCTGTGCGGCGAGCATCGGATTGCATTCAACGCCGGCCAAGCGGTGACCAGCGTGCCGGTCTATCGATCGAGCGAACTGCCGGTACCTGGCGATTTGCGCGCGGTGGCGGGACAAGTCGCCGCGATCCATTCGCCGCGCGCCGGCCGGCGTTTCGCGCAACTGGCGGTCGAGGCCGGGATCGATCGTTCGACCGTCCGCATCGCCGCGATCAGCGCCGCCGCCGCGGTTGCGGCGGGCAGCGGGTGGGACCAGGTCGCGGTCGCCGCCACGCCCGATGATCGGGCCCTGCTGGCCCTCGCCGCGCGGCTGTGCGACAAGCCCGTAACGATATGAATGCGACCGTTCCCCGCAGCCGCTTGAGCTGGAGCGCCCGGCTGATGATCGGGCTGATGCTGATCATCGCCGGCGCCGCCGCCGCGACCTGGGCGCTGGCCCGTTACAACCGCGCCGCCAACTTGCTCGGCGTAGTTTCGTCGGCACCAGCGGTGCCGGTCACGCCGCAGCGTCTGGCCGCATCCGCGCCGCAAACGCCCGAAAGCGACGCGGTCGAGGCGGCTGCGGTGGAAGCGCGCATCGCCGGGCTCGAAGCGCGGGTCGGGCGGGTCGAGAATGCGGCGCGGCGGGCGGAAGGGTCGGCCGGAAGGACCGATGCGCTGGTGGTCGCCTTCGCTACCCGCCGGGCGATCGACCGCGGCGTCTCGCTGGGCTATCTCGAAACCTTGCTGGTCGACCGCTTCGGGGCGCGCCACCCGCGCGCGGTGGCGACCATCGTCACCGCCTCGCGAACGCCGGTCCGGCTCGATGAACTGGTTTCCGATTACGACAAGATCGGACCCGACCTGCGGGCTGGCGGACCGCGCAGCAGCTGGTGGGCCAATGTCCAGCGCGAGCTTGGCTCGCTGATCGATATCCGCCGCGCCGACGTGCCGTCGCCCAAACCCGATGCGCGCTACCGCCGCGCGGCCAGCCGGCTGAGCACTGGCGATGTCGATGCGGCGCTGGCCGAGACCATGCGCATGCCGGGCGCGACGCGCGCCGGACCATGGGTCGACAAGGCGCGGCAATATGTCGCCGCCCATCGCGCCCTGGACGAGATCGAATCGTCGGCGCTGCTCGCCGGAGACGGCGCCGACCGCTAAAAGTCGATTTCAACCGCGCTCCGAAAAAGGCGGTTGGCCAAAAAGGGGGTTGGCAAGGCGACTCGCGAATGCGAATCTTGCCCGGCGGCGGCACAGCCGGCGTTCAGCTTGCCTGGCCAAGATGCTGGAAAGTCAAACTTAGTACCTTGGTAACAAGGGTAGGAGTACGAGGGGTCATGACGTCATACTGGAGCCGCGCGGGACTGGCCGTAGTGATAGCCGGCCTGGCCCAAGTCAGCGCCTCGGCGGCAATCCAGGTGGCCGAACCGCGGCCGGCGCCGACGATCATTCGCCCGGCGCCGGTGCCGCAGGTCCCAACCTATTTGCGCGACCGCATCAATGCGCTCGGCAGCCAGTTCGACGGCCGCGTCGGCATTGCGGTGCGGTCGGTCGGCGACGGGTGGCACACTGGATGGAAGGCCGACGAGCTCTATCCCCAGCAGAGCGTCAGCAAATTATGGGTGTCGATCACCGCTCTGGATGCGGTCGACCGCGGCCGGGTCAAGCTTGACGAACATGTCACCTTGACCCGCAGCGACCTGACCCTGTTCCACCAGCCGATCGCCGCCCAGATCGTCGGCGGCGGCTACACCACCACGCTCGCCGACCTGATGTACAAGGCGATCACGACCAGCGACAACACTTGCAATGACAAGTTGATGCGCTCGATCGGCGGGCCAAGCGCGGTGCGCGCGATGATCTATGAAAAGGGACTGGGCGCGATCCGCTTCTACGACGGCGAGCGCGCGTTGCAGAGCAAGATCGCGGGCTTGATTTGGTCGCAGAGCTATTCGGTCGGCAACGCCTTTTCGGCGGCTCGCAACGCACTGCCTTACTCCCTGCGCAAATCGTCGTTCGACCGTTATATCGAGGACCCCTATGACGGCGCCGCGCCGAGCGCGATCGTCACCGCTTTGGCGCGGCTCAAGCGCGGCGAATTGCTGTCTCCGGCGTCGACCGCCCGATTGCTGTCGATCATGGGCAATACCAAGACCGGCAAGAATCGGCTCAAGGGCGGGCTCAAGCCGGGCTGGACGCTGAGCCACAAAACCGGCACCGGCCAGACGCTGGGTCCGGTCCAGGCCGGCTATAACGACATTGGGGTGATCACCGCGCCCGACGGCCGGAGCTATGCGATCGCGGTCATGATCAAGCGCACCTCGACCCCGCTGTCGACCCGCATGACGCTGATGAACAATGTCGTTCGGGCGGTCATTACCCAGCATGAGATGACCCACGGCGCCGCCTACACGCTGTAACTCGGGCGCGGCGCGGCTGCGGTCGACCGCCGGAGTCCAGCGCGTGCCGAGCCCGCGGCTCGAGCTGTTCATCTTCCGCGACTTCCTCGAACCGACGCAGTGCGTCGAACTGATCGCGCGGATCGACGCCCGCCGGCGGCCGTCGGAGATCGCCGACGACATCGGCGTCGCCGCCTTCCGCACCAGCGAAACCTGCGACCTCGACTGGAACGACCCGCTGGTCGCGGCGGTCGACCGCAAGATCGCCGATCTGCTCGGCCTGCCGCTCAACGTCAGCGAGCCATTGCAGGGCCAGCGCTATGCGCCGGGGCAGGAGTTCAAGCCCCACACCGACACGTTCGAGCCGAGCGGGGCCGCTTATTACGAACATTGCGCCGACACCGGCCAGCGCACCTGGACCGCGATGATCTATTTGAACCAGCCGGACGACGGCGGCGCGACCCGCTTCAAGGTGATCGGCAAGACCGTCCAGCCGGAGACCGGCAAGCTGCTGGCGTGGAATAATCTGCTGCCCGACGGCGCGCCCAATCCGGCCGCGCTGCACCACGGGATGAAGGTGCGGCGGGGGACCAAATACGTCCTGACCAAATGGTTTCGCGAACGCCGCGCGGGGTGATCCCGCGCCTGTGAAGCTAGGGCCTTTCAAGCTCACCGATCAGTTGCATCCTTGACATTATATTAGTTTGTTCTAATTTAGTGGTCTCTAAAGTAAGGGACCCAGAAGTGAATCTGAGCGAAATTGAAAATCTGGCGGAGCAATCGACTGCAGTCGCGGCCTTGCTTCGGGCGATCGCCAACCAGCAGCGCTTGTTGATCCTCTGCTATCTTGCAGCGGCGGGCGAAATGTCCGCGGGCGAATTCACCAAGCACGTGGGGCTTAGCCAGTCGGCCTTGTCCCAGCACCTCGCCCGGCTCCGGGCCGACGGGTTAGTGACGACCCGCAAGCAAGCGCAATTGGTCTTTTACCGCATCGCCGAGCCCAAGGTGCTCGCTTTGTTGAACGCCCTCCAAAGCATTTTTTGCCCGGCGCTCAACCTCAACACATCCACGGAGTCCGACAATGACCGACCTCGCCATCTCTAGCGCCATCGAGCAGGTGCAGGCGGTTCGCGCCGATACGCGCCAGGCGCCGCGCGTTAAGGCATTCTTCGACGAGCCGACCTTTACCGCCAGCTATGTCGTCAGCGACCCCGCTACGAACAGGGCCGCGATTATCGACAGTGTCTGGAACTTCGACCAGGCATCCGGCCGGACCAGCTATGAATCCGCCGACGCGATCATCGCTTTTGTCGAACGCGAGGGGCTTGGCGTCGACTGGATTCTCGAAACACATGCGCACGCTGACCATCTGTCGGCCGCGCCCTACCTTCAGGAAAAGCTCGGCGGGAAGCTGGCCATCGGCCGCGGGATTGTCACCGTCCAGGGCGCCTTCGCCAAGATCTTCAACGAAGGCACCGAATTCGTGCGCGACGGGTCGCAATTCGACCGGCTGCTCGACGACGGCGACACGCTGATGATCGGCAACATCGCGCTGATCGCTCTTCATGTTCCCGGCCACACGCCCGCCGACATGGCCTATGTCGTTGGCGACGCGCTGTTCACCGGCGACACCATGTTCATGCCGGATTATGGATCGGCCCGCGCTGATTTCCCGGGCGGCGACGCGCGCAAGCTTTACCGCTCGGTTCGCCGATTGATGCAGCTACCCGACGAGACGCGCGTCTTCCTGTGCCATGATTACAAGGCGCCGAACCGCAAAGACTATGCGTGGGAAACCACAATGCTCGCCGAGCGCACGGGCAACGTCCATATCCACCAAGGTGTCAGCGAAGACGCGTTCGTCGAAATGCGCACGCAACGCGACGCGACCCTGGCGATGCCCAAGCTCATCCTGCCCTCGCTGCAGGTCAATATTCGGGCCGGTCACCTCCCGCCCGCCGAAGAGAATGGCGTGCGCTATCTCAAGCTGCCGGTCGACCAGCTTTGAGCCCGGACCTGTTCCCCTATGCGCAGCCGCTGCACGGCCTGATTGGCGGCATTCTGATCGGCCTCGCCGCGGCGATGATGCTGCTCGGCGCCGGTCGCATTGCCGGCGTATCGGGCATTGCCGCCCGTGCGACCGGGATCAGCAGCGGCGACATGTCGAAGGGCAGTTCCTGGGCCTTTCTCGTCGGATTGCCTTTGGGCGCTTTGGCCATCGCGCTCACCACGGACTGGCGGCCGGCCGAGTTCGCGTCCTGGCCAACCCTGGCCGCCGCCGGGCTTCTGGTCGGATTCGGCACCCGCATGGGCAGTGGTTGTACAAGCGGACATGGCGTTTGCGGGGTCAGCCGCTTCTCGCAGCGATCGATGCTGGCGACGGCGACGTTCATCTCGGCCGGCGTCGCCACAGTGGCGCTGATCACCGTCATTGGACGCGCGTCATGAGCATGATCCGCAAGCTTCTTCCGGCGCTGGTGTCCGGGGCGGTGTTCGGCGCGGGCCTGACCGTGTCGGGCATGACAGACCCGGCCCGCGTGCGCGGCTTCCTCGACGTCTTCGGGCGCTGGGATCCGACGCTGGCTTTCGTGATGGGCGGCGCGGTAATTGTCATGGTGATCGCGTGGTGCATCCAGTCGCGAATGAAGACGCCGATGTTTGCCGACAAATTCTTGCTTCCCGACCGTCAAGATTTCGACGGGGGGCTGATCGCCGGATCGGCCCTGTTCGGCATCGGTTGGGGCATCGCCGGCTTGTGCCCGGGACCAGCCATTGCGTCGCTCGCTTTGTCACCGCTGTCGGTGTTTCCGTTCGTCCTCGCCATGCTCGCCGGCATGGTCATCCATTCACTTCTCCCGGAGCGCTTGCTCCACCGCCAACGCCAAGGAACATGAATATGAAACTCGCAATTCTGACGCCTAACGTCAGCGTGCTGCCCCAACCGACAGTGGAAGACATCGGCGAACTGGCCGACCGCGGCTATCGATCGATCATCGGCAACCGGCCCGATGGCGAGGCTTCGGATCAGCCGACCTGGAAGGCTCTGAAGGCCGCTGCACTCGCGCGGGGGATGCAAGCCGTCCACATCCCGGTGGTCGCCGGCCAGATTGATGCGGCGGACATCCGCGCCTTTGGCGAGGCGCTCGGGCGACTGCCGAAGCCGCTCGCCGCCTTTTGCCGTACCGGGACGCGTTCGACCATGCTGTGGGCGCTGGCCAACGAGGCCAGCCTGACTGCCGACGAGCGGATCAGGATCGCGGCGAGAGAAGGCTATGATCTTGAACCGTTTCGCGCCCTTCTGACCCGGGAGGCCAGCAATGCGCAAACATGACATCGTCATCGTCGGTGGCGGCGCCGCCGGCATTTCCGTGGCAGCGTCCTTGCTGCGCCGTCGCCCGGGCCTGGACATCGTCATCGTCGAGCCCAGCGCGACTCACGATTACCAACCAGGCTTCACCCTGGTTGGCGCCGGCATATTTACGCCCGAGCAATTGCGACGCCCAGCCGCAGGTTTAATTCCCAAAGGCGCAACCTGGCTGCAGACCTCGGCCAAGGGTTTCGAACCGCAATCCGATACGGTCGTCCTCGATGACGATCGCCGATTGCATTATCGCATGTTGATCGTCGCCACCGGCAATCGGCTCGACTTTGATGCCATCAAGGGGCTTAGCGAAACGCTCGGCAAGAACGGCGTCACATCGAATTATCGGTCCGATCTTGCCCCCTATACGTGGGAATTGGTACGCGACCTTGCCAACGGCCGCGCGCTGTTCACGCAGCCGCCAATGCCGATCAAGTGTGCCGGCGCACCGCAAAAGGCGATGTACCTTTCGTGCAGTGAGTGGGAGCGCCACGCACGGCTCGACGCGATCGACGTCGAGTTTCACAATGCGGGCGCGGTGCTCTTCGGGGTGCCGGCCTATGTTCCAGCGCTTGAAAAGACGGTCGAGCGTTATGGAATCGACGTGCATCTGGGCAGCAACCTCATCGCCGTCGACGGCCCCGGCAAGGCAGCAATCTTCAAGTCCGAGGCCGGCGAAATTGTCCGCGACTTCGATATGCTCCACGTAACCCCGCCGCAGAAAGGCTGCAGGGTCGTCGCCGACAGCGAACTTGCCGACGCCGCCGGCTATGTCGAGGTCGATCAGGCGACGCTCCGCCACAAGCGCTTCGCCAATGTCATGGCGCTTGGTGACGCCGGCAACATGCCCAACGCCAAGACTGCAGCAGCGGTCCGCAAGCAAGCTCCGGTCGTCGCCGTCAACGCGCTCGCTATCCTCGATGGCAAGGCACCGACTGCGGACTACGACGGTTATGGCAGCTGCCCGCTCACGGTCGAGAAGGGAAAGATCGTCCTGGCCGAATTTGGCTATGGCGGCGTCTTGCAGCCGAGTTTTCCGTCCTGGCTGATTGACGGGACCAAGCCCTCCCGACTTGCCTGGATGCTCAAGAAAAATCTGCTTCCACCGATCTACTGGGATGCGATGCTCAAGGGCCACGAATGGCTCGCCGCGCCGAAGCCGCTGCAGGATGCAAGCCGATGATCGATACCATCCAGCTGCTGATTGCCGCGCTCGGCGGCGCATTGGTTGGTTTCAGCCTGTCGCTGGTTGGCGGCGGCGGGTCGATCCTCGCCGTGCCGATCCTGGTTTATGCGGTCGGCATTCGTGACCCGCATCTGGCCATCGGCACAAGCGCGATCGGAGTTGCCGCCAATGCCGCAATCGGGCTGGTTGGCAAGGCGCGCGCCGGGGCGGTCAAATGGCGCTGCGGGCTGACCTTCGCCGCCGCGGGCGTGGTCGGCGCAGCGATAGGTTCGATCGCTGGCAAAGCATTCGACGGACAGGCGCTGCTGGCATTGTTCGCGATCTTGATGATCGTCGTCGGCGTTCTCATGCTCCGCCGCGGCGAGGCGGTTGGCAATGCCGATGTGACGCTCGGCCGGGACAATATCGGCAAGCTGCTGCTGTTCGGTCTGGGGACCGGCTTGCTGTCCGGTTTCTTTGGTATTGGCGGCGGCTTCCTGATCGTCCCCGGGCTGATTGCGGCGACCGCAATGCCGATCTTCAACGCGATGGCGACCAGCCTGGTCGCGGTCGCCAGCTTCGGCGTGACGACCGCGGCCAGTTATGCCCTGTCCGGCCTGGTTGCGTGGGGAGTCGCGGCGGCATTCATCGGTGGCGGACTGGCCGGGAGCCTCGCCGGTGGGCGGCTCGCGGTTCGCCTTAGCGCACGACGCGGAGTCCTCACCAAATTGTTCGCGGGGCTGATCTTCGTGGTTGCCGCCTACATGCTGTGGCAGGCGGGGTCGGCGCTGGCCTGAAGCCGGCCGCTGGAGCGGGCGAGCTGCCACGACTCTTACCCAACACAGAATTTAGAAGGCGCAGGCCCGCTCAGGAAGGGTCGGGCGCGGCCTGGCCCGATGGCTGGTCGCGTGCGGGCGCGGGATTGGCCAGGCGGCTGGCCTCGTCATCGTCCGGCTGAAACGGGTCGAGCAGACTGGCGACCGCTTCGCGCACGCCATCCCGATAGCGCATCGAGCGATCGTTCTGCTCGGCATAATCGCCCTGGAATCGATCGAGCTGGAAGGCCTTTTCACGAACGATCGCGAGCGCGCTTTCATCCGCATTGTAGACGTTATGAAGCAGCATCCGGACGGCCCCGCGGAGCGCGGTGATCTCCGCTTGCAAATCGATCAGCCGGTTGGCGGTTTCCTCGTCCATCGTGCCACAATATCGAAAAAATGCCGGTCCGCCAGCCGGCTGTTTGGGTTCGCGCTCGCGGCTAGAGAATCTTGATGATGATCAGCGACACATTGTCCGGCGCGCCGCGCGCCAAAACCGTTTCGAGCAGAGTGTCGGCCGCCTGCGCGAGCGTTCCACGTGCGAGCTCCGCAGCCAGCTCGGAGTCGCGCACGACTCGGGTCAGGCCGTCGCTCGCCAGCAGAAATTGGTCGCCGGGCTGGGTCTCTCCACTGACCACGTCAACCTCGATGGTCGGAGCCGCGCCAACCGCGCGCGTGATCAAATTGGCATTCTCATGGGTGTCGGCTTCTTCCGGCTTGAGCATTCCGGCGTCGACCAGATTTTGGACAAGACTGTGATCGCGCGAGATGCGCGTAATCTGGCCGCCGCGCAGGCAATAGGCGCGGCTGTCGCCAAGCCAGAAGCAGCGGTAGGAGCCATTGGCGATGGCGAGCCCAACCACGGTCGTGCCGATGGTCGACTGGCGCTCACCGTCTTGAGATTGGGCGAGGTTGATCAGCTCGCGGTTGACCTGCTGGAGCGATTCGACGGTTCGGGCGGCAAGCTCATCGAGATCGCCGCCGAGCGGCAGGCAGCGCAGCGCGTCGGTCACCATCGTGCTGGCGATTTCACCGGCGTCGTGGCCGCCCATGCCGTCGGCCACGGCCCATAATGCGCGGTCCGAACCGACGAAGATCGAGTCCTCGTTGATCTTGCGCTGAAGGCCAACATGGGTCCGGCTGACGCATTCGAAGTGCATTGCGTTTCGATTGTCTCCCGGACTCGCACTAGCAATCGCATTAGCTTCATGCGATTTCTAAATTTACAACACGCTGCATGGGGCACGGCGCGATGAACAAGGCCTATAGCAACAAAGCACTTCCGGCCGGCACAGTCCTGCGCGAATGGCGGCTCGAAGAAGTGCTCGGAGTTGGCGGTTTCGGCATCGTCTACAAGGCGCGCGGGATCTATTTCGACGAACTGGTCGCGATCAAGGAGTATTTCCCGAGCGCGATAAGCGAGCGCGATTCAGACGCGACCGTGGTGCCGATCGATTCGGACGCGGAAGAGGTCCACGCGCTCGGCCTCAAGAAGTTCGTCGAGGAAGCCAAGCTGCTGTGGAACCTTTCCACGCCGACTCGCCACCCCAACATCGTCAGCGTCCGCAGCCTGTTCGAGATTCACGGCACGGCCTACATCGTGATGGATTTCGAAGACGGCATTTCGCTGTCGAAGATGCTCAAGCAAGGCCGGCGCTTCAACGAGCGCAGCCTGTGGAACATCCTTCGCCCGATCGCCGAGGGACTCGAGCGGGCGCACCGCGTCGGCGTGCTCCACCGCGACATCAAGCCGCCCAATATCCTGATCAACGAGGAAAATTTGCCGGTGCTGATCGATTTCGGATCGGCCCGGTTTGCAGCGGCCGAAGCGACCAGCACCACGGTGACGTTCCACACCCCGCCTTACGCGGCGATCGAACAATATGTGAAAACCTATCCCCAGGGCCCGTGGACCGACATCTATGCGCTCGGCGTCGTCATGTACGAGTGCGTGACCGGCGAAAAGCCGCCCGAAGTGCTCGAGCGACTCCACGCCGGCTTGGGCCAGCCGCTGGCCAGTGCCAAGTGGCCCGGTTACAGCAAGAAGTTCCTCGCCTCGATCGACGCGGCGATGGTTGTAAAGCCCGAAGAACGGCCACAGTCGATCAACGATTGGCTCGCCATGTTCGGCAAGGGAGCGGAAAGCGCCGACAGCACGGACGCCGCAGATGAGGCGACCAGATTCTACGCCGGCCAGGTCGAGACCCCGACCATCGTGCCGGTTCCGGCGACACCGAACCTGGATCTCAAGACTCCGCTCGAGACCAGCGTTCCGGCCGATCCCAAGGAGGCTCGCTTCAAGCGCGCTGGCCAGGAAACCGCTGCGTCCAAGAAATTGGCGGCCGCGGAGGCGGCTGGCAAAGCGCAGGCGGCAGCGGCCGAAGCCGAACCTGCGCCCGCCGAACCTGCGGCCGCCGAACCGGCGGCCGCTGCGCCGGCCCGCGGCAAGAACGCCGCAATGGCCGCAGCGGCGACTGCCGCCACGCCGGCACCGGGCAAACCGGACAGGAGCGACGCAAAAACCGGCGAGAAAGCCAAGCCGCGCACGGCCGTCATGGCCGGGCTAGCGGTCGCTGTGCTGGCTGCCGGAGTGGGCGCATTGGCGCTGCGCGGCGGCGGCCCCGAGCCGGCCTCGATCGAATCGTCAGGCACGCCCGCAGGCGACGATTCCGCGGCGATTGCGACGGCGCTCGGGACGTCGAACATGGCAATCGACACCAACGCCGACTCGAACTCGACCGAAGGCATGCCGGTGGAGCAAGCGGAGCTGCCGGCCGACAACCAGGCCGCGGAGCTCAAGGCACTGCGCAGCGAACATGCCAAAACAGCAGCCGCCGAAGCCAAGCTGGTCGCCGCGCGCAGGGCCGCCGCCAAGAGCGCGGCAGCAGAATTGGGTGCCAAGGCTCCGAATGCGGCGCGGACTGCGGAGAGCAAGGCCGAGGCAGCCGAAAAGACCGCCTCGTCCGCCGGCGTTTCCTCCGCCAAGCTCTCGCAATTGAATGCCTCGGTCGACGAAGGGCGTTCGATGGCCAAAAGAGTCATGCGCTCGTCCAACCGGGCGAATGCGCAGCTAGCGAAGAATTACGACCAATATCTGAAGTCGCTCAAAAGCTCGATCCGCGGTGTCCAGACCGAAAAGGAAGCGGACACCCTGCTCAAGCAGGCCAACCAGACCAAGGCCTACATCCAGTTCCTGCTTAAGCAGGAGTAAGGACTGGGCTTCAGGCGCGCTTGCCGTTCGGCGCCGCCTCTCCGGGGACGCCAGTGCCCGTGCCGGCCGGCGCCAAGTCCAGCTTCAAGGCGCCCTGCAGCAGCCGGCGATAAAGGTCGGGATCGCTGACCGAGCGGCCGAATGGCCGGGTTTCTTCGCCGTCGATCAGCGCCCGCATCCGGACCCTGTCAGAGCCGCGGTCGATGTCGATGTGCAGGACCGGAACCGAGCCTTGCAGCGCAAGCTCGACCACGTGCGCGGTTCCGCCGAGACCGCGGCCGCGCTCTCCATCCCAGATTGCGACCAGCACATCCGCCGTTTGCACGAGCGATTGGCCGACCAGCACATAGGCTCCCTCAAGGTCGGAGCGATGGCCCGCAAGAGCGACGATCTCATCGGCCGCGGCGAGCGCGCGCTCGAAACTTTCAAGTTCCTCGCCGCGCGCGAAATCATCCGAGTAGATGCTCGGTTCGAACGGCAGCAAAGCGCGCACGCCATAGCCGCTCGAGCGGGCGCACAGCGCGGCAATCTGATCGGCGCCCGATGCCAGGCCGGTGTGGAGCAGCAGCCGCGCTTCGGTCGCGCTGCAGAACATGGGCTCGGCCAGTTGAATCCTCAGTACCGCGGCGCGCAGCTGACGCAGCACCGAATAAACCACCGGCCGCAATGTGCGAACGAGCGGGGCGGTCAGGGCGCCCGCGCGGTGGCCGGTCACGCCAACATTGACCACGATCGGTTTGGGACCTTCGGGCGAAGCCAAGGTGTGGGGTGCCTGGAGCGGCCGGTTCAGGACGTGGCCGCGAGACGCCCCGCCGGCAGATCATTCGGGGCACCGCTTTGGCTGATGCCGCGCCGCTGCTCGGCTTCGGCGCGGTCGTGAATTGCGTGCGTCAACGCAATTTGGCCGACCTTGAGGATCGAGCCGACCGGAAGCACCGTTGCGCGGCGAATGCGCACACCGTCGACGGATGTGCCGTTGGTCGAATTCAAATCAGTCACCAGCAGCTCGTCATTGGCGATCCCGACGATGCAATGCTCGCGCGACACGCTCCTGTGCGGGATGACCGCGTCAGCCGGCGGAGTGCGCCCGATCTTGAGTCCGGCAGGATCGACCATGATCAGTTTTCCGGCGAAATCCCCTTCCTTGACTTCAAGGCAATGGACTTCGCTCGGCGACGGCGCCGCCGACGGTGCTGGCGGTGGGGGCGGAGCGGCGCGCAACTCGGTCGGAGTGGGCGCCTGAACCGGATCGTCGCGGCGCACGCGGTTGGCGAAGATCACCTCGTCGCTGCCCGGACGCAGCGATTGCGGCCCGGCCTGGCGGCGGCTTGGAACGTCTTCGAAGTTGGTCGCGGCGGGTGCCGGCTTGGGCCGGGCAGGCGATTGATCGTCCTGCTCGGTCCCTCGTTCCATCAGGCGGTTGAGGTCGGAAACGAAGTGCCGCCAGCGCGGATCGGTGATGTCCCCCTTCCAGTCGGACAGTTCGGCCGCGTGAGTCAGCTCGAATATGATCGGCCGGTCGCACGCTTCGATGATCGCCGGGGCGAGCTTGTTTCGGCGGTCGGCTAGTGTCGCTTCGGCGCGAACCCAGCGCGACGCGACCGAAGCCGGCGACCACAGGACGATCACCGCCCGGGCATCTCTCAGATTGCGTTCGATGACCTCGTCGAACGTTTCGCCAGAGCGCAGCGACGCATCCCACCACACCGTGAAACCTTCTTCGACCAGGCAGTCTGCGAACATGCGCGCAGTGCTCCGATCGTGTCGAGCATAAGACAGAAAGACATCAAATCCGGACACGCGGCCCCCGCTCATGTCGCCAATGACAGCATCAAAGCCGCGCCGGCTCACTCCAGTATGGGCGCGCAGACGGGCACGCGACTCACGCCCGGCTAGCGTTAACTTCTGTTAACCGAGCCAAAAAGTCGAGATTTTATTACGGGCACGACTTGCGCGGTCACCCTTGAAGCGGCGGATTACGTGCCCTTTTGGGGCAGTTTGACGATGAAATCACGCTCCGGCCCATACCGCGGTCGACGCCGTCACCGGCGTCCGTGATCGACGGCGCTTCACCAAACTTGGAATTTGCTGACGTCCGCGCTCCGCTTGATCCTTTGCATGGTTCAGAGCAGACGCTCCTTGAGCGGAGGGTTCGTGAGCCAGGTCTTTCTCAGTTACGCGCGGGAAAATGCCGACGCGGCGAAGCTGCTCGCGGAGGCGATCGGCGACGCCGGTCACGACGTGTGGTGGGACCGGCACCTGCACGGCGGGTCCCGTTTCACCGTCGAGATCGACCGCGCATTGAAAGAGTCGGATGTTGTCGTCGTGCTGTGGTCGGACGAATCGGTCAAATCGGTCTGGGTCCAGGACGAAGCCGCCGAAGGGCGCGACACCGGCCGGCTGGTGCCGGTCAGCCTGGGCGAGACCAAGCCGCCGCTTGGCTTCCGCCAGTTCCAGGCGATCGGTCTCGGGCCGTCGAGCGGCGACGTGCGCCCGCAAGCGATCGGCGAGTTGATCGAGGCCATCAACCGCACGTCCGGCGCGCAGGCAGAGCCTGTGCAGGATACTCCGCAAACTGCCCGTCGTCGTGCCAAGGTGTCGATCTGCGTGCTGCCGTTCGTCAACATGAGCCGCGAGCCCGAGCAGGAATATTTCAGCGATGGCATTACCGAGGACATCATCACCGACTTGTCCAAGGTCTCGGCGCTGTCGGTGGTCGCCCGCAACACCGCGTTCACGTTCAAGGGCAAAGCGCTCGATCTCACCGAGGTCGCCAAATCGCTTGGCGTCACGCACATTCTCGAAGGCAGCGTGCGCAAGGCCGCCAATCGCGTGCGGATTACCGCGCAGCTGATCGACGGCCTCGAGGGCGACCATTTGTGGGCCGAACGCTATGATCGCGACCTGACCGACATCTTCGAGATGCAGGATGAAATCTCGAACGCCATCGTCAGCGTCCTCAAGGTCAAGCTGCTGCCGGAAGAGAAAAAGGCGATCGAGGACCGCGGCACCACCAATGTCGACGCCTACAATCTCTATCTGATGGCGCGCCAGCAGTGGGTCAGCGGCGGCTTCAGCGACCCCCGGCGTCACGCGATGATTATCCGGCTGTGCCGCGAAGCGACGTCGCTCGATCCCAATTACGCCCAGGCCTGGGCGCTGATGTCGCTGGCGCAGGCGTTGCTGCGGTTTTGGCACGGCCAGGACGAAGATGCGCTGCCGGCCGCGGAAAGGGCGATCGCGCTCGATCCCAAGCTGCCCGAAGGGCATTGTGTCAAGGCGCGCTACCTTGAGGAGGAAGGCCGCACCGAAGAGGCCGAGCGGCAAATGATGATCGCGCTCGAACAGGCGCCCGAATCGTGGGAGGCGAACCGCGAGGTGGCGTGCTTCCTCTACCGTCAGGGCCGCATTCGCGAAGGCATTCCGTTTTTCGAAAAAGCCGCGGCGCTGATGGACAGCGATACCTCGAGCGCGGCGATGCTGACCAGTTCATACAAGGCCGTCGGCGATCATGAGAAGCTGCGCGAAGTGGCCACTTTGTGCGTCAAGCGGGCAGAACGGGCCATCGCCCAGGATGGGCACAGTGCGGTCGAACTCGCCTGGGGGAGCGGCGCGCTGGCCGACCTGGGCGAGGTCGACCGCGCCCGCGATTGGGTGCGCCGCGCACTCCTGATCGATCCGGAAAACCTGTCGATGCGGTATAATCTGGTGTGCGCGCTGGCGATGGACCTCAATGACAGCGAATCCGCGATTGCGACCCTTGGACCCTATTTCCGGGCGATCGAAAGCAAAACCCAAATCCGTCACCTCGAGGCCGACCCCGACCTGGACGTGATCCGCAACGACCCCCGATTCGCGACAATGCTGGACGAAGCGAAGCAGCGACTGGGTTTCGGGACAGCGACTTAGACGCCCGGCTCGCGCCGGCTGACAGGCTGTGGAGCGGGCGAAGGGATTCGAACCCTCGACCCCAACCTTGGCAAGGTTGTGCTCTACCCCTGAGCTACGCCCGCTCGAGCGCTGAACCGCGC
>JBDTRT010000065.1:0-6969 GCA_039931595.1 Sphingomicrobium sp.
CAATCAGGAGCCAGCGCATGCGAGCTATTCTTCTCGTCCTCATACTGGCCGTTGTCGCCATCATCGTCCTCGTTGCAACCGGCCTGGTCGACATCAATCAGGTGCGCGGGGCCAAGGCGCCCGACGTCTCGGCGAGCCGCGAAGGCATTACCGCCTCGGGCGGGCAGGCGCCCGCGTTCGACATTGAAACCGGCTCGGTTTCGGTCGGCAGCCGCGATGCGACGGTCAAGGTCCCGGCGCTCAGGGTCAATCCGGCCGGCAACGACACTGCTGCCGCGCCGGTGCAGAATCAGCAGGCGCCCGCCAACAGCCTGTAAGGAGCGCCAGCCCGCCGACCGGCTGGGTTGCTGACAGGACGGCCGCCCTGCGCTAGCCGCTGGCCGATGAGTTTTCCGCTTCCGCCGCCGATGCGCCGCGCGCTCGATCTCGCCGCCGCGGCCGCGGCCGATGGCGAAGTTCCGGTCGGCGCGGTCGTCACGAAGGGCGACAATATCGTCGCCGAAGCGCGCAACGCGATGCGCGGATCGCTCGATCCGACCGCCCATGCCGAGATGGTTGCAATCCGCGTCGCGGCGGTAAAGCTCGGCACATCGCGGCTCGACGACTGCACCTTGTGGGTCACGCTCGAGCCGTGCGCGATGTGCGCTGCGGCGCTCGCACTGGCCCGCGTCGCGGCACTGCGCTTCGGTGCCGAGGATACCAAGGGTGGGGGCGTGATCCATGGGCCGCGAATCTTTGCCCAGCCGACCTGCCATCACCGGCCAGACGTGCTCGGCGGGATCGGCGAGGCCGAATCGGCGGCGTTGCTGCGCGGATTCTTCGGCGAACGCCGCTAGCGCAGCGGCACCAGCTTGATTTCCACCCGCCGGTTGAGGGCGCGGCCGGTGTCGGTCGCATTGTCGGCAATCGCCTCGCTCGACCCATAGCCGCGCGTGGCGATGCGCACCGCATTGACGCCGTGGGCGCTCAAATGGGCGGCGACGGCCTGGGCGCGGCGCTGCGACAGCACCTGGTTGGACGCGGCGGTGCCGGTCGAATCGGTATGGCCGAGAACGTCGACGAAGCTCTGCTTGTACCTCTTCAGGGTCAGCGCGATCTCGGTCAGGGTCGATCTTGCCTGGGGGCGAATGTCCGAATGGCCGACGTCGAAAGTGAACGCCGCCGGCAGCCGCAGTAGGACCCGGTCACCGGCCCGGATCACTTCGACTCCGGTGCCTGCGGTCTCGCGCCGCAATTCGATTTCCTGCCGAGTCACGAATTCCTGGATCTGCGCCGGGGCCAAAGGCTGGGCGCCTTTCGCCCGCGCTTTCTTGAGCCGCGCGGCATGGCCGCCGATGACGTCCGCATAGAGATAGGCAGGGGCGACCGGCGCGGGCGGCGGCGTCATCACGACCGGGGCCGGGGCGAACATATTGCTGCATCCCGCGGTCGGCATCAGGGCGCCACCGATCAGCAGTGCGGCAAGGGTGCGGCGACGATGCATTGAATAACTCCCCGTTTCGATCACCTTCGAGCAGTTTGAAACCGGATTTGAAAGCGATAGTTTCGCTTGTGAATCGACTACTCAGCGGAGGAATCAACCGCGGCGCTTGTGGTCGGCCCCAGATGAAGGCTAAATCCCCGTCCCGCCCATGAGCCACCCACTCCTTCCATTTCCCTGGCTCGACCTGGTCCTCATCCTCGCTTTGGTTGCCCTCAACGGCGTGCTCTCGATGAGCGAGCTGGCGATTGTCTCATCGCGGGAGGCGCGGCTCAAGGCGATGGTCAAATCGGGCAGCAGCGGCGCGACCGTCGCGCTCCGCCTGGCGGCTGCGCCGGGCCGCTTCCTGTCGACCGTCCAAACCGGGATCACGCTGATTGGAATTCTCGCCGGCGCCTTTTCCGGGGCGCGCCTCGGGGCTCCGGTCGGCCAGCGCATCGCCTTGCTCGGGATCGATCCCGAGACTGCCGACACAATCGGCTTCGGGATCGTCATCGTCATCACCACCTTTGCCTCGCTGGTGATCGGCGAGATCGTGCCCAAGCAGTTCGCCTTGCGCTCGCCCGAGCCGATCGCGGCGATCATGGCGCGGCCGCTCGAATGGATGTCGAAGGTCACCGCGCCGTTTGTGTGGCTGCTCGACAAGACCAGCTCGCTGATCTTCAGGGCGCTCGGCCTCGACCGCGAATCGCGCAACGCGGTGACCGCCGAGGAACTCCATCTGGTCGTCGCCGAAGCTCAGACCGCTGGCGTGCTCGAGGAAAGCGAGCGCGCGATCATCTCCGGCATCGTCCGGCTGGCCGACCGGCCGGTGCGCGAAGTGATGACTCCGCGGACCGACGTCGACTGGATCGACATCAACGCCTCGAGCGACGACATCCGCTCGGCGCTGCGCGCAATACCACATAGCCGGATCCCGGTCGCCGACGGCTCGGTCGACAATATCGTCGGCGTGATCCAGACCCGCGACCTGTTGACCGAGGCGCTCGACGGCAAGCCGATCGATTTGCACGGGATGTACCGCCAGGCGCCGGTGATCCCCGACCTGATGGACGCGATGGACGCGCTTGCGGTGCTGCGTCAGGCCGATGTCCCGCTGGCGCTGGTCCATGACGAATACGGTCATTTCGACGGCATCGTCACGCCCGGCAGCATCATCGCCGCTTTGGCCGGCGCGTTCGCCCATGATGTCAATGACGACACCGACCCGCCGATCGTCGAGCGCGAGGACGGCAGCTGGCTGTTGTCCGGGGCGGCCAGCGCCGACCTGTTGAGCGACCGGCTCGGGATGCGCCTGCCGACCGACCGCGACTTTTCGACCGTGGCCGGCTTCGCGCTGTCGGTCCTCAAACATCTCCCGCTGACCGGCGAGCGCTTCAAGCACGACGGCTGGTCATTCGAGATCGTCGACATGGACGGACGCAAGATCGACAAATTGATCGCCTCGCGAACCAAAGCCAGGAAGCGCGAAGGCCAGGCGGAAAGCGTCGGCTGATTGGCCAAGCGCGTCGCCTCTGCCGCCCTGCTGGCGTTGCTGTCGTCATGCGCGCGCGACCAGCCAGCGCCGGACGTCGCAATCGGTCATGGCTGGACTCGCGAGACGGCGCCGGGCCAGTCGGTCGCCGCGGTCTATCTGACAGTCACCAACCACGGCACCGGTGAGGACCGCCTGGCCAAGGTCGATCCGCCCGGTGGAGCGGCGGCGAGCCTCCATTCGTCGTCGAGCGACGGCGGTGTGGCACGGATGCGGGCGCGGCCCGACGGCCTGGTGATCCCGGCCCATTCCACGGTCGAGCTAAGGCCGGGCGGGACGCACATCATGGTCACCGGTCTGCAACAACCCCTGCGGGCAGGCGAGACGATCGAACTCAGCCTCGGCTTCGACCGCTCGGGCCGGCGGCCGCTAACGGTGCGCGTGGTTCCAGCCAGCGGCGCGCCCGACGAGCATGGGATGGTGATGTGAAGCCCCTGCGCATCGCGCTGTGGGTGCTGGTCGCGCTGGGGCTGATCGGCACCGGCCTGTTGCAGGTCCGCAAGTCGGCGCAACAGGCGCCACAGGCGTCCGGCGCGCCGCTGCAGGTCGGTGGCCCGTTCGTCCTGACCGACGTCGATGGCCGGTCATTTTCGAGCAGCCGCCTGGCGATCCGGCCGTACGCGATCTTCTTCGGCTTTACCCAATGTCCGGACGTCTGCCCGACGACGCTGGCGCGGCTGGTCCGGCTCCGCCAGCAACTCGAGGACGGCGGCAAGTCGTTCGAAATCGTGTTCGTCACGGTCGACCCCGAACGCGACGGGCCCAAGGAGCTCAAGAGCTACGTGTCGCTGTTCAAGTCGCCGGTCATCGCCTTGACCGGAACCGGTTCGCAAATCGACCAGGTCAAACACGAGTTTGGGATCTTTTCGGAAAAAGTGCCGGACGGAGCTGGCGGCTACAGCGTCGACCACACCGCGACCGTGCTGCTGTTCGATCGTCTCGGTAGTTTTATCGCGACCATTGCACCGGATGAAAGCGACCAGGCGGCGCTCGCCAAACTCCAGCGGATCGCCGCTCCGGCCCGGGCCAACGTCACCACCTAGATGCTCGTGATCGCCGCGGCCGCGCGCGGCTGATCGAACCCTTTCGGCTAGAGCTTGCCGAAATGCTCCTCGAACCCGTCGACGTCGCCGCGCGCAAGAAAGACCGCTTGGTCGACTACCCGGTCGCGCCGGATGCGGCCGCTGAACGCGCCCAATTGCTGGTCGATGATGTCGACTTCCTCGGGCGTCAGTTGCGCGAGCTGTTCGAAGCGGGTGAAGCCGCGCGCGTGGAGCATCTCGGACAGTTTTGGACCGATCCCCTTAAGTCGCACGAAATCGTCGACCGCCTCGCCCTCACCGGACAGATACCGATGGACCGGCGCACCGATCAGTTCACCCGTGACGTCGCTCGCCGCAGCCGCGACTTCGGACCCGATGTCGTTCGCTTCGGCGCGCGAATCGCGCCCGGCCGGCATATGCGGGCGCAGCGGCGCGCTATCGGTCAGACGTACCCGCTGGCGCGGCCGGAAGACCAGATAGACGACGGCGATGCTGATCAGCAGCGCGATCAGGACCAGCACAAGATTCTCACGCAGCACTTCGATCATTACCATCTCCAATCGGCGTTATCGCGGCGCCGGAGCTCGACCAGATAAGCCAAAACCAGGCCGGCCAGAAAGCCGGCTAGCGCCAGTCCAAGGCCTTCGACGATCACCGGCATTATTTCTTCACTCCGTCAGACGGTGCCGGCGGGGTCGTCCAGCGAACGCTGGCCACACCGGGCAAAGCGTCGAGGATGCGAACCAGTTCCGACTGCTGGAAATCGTCGGCCGGCCCGGCCAGGACCAGCTGCCGGCGGAGCAATGGCCGCCGCTCGAGCTTGGCGCTCACACCGTGCATTTCCTGGCGCTCGAGTTCGGCCCTGACGCCGTTCTCGATCGTGGCCGCCAGCCGGTCGCTGGCGCCAAGCGGACCGTGCCACAACAGGGTCGCGACGACCGCTGCGGCGGTTCCGCTGGCGAAGGTCATCCGGCGCGTTCGCCGCAAATCGCGGGCCAGTTCGGTTTCGCCGGTCACTCGCTCGCGTGAGCCGACCTGCAACTGGCGGTAAGCCCAGTGCCCGGTGACGGCGCCGATCAGCAGCCCGGCGACGAACAGCGGCCAGAAATAATCCCACAGCGGGGTCACGACGTCCGCTCCAGCTCGCGCCAGCCGATGTCGCGGCGGTGGAAGCCGTCGGCGAAATCGATTGCATCGACCGCTCGGTAGGCGCGCGCCCGAGCGTTGGCGAACGTCTCGGCGACCGCGGTCACGGCCAGCACTCGGCCGCCCTTGGCGATCAACCCGCCGTCGCTGCTCGCAGTTCCGGCGTGGAACACGGTCACGCCCTCGACCGTCTCGGCCGCTTCGATCGCGCGGATCGCGCCGCCGCTGGCCGGAGTGCCGGGGTAGCCGCGGGCGGCGACGATGACCGTTACCGCATGCTCTCCCGACAGCCGTGGCGGGTCGATCGCGCCGAGCCGGCCGGTCGCCACCGCGTGCAGCAGCTCGACAAAATCGCCATCGATCAGCGGCATGATCGCCTCGCACTCGGGGTCGCCGAAGCGCACATTATATTCGATCAGACTGGGTCCCTCCGCAGTCAGCATCAGGCCGGCGTACAGCACGCCCGAGAACGGTGTTCCGGCAGCGGTCATTGCCCGGGCGGTGGGCAGGATGATCTCGTCCATCGCCCGTCGCTCGAGCTCCGCGGTCAGCACCGGTGCCGGGCTATAGGCGCCCATCCCGCCGGTGTTGGGCCCGGTGTCGCCTTCGCCGACGCGCTTGTGGTCCTGGGCCGATGCCAGCGCCACCGCGGTTTCGCCGTCGACCAACGCGAACAGGCTCGCTTCCTCGCCCGTCAGAAATTCCTCGATGACCATCGGCCCGTCGCCGGCGGCGTCGACCGCTTGCTCGGCCTCGGCGAGGGTCATCGCGACCGTCACCCCCTTGCCGGCGGCGAGGCCATCGGCCTTGATCACCACCGGCGCTCCGAACCGCTCGAGCGCGGCGCGCGCCTCGGCGACGGTTTCGACCCGCTCGTAATCGGCGGTCGGGATGCCGTTGGCGCGGCACAAATCCTTGGTGAAGCCCTTCGACCCTTCGAGTTCGGCGGCGGCAGCGTTCGGCCCGAACACCGCGAAACCGGCGGCGCGCAGCGCATCGCCGACGCCCGCGACCAGCGGCGCCTCGGGGCCGATTACGACTAAATCGATCGCCCTCTTGGCCGCCAGCCGGGTCACCGCCGCAGCGTCGGTCGGGTCGAGCGCAACGCATTCGGCCCACCGCGCGACGCCCGGATTTCCCGGCGCAGCAATCAGTTGGCCGCAGCTTGGCGATTGCCTCAGGCGCCAGCCGAGCGCATCTTCGCGGCCACCGGAACCCAACAGCAGGACGTTCATGGATCTTCCCGATGACAACAGAGCAGGCCTGTTAGCCGAGCAGCGGCCCGGCGACAATTCGCCGCCGCTCAGCGTCAGCGAGCTGTCGGGCGATCTCAAGCGGATGGTCGAAACGTCGTTCGACCGAGTCCGCGTGCGCGGCGAAATTTCGGGCTTCAAGCGCCACGCCTCGGGCCATTGCTATTTCACGCTCAAGGATGATTCGGCGTGCATCGACGCGGTCATCTGGCGGTCGAGTTCGGGCGTGCTGTCGTTCAAGCCCGAGGATGGCGCGGAAGTCATCGCGACCGGCAAGCTGACTACTTATCCCGGGCGTTCAAAATATCAGATCGTCATCTCGCGCATGGAGCTGGCCGGCGAAGGCGCGCTGATGGCGCTGCTCGAACGCCGCCGCAAGGCGCTCGCCGAGCAGGGCCTGTTCGACCCGGCGCGCAAGCGCCAGCTGCCGTTTCTGCCGGCGGTGATCGGGGTCGTGACTTCGCCGACCGGCGCCGTCATCCGCGACATCCTCCACCGGCTCGAAGACCGTTG
>JBDTRT010000066.1:0-6375 GCA_039931595.1 Sphingomicrobium sp.
CAGATCGCCTCGAGCGTCGAGAAGCGGATGCCCTTGACCTTGCCCGACTTGAGCAAGGACAGATTGGCTTCGGTGATGCCGATGTCGGCGGCAAGCTCTTTGGAGCGCATCTTGCGCAGCGCCAGCATGACATCGAGACGAACGATGATCGGCATCACACGATTTCCCGCATTTCCGCTTCGATTTCCCGCGCCCGCTCGAGCAGGCGCGCGAGCAGGGACAGCAACAAAGTAATGCCGAGTGTCAGCAGCTGGCGCATGTCGAGCAATACAGCGACCCGGTGCCGACCAACCGGGACGCCGCTCATCCAGGCGATCGCCAACGGTGCCACAAAGCCCAGCACGGCCATGACCAACAGCCACAGTGCAAACGCCCGAAAGCGGCGGATAACGGCGACCGAGAACAATTCTCCACGCTGGATCAGCGCCAGCATCCGGGACAGCTCAACCAAGGCAATGCACAACAGCAGCACCGTTACGTCCGCGACCAGCTGAGCGGCCGTGCCAGGCTCGGCTTGCGTTCGAATCGCTAGGTGACCGGCGCCGGCCGGCGTTCCGAGCCTGGCCCACAGATAGAGGCCGAGCACGAGCGCCATGAACGCGAACGTCCCAATGCGCAGCCGGGCTGCAGCGGTCCTGATCGCCTGGTCCATGCCTGATTTGACTTTCTTTCTGTAAAACAATATTTTCTTTTCACAATACAACTTGTAGACAGGAGCGGCAAGGTGGCTGCATTACGATCGATCCTGTTCGGTTCAGCAGGCATTTTGGCGGTCGCCGGCGCGGTGGCGCTGGCGCATCCTGGCCATCCTCCGATCACGCCGCCGACCGTCGCGTTCGGGGTCAAACCGCCCCCGATCCCGTTCGATCTGTTCCGTGGCCAGCGGATCATCCTCGACGGCACGGTCAACGGCGTGGCCACGCCGATGATGCTCGACAGCGGCGCCGGCGCGACGGCGATCGATCGCGCTTTCGCCGACCGGATCGGGCTCAAGGGCGGCCACAGCATCGCGATCCGTGGCGCCTCGGGTGAAGTTGCCGGACAGTTCGCCAGCGGGGTGTCGCTGTTCGTCGGCGGACTCAAGCTGACCGGGCTCAACGTGATCATCTTCGACCTGTCGGACATCGCCCGCGCCATCGGCCGGCCGGTCCCGGTCGTGCTTGGCCGCGAGGCCTTCAAGGCCGGGATCGTGACCATCGATTTTCCCGGTCGCAAGATCACTTTCGCCGACCGCGCCGGTTTCCATGCGCCGGTCGGGGCCAACCGGCTGGCGATGGGCGAAAGCGGTCTGCGACCGACCGTAAAGATCGGCATTGCCGGACTGCCACCGGTCGATGCCGACCTCGATCTCGGCAACGGCGGCACGGTCATCCTCGCCAACAGCTATTGGCGCGGACAGGCGGCGCTGGCCCGACTGCCGCACGCCCAGGGCCAGAGCGGCGGGGTCGGCGGACTGGCGCTGACCCGCCGGGTCACGCTGCCAAGTGTCGAATTTGCGGGCCTGCGCTTGGCCGGGGTCCCGGCGGCGTTGAACGAAGACCCGCAATCGCTTCCCGTCACCGGCGCCAACGTCGGCATTGAAATGCTCAAAAGCTTCGTGGTGACGTTCGATGCAACCGGCAACGCGCTTTATCTGCAGCGCCCCGCCAGCACCGCTAATCGCGCCGGCTTCGAGCGAGACCGCGCGGGCGTTCGTCCCGAACTGCTCGGCGACCGGCTCAAGCTCGCTTATGTCTCGCCCGACGGCCCGAGTGCCGCGGCGGGGTTGAGAGCCGGCGATGAAATCGCGTCGATCGATGGCCGGGCAGTCGATCCGGGCTATTACAGCCGGCCCGACTGGACCCGCGGCGAGGCCGGCCGCGAGGTCGTGCTGCAGCGGACCGACGGCAGCGAGGTCAGGGTCGCACTGCGCGATTATTATTGAACGCGACTTGGCTCCGCGCCGCTTGTCAACGACGAGCAGTGGGAGGTAGGGCGGGGACGATGATCGAGCGCCCGGAACAGCTGGTAACGATATTCGGCGGCGGCGGGTTTATCGGCCGCTACGTGTGCGAACTGCTGCTCAAAAGCGGCGTCCGGGTGCGGGTCGCGAGCCGCAATCCGCGCAGCGCCCACTTCCTCCAGACCCTCGGCCAGGTCGGCCGCCTCGGCTTTGTCCGCGCCGACATCGCCAATCCGGCATCGGTCGCCCGCGCGGTCGACGGGGCGTCGGCGGTGATCAATCTGCCCGGCGTGCTCAAGGGCCGCTTCCACGCGGTCCATGTCACCGGCGCCAGCCATGTCGCCAAGGCGGCGCGGGAGGCCGGCGCCAACTCGCTGGTCCATGTCTCGGCGATCGGCGCCGATCCCACGGCGCAAGCCGAATATGGCCGCTCCAAGGGCGAAGGCGAAGCCGCGGTCCGCGCCGCTTTTCCAACCGCGACGATCGTCCGCCCGTCGCTGGTGTTCGGCCCCGAGGACCAGCTGACCAACCGCTTCGCATCGCTCGCGTGGCTGCCGTTCCTGCCGGTGATCGCGCCGGCGACGCGTTTCCAGCCGGTCTATGTCCGCGATCTCGCCCAGGCGATCGCCACGGCGACCCTCGATCCGCGCGGCTTCGGCGGCGAGACCTATGAAATCGGCGGGCCCCAGGTCATGACCATGCATGAGCTCAACCAGGCGGTGCTCGATGCGAGCGGCCAGGACCCCGACCTGATCGACTTGCCCGATTTCGCCGGCTCGCTGCTGTCGCGCTTCGGCTTCCTGCCCGGGGCGCCGCTGACCCGCGACCAGTGGCTGATGCTGCAGAGCGACAATGTTCCGGCCACCGGCGCCCACGGTCTCGCGGCGTTCGGGATCAAGCCGACCCCCCTCGCCGCGGTCGCGGCCGAATGGCTTGGCCGCTTCGACCAGGGCGCGCGCTTTCGCGGCCGCCGGGTCAATCTGACCCCAGCTTCGTAACCGCCGATGCCGATCCTTTTGCTCGTCATCCTGCTTGGTATCGTCGAGGGCGTGACCGAATATCTGCCGGTCTCGTCGACCGGCCATTTGATCCTGGCGACCGAGCTGCTCGGTTTTCGCGCCAACGAATGGGCACTGTTCAACATCGCCATCCAGCCCGGCGCGATCCTCGCCATCGTCGTGCTCTACTGGCGGACCTTCCGCGATGTCCTGGTCGGCCTGTTCCACAAGAGCCCGAGCGCGTTCGCCTTCGTCCGCAATCTCGCGATCGCATTCGTGCCCGCGGTCGTGCTCGGCCTGGCGTTCGGCGACCAGATCGAGCTGATGCTGGCCAATGCGGTGATCGTCGCCTGGGCGCTGATCATCGGCGGCATCGCCATCCTGATCGTCGAGCGCTTCGCCCGCCCGACCGAATCGGGCGGCGTGTCGGGCGTGTCGTTGAAGCAGTCGGCGATGATCGGCCTGATCCAGTGCCTGGCGATGATCCCCGGGGTCAGCCGCTCGGGCGCTACCATCCTCGGCGCGATGAGCTTCGGGGTCGACCGCAAGACCGCCGCCGAGTTCAGCTTCTTCCTCGCCGTGCCGACGCTGGCGGGAGCGACCGCTCTGCAATTGTTCAAGCACCGCGCAGAGATCACCAGCGACCAGCTGGCCTATATCGGGCTTGGCAGCCTGGTCTCGTTCCTGGTCGCGATCGTGGTCGTCAAAGCGTTCATCTCGATCATCACCCGGTTCGGCTTCGCGCCGTTCGCCTGGTACCGGATCGCGGCCGGCGCGGCGGCTTTGGTGTGGCTCGGAACGCGCTGATTTATCTGACGTCCAAGCGATGCTAAGCTCCTCAACTACAAGGCGATGACCGAGTCTTGAGGAGCAAATCGATGCGTAGCTTTCTGATGGTCGTTCCACTGCTGCTGGCGGCGAGCCCGGCGCTGGCTCAGCCCGTTTCCCCGGCAACCCGCCCGGCGCCGATCGCACCGCCGGAGACGATCGTCGTACCGCCTCAGCTGACCGACCCGGCGACGGTCGACCGGATCGGCGGAATGATGCAGGCGATGTCGAAGGCGCTGCTCAACCTGCCGGTCGGGGAAATCGAAGCCGCCGCGCAAGGCCGGCCGGCGACTCGCGCCGACCGCGCCCGCACGATCCGCGACATTGGCCGCGCCACGGATCCCGATTTCGAGCGCAACCTCGACCGCCAGCTGGCCGACAGCCGGATCGCGGTGCAGGCCGGCATCAAGGCGGTTGCGGCTGCGCTGCCTGCGGTGATCAAGGACCTGACCGACGCCGGCCACGAGATTGAGAAGGCCACCGCCAACCTGCCCTCGCCCAATTATCCCAAACGGTAGCAGCGCCGCCTAGACGCCCGCGCTCGCCGCGCTAAAGCTGCCCGGCATGTGGCAGCTGTTCCAATTCCCGTTGTGCCCGTTCTCGCGCAAGGTCCGCCTGGTGCTCGCCGAAAAGGGCATCGCGCATGAGCTGATGCGCGAGAACCCGTGGGAGCGGCGCGACGAGTTCATGGACTTGAACCCGGCGGGCGAGACCCCGGTGATGGTCGATCCCGAGGCCGGTATCACTCTGATCGGAAGCCAGCCGATCGTCGAATATTTCGAGGAGACGGTCGAGCGCATGCCGATGATCCACGGCAATGCCATCCACCGCGCCGAGATCCGCCGGCTTGGCCAGTGGTTCGACGAGAAGCTGTTTCGCGAAGTGGTCGAGCCGCTGATGAACGAGCGCATGCGCAAACGGCTGGTCAGCCGCGAATCCCCCGACACGCGCGTGCTGCGCGATGCGATGCGGGTCGCCAACGGCCACCTCGATTATGTCGATTATCTGCTCGATCACCGCCGCTGGATGGCCGGACCGGGGCTAAGCCTGGCCGACTTTACCGCTGCCGCGCATCTGTCGGTGGTCGATTATCTCGGTGCGCTCGACTGGCGCGGGCACAAGCAGACCAAGGACTGGTACGCAGTGATGAAGTCGCGCCCGTGTTTCCGCCCGCTGCTCGGCGAGCGGATGGAAGTGATCGTCCCGCCGGCGCACTACGACAAGGTCGACTTCTAGCCGGACCTAACCAGGGAAAGACCGTCATGCCCCTGTTTCCCGAAGACATTTTCACCGAGCCTACCAACGTCGATCCCGATACGCTCGCCAACCTCGGGCCGTTGCGGCGGCTGGCCGGGAGCTGGCAGGCGGAAATGGGAGTCGACCTCAATCCCAAGGCGGACGGGCCCGAGCAGCGCAGGTTCATCGAGCGGATCGAGTTTGTCCCGATCGACCCGCAGCCCAACGGCCCGCAACTATTCTATGGCCTGCGCTACCATATCCACATCAACACGGTCGAAGAGGACATCACCTTCCACGACCAGGTCGGATATTGGCTGTGGGAGCCGGCCACCGGCCTCTTGCTGCAGACCCTCGCCATCCCGCGCGGCCAGGTCGTGCTCGCCTCTGGCCAGGCGACGCCCGACGCCGACCGGATGAGCTGACCGCCGAGCGCGGCCAGACCGATTATGGCATCTGTTCGACCGCCTTCCTCGAATATGCGTTCCGCACCGACCGTTACCGGATCGAGATCGAGTTCCACCCCGACGGCTCGTGGAGCTACGTCGCCGAAACCACGCTGACCATCCACGGCCAGCCCGGCCCGTTCACCCATCGCGACCGCAACCGGCTGGTGCTGGTCAAGCCGCCGCTGCCCAATCCCCTGTTCCAGATTGTCGCCGCCCGGCAGGCGCGGGAGAAGGTCAGCTGAGCCTGGTCAGTTGGCCCAGCGCGCCGCGACCAGATAATTGAGCCGCAAATCCTCGCTCAGATGCAGCCCGCGGGTCGGCGACCAGGCGATGCCCATGCTGTCGCAGCAGTCGAGGCCGGCCTCGGCCAGCAGATGCGTCAGGGTCTCGGGCGGGATGAACGCGTCGAAATCATGCGTGCCCTTGGGGATCCGCCCGAAACCCTCGGCCAGCGTGATCGTCAGCAGCTTCGACCATTGGGTGCGGTTGGGGGTCGACAGGATGAGCAACCCGCCGGGTGCGAGCCGCTTGGCCAGCGCGGCGATGAATGCCTGCGGGTCGGCGACATGCTCGATCACCTCGAGCGAGGTGACGAGGTCGAACCGGCCGGCCAGATCCTCGACCGCAAGCGCGCGATAGTCGATTGCGAGGCCGTGCCTCGCGGCATGGTCGCGGGCGACCGCGATCAGTTCGGGCGCGGCGTCGATCGCGGTGACTTGCGCCCCCAGCCGGGCGAGCGGTTCGGTCAGCAGGCCGGCGCCGCAGCCGACGTCGAGCGCGCTCGTGCCGTCCAGCGGGCGGCGGCTGCATTCGTCCAGCGACCAATGCTGGTTGAGCCGGTCGCGGATATAGCCGAGCCGCACCGGATTGAGCTTGTGGAGCATCGCCGAGGCGCCGTCGGGGTCCCACCAGTCGCCCGCCA
>JBDTRT010000067.1:0-15512 GCA_039931595.1 Sphingomicrobium sp.
GTGGTCACCTCGGCGATGTTGCGCACCTGGCCGGTCAGATTCTCGGCCATCAGATTGACGTTGTCGGTCAAATCCTTCCACGTCCCGCCGACGCCGGGTACCTGCGCCTGGCCACCCAATTTCCCCTCGGTGCCGACCTCGCGCGCGACGCGAGTCACTTCCGATGCGAACGAGTTCAATTGGTCGACCATGACGTTGATCGTGTTCTTGAGCTCAAGGATCTCACCCTTCACGTCGACCGTGATCTTCTTCGACAGATCGCCGCCGGCGACCGCGGTCGTCACTTCGGCGATGTTGCGCACCTGGCCGGTCAGATTCTCGGCCATCAAATTGACGTTGTCGGTCAAATCCTTCCACGTCCCGCCGACACCCTCGACCCTCGCCTGTCCGCCCAACTTACCTTCGGTGCCGACTTCGCGGGCGACCCGGGTCACTTCGGAGGCGAACGAATTGAGCTGATCGACCATCACGTTGATGGTGTCCTTGAGCTCGAGGATTTCGCCCTTCACGTCGACCGTGATTTTCTTCGACAGATCGCCGCGGGCAACGGCGGTGGTCACTTCGGCGATGTTACGCACTTGGCCGGTCAAATTGTCGGCCATCAGATTGACGTTGTCGGTCAGATCCTTCCACGTGCCGGCGACGCCCTTGACGTTGGCCTGGCCGCCCAACTTGCCTTCGGTGCCGACTTCGCGCGCAACACGCGTCACCTCGGACGCGAACGAGGCCAATTGCTCGACCATGGTGTTGACGATCTTGCCGATGCGCAGGAACTCGCCGCGCAGCGGCCGCCCTTCGATTTCGACCGCCATCGATTGCGACAGGTCGCCCTTGGCGACCGCGCCGATGACCCGCGCCACTTCGGCGGTCGGCTGGGCCATGTCGTCGATCAGATCGTTGATCGAGCGGATCTTGGCTTCCCAGCCGCCGGTTGCGCCGCGGACCCGGCCGCGCTGGCCGATCTTGCCTTCCTTACCGACCACCACCGAGAGCCGCTCGAACTCTTCGGTGATCTGCTCTTCCATCGTCACGACTTCGTTGAACAGCCGCGCAATTTCGCCGTCCATGCCGGTGAAATCGTCGGGCAGCCGGACGCTGAAATCGCCCCTGCGAAGGCCGCGCAAGGCGGTCAGGAGTGTACGGCGGTCGAGCGTATCGCGCGGGGACATCTCGTTCAAAGGGGCGCACTCCTACGGCCAGCCAGCGCCGGCCAACAAACAACGCGCCCCCCCGGGCGGCGCCAAATTGCAATGATGCGCCTTGAAAAACAATTAAAAAACGGCCGAAGGGGCCCCATCCCGCTGCGGTTAGTGCAGAACCATTACGCTTTACTGATCTGCATTAAGTTTCGGACAGTAAAACGGCGCCGCTCGGGTTTGCAAACTCACCGCTTACTTGGCGGCAGCTCCGACATCGACGCGAATGATCGTCCCACTGGCGAATGCCCGCGCTGCGGCGGCCAGATCGCCGGGCGCGACGGTTTCGGCCACGGCCCGCAGCTGATCGTGGGACCGCACGCCACCGATTTCGACAAATTGGAGGGTGAGCTTGGCGGCCAGCTCTTCGTTGCTCTGGGCGGCGGTCGCGTCGCGGCCGAGCAGGTTGGCGCGCGCCGCTTCGGTCTCGGCTAAGGTCGGCGGTTCGCTCACCAATTGCGCGAGATGCGACCGAAGCTCGGCCTCGAAAGCGTCGGCGCGGTCTGGATCAACCCCGCTCGACAGCGTCACCCAAGTGCGTGCGCCGTCGGTCCGGACCGTGCTGTAGATATGATAAATAATGCCCTTGTCCGTGATCGCCGAGCGCCCCAGCCGACCCGAATAATCATGGGTCAGGACGTACAATAGCATGCGCCAGGCGAGCGCTTCGCGGGTGCCCGGCGGCGGCCCTTCGACGACATAGCCGAGGCCGCCTTGCGACAAGGGCTTGGCGATCCGTTCGCGGACGATGCTGGGCCCGGCCGGCCGGGCAGAGGACACGGGCTCGGCCGCTTTGCCCGGCGCGGCACTGACAAGCTGGCGTTCGAGCATTGCGAACATCGTGTCGGGATCGACCTTGCCGGTCACGACCACCGCCAGCGGCTTTGGAGCGCGGGCCGCGGTTGGGTCGATCTGCGCCGTGATCAGCTGCTCAAGGCGGGTTGCTGGGTCGGCGCTGCGCAGTTCTACGGCGCGCCGCAGCCGGCTCGTCGCTGCAATCGCCTGGCTGACCGTCGCGGCGACATCGCCGGGCGTGCCGGAGCGTATCACGGCGTCGCGGCGGGCAAGGTCGGCGGGGCTCGCGCCGCCTTCGACCGGGGCCGAGAGCAATAGCTCGACCGTCGCGGTGTCGGACAATGGGCTCGCTTGGACGATGGCCGGAAGCCCGCCCGACAACCGCCTGAGCTCGGGTTGGCCGGCGCGCATTGCCGCCGCAGCTGCACCCGGGCGGTCGGCCGCAGGACGCGGACTTGCGCCGCCGGGCGAGGCCAGCGGCACACGCCCGGGCACCATCCAGCCGATCGTGCGCCGGTTCGGATCGAGGTACGTGCGGGCAACCCGCTGGACGTCGGCCACGGTGATGGCCGCTATCCGGCGCGGCATAATGAGCAGCGCGTCGAGCGCGCCAACTCCTTCGAAGAAGGCCAATTGATGCGCCGCGTCCTCGGTGGTCAGCACGTCGTCGGCGATCGCTCGCGTCACCGCTACCTTGGCCTGGGCGAGCTGAAGGGCGGTAACTGGCCGGTCGCGCACCGCGGTTAAGCGGCGGGCAATTTCGCGCTCGAGCGCGGCCGGATCCGCCTTGGCAGCAAGCGAGCCGCTGACGGCGAACAGGAACGGATCATGGGTGGGCGGCAGCCAGGTCGCGATGTCGGCGGTCGTCCCGAACAACAGCGAACCGTCGGCCGCCGCGGTGCCCAACCAGTCGCTCTGGTGGAGGTTCAGGCCCGAACCGCCCGCCAGGATTTGCTGGAGCAATAGGAAAATGGGGAAATCGGCGTTCGATGTCGCCGGGGAAGGGTAGACGAGCTGGAAATATTGCCGTTCGACCGGTCCCTGCAAACGCACCCGCCGTTCGCCACGCTGGGGCGGTTCCCAGGTCGGGCTGGGAACGGCGACGGGCCGCGCCGCAACGGTCGCGAAGCGTTGCGCGACGAGCGACCGGGCGTCCGCCAGGGCAAAGTCGCCGACCACCGCCAGCACCGCATTCCCCGGTGCATAATGGCTCGCGTAATACGCGCGGGCGTCGTCGGCGGTTAGACCGGTGACGTCGCTCACATAGCCCGCCATCGGACTGCCGTAGCGATGCGCCTGGATGGCGGTCCGCGTGACCGAATCGAGCAGCACCGCCGCGGGATCATTTTCGTAGCTGTGCAATTCGGTGATGACCGCGCCTTTTTCGGCTTCGATCGACGAGGCATCGATGATTGTGCGCGCCATCCGGTCGGCTTCGATCCTGAGCAGCAGGTCTAGCCCGTCCTTGGGCATGGTCGAGAAATAGGTTGTCTGATCCATCGCCGTATAGCCGTGCCATTCGCCGCCGGAATCGTAGATCAGCTCGGTTGCGCGGGCGTTGGGGAAGCTTTCGCTGCCGCGGAAGGCGAGATGCTCGAGAAAATGGGCGAGGCCGGTCTTGCCGCTGATTTCGGCCGCCGAGCCGCTTTTGTAGAGCATCTGGACGCTGACCAACGGGAAGCTATGATCCTCCAGCAGGATGACGGTCAGGCCATTGGGAAGATGGGTGACTTCGGCCCGGTTGAGGTCGAGCTCGGCCATCGCCGGGGCCGCGCTGGCCAGCATCGCCGCTGCGAATAGGAACCGTATCGCCGTCATACTCATCACCCCTGAGCGAGCGTAGTCCGGGCCTGATCGATTGCGCAAACCGGACGCGGTGGCTTGACCGAAATCAGCCGCACGGACCATGCTCGCCAGCGATGGGGGCCGAGCACGTCTTTCACAGATCTACCGGCCATCCGCCGCCTGTCGCCGTTCGCGGCGACGGCATCTACCTGATCGACCAAAGCGGCCGGCGCTACCTTGACGCATGCGGCGGTGCCGCGGTCTCGTGCCTCGGCCACGGTCATCCCGAAGTGGTCGCCGCAATGGCCGAGCAAGCGGCCCGGCTGGAATATGTCCATACCGGTTTCTTCACCAGCGAAGCCGCCGAGGAATTGGCGGCGATGGTCGCCGCAATGTCGCCCGGATCGCTCGATCGGATCTGGTATACCAGCAGCGGATCCGAAGCGATCGAGGCGGCGCTCAAGCTGGCGCGCCAGTACCACCTCGAATGCGGTGACACCCAGCGCACCCACGTCATCGCCCGGCGTCAAAGCTACCATGGCAATACGCTTGGGGCGCTGGCCGCCGGCGGCAGCGCGTGGCGGCGCGCGCCTTACTCTCCGATGCTGATCGACGTCGCGCTGGTCGACCCGTGCTTCGAATATCGCTTCGCCGAACCGGGTGAGAGCGCCGAGGCTTACGGGACGAGGGCGGCCGCTTCGCTCGAACGCGAGATCCTCCGGCTCGGTCCGGACACGGTCATTGCGTTTGTCGCCGAAACGGTGGTCGGCGCGACCAGCGGGGCGGTGCCGCCGGCGCCCGGATACCTCCGCCGCGTGCGCGAGATTTGCGACCGCCATGGCGTGCTACTGATCCTCGACGAAGTGATGTGCGGCTCCGGCCGGACCGGCACCTTCCTGTCGTGCGAGGAGGATGGCGTGGTCCCCGACATCGTCACCTTGGGCAAGGGCCTCGGCGCCGGTTACCAGCCGATCGGCGCGGTGGTCTGCACTTCCGAAGTGTACGCGGCTGTTGCCAACGGTTCGGGTGCGCTCAAGCACGGGCAGACCTATAATGCGCATCCGGTCGGCTGCGCCGCCGCGCTCGCGGTCCAGCGCATCGTCCAGCGCGACGGGCTGCTCACCCGCGTCAAGGACGCCGGAGCGCGGCTCAAGTCGCTGATGACCGACCGCTTCGGCGACCATCCCAATGTCGGCGACATCCGCGGCCGCGGCTTGCTCCAGGCAATCGAACTGGTTGAAGATCGCGCGACCAAAACCCCGTTCGATCCCGCGCTTGGCCTAAACCAGCGGGCCAAGGCCGACGCTTTCGCGCGCGGTCTGTTGACCTATCCCGGCGGCGGTACCATCGACGGCCGCCTCGGTGACCACATCCTGCTGGCGCCGCCGTACACCGTAACCAATGAGGAACTCGACTTGATCGTCGACATGCTGGCCGAAACGCTAGATTCTATCCTTGCGCCGGTTAGGCTCGGAGCATGAGCCGAGATCCGCGCTACGACATACTGTTCGAGCCGGTGCGGATCGGGCCGGTGACCGCGCGCAACCGGTTTTACCAGGTGCCGCACTGCACCGGCATCGGCTGGACCCAGCCGCAGGCGCTGGCGCGGTTGCGCGGGGTCAAGGCCGAAGGCGGCTGGGCGGTGGTCGCGACCGAGGAAACGGAAATCCATCCGAGCGCGGATTGCGAGCCGTTCCACGAAGGGCGCTTGTGGGATGACCGCGATATCCCGGCGCTGGCGCTGACAGCCGAGGCGGTCCACGAACATGGCGCGCTGGCGGCGATCGAGATCATGCATCACGGCGCGTCCGTCGCCAACTGGGGCACGCGCATGGCCCCGATCGGTCCGTCGCACCGGCCGATCATCTATGGCTCGCCGGTGCAGGCGCGGGCGATGGACAAGCAGGACATCCGCGACCTTCGCAAATGGCACCGCGATGCCGCGCTCCGCTCGAAGAAAGCGGGCTTCGACGTGGTCTATGTCTACGCCACGCACGACCTGTCGGTTGCGCAGCAATTCCTCGAGCGGCGCAAGAACGACCGGATCGACGAATATGGCGGAAGCCTCGAGAACCGCGTGCGCCTGCTGCGCGAATTGATCGAAGACACCAAGGACGCGGTCGGCGACCGCTGCGCGGTGGCGGTCCGCTTCGCCGCCGACGAGCTGATCGGCAAGGTCGGGCTGACCCACGATGGCGAGGCGCGTGACGTGGTCGAGATGCTGGCCGAACTGCCCGACCTGTGGGACATCAACCTGTCGAACTGGCCCAACGACAGCCAGACCTCGCGCTTCGCCAAGGAAGGGTTCCAGGAGGAATATACCAGCTTCGTCAAGCAAGTGACGAGCAAGCCCGTGGTCGGGGTCGGGCGCTTCACCTCGCCCGACACGATGGTCTCGCAGATCCGCCGCGGGATCATGGACTTTATCGGCGCAGCGCGGCCGTCGATCGCCGACCCGTTCCTGCCCAAGAAGATCGAAGAAGGCCGGGTCGACGAAATCCGCGAATGCATCGGCTGCAACATGTGCGTGTCGAGCGATTACACCTCGACCAATTTGCGCTGCACCCAGAACCCGACGATGGGCGAGGAATTCCGCCGCGGCTGGCACCCCGAGATTATCCCGCCCAAGAAATCCGATGGGTCGGTGCTGGTGGTTGGCGCCGGCCCGGCCGGGCTCGAGGCGGCGCTGTCGGCGGCGCGGCGGGGCTTCGAAGTTCACCTTGCCGAAGCCGGGGCCGCGCTAGGCGGCCGGGTCAGCCGCGAAAGCCGGCTGCCGGGCCTGGCCGAGTGGGCGCGGGTGCGAGACTGGCGGGTGACCCAGCTCGAGCGGATGGAAAATGTTTCAATTTATCGCGACAGCGAGCTGACGCCCGAACTTGTGCTCGAATTCGGCGCGCGCCACGTCGCGATCGCCACCGGATCGCACTGGCGGCGTGATGGCGTCGGGCGCGATTCCGGCTTTGCAGTTCAAGGTTTCGATGGGGCCGCGGTCTATACACCCGACGATCTGATGACCGGCCGCGTTCCGGATGAGGGGCCGGTGATCATCTGGGACGACGACCATTATTACATGGGCGGAGTGCTCGCCGAGCAATGCCGCGCGGCCGGCCTCGAAGTGACGCTGGTGACGCCGGCGGCGATGGTTTCGGCATGGACCGTCAACACCCTCGAATCCTTGCCGATCGCCAAGCGGATCGCGCGGCTCGGGATCGAAGTGCTGCCCTACAGCAGCATCGTCGGTTGCGGCGACGGCATGGTGCGGATCGCCCACGGGCTGACCGGCGTGGAAAGCGAGCGCCCGTGCGCCGCGCTAGTCACGGTCACCGCGCGGTTGCCGGTCGACGACCTCTACAGCGGCCTCGACCACCTGCGCGACCGGTGGGCGGACGCGGGCATCGCGACGGTCACCCGGATCGGCGATTGCTGGGCACCGAGCACCATCCAGCAAGCGGTATACTCCGGTCACAAATGGGCCCGCGAGCTGGATGAAGAGCCCGAGGGCCTGACTCCGCGCGAACTGCCGATGATCGAAACCCACCCGGCGAGGGAGACGGTGTGAAAGCCGCTCTCGTACTCGCCCTGCTCGCACTCGCTTCGAACCAGGCGCAGGGCCGTGCGCGGGATCTTGGCGTTCCGTTCGAAGGGACGCCGGGCGCGCTCAATGCGATCACCGATGTGTCCGGGGTCGAGGTCGGTCAGACCACGCTGATCAGCGGCGACGGCCCGCTCAAGGTCGGCACCGGTCCAGTGCGCACCGGAGTGACAGTGATCTTCCCGCGCGGCCGCGCCAACCCGAAGACGGTCTATGGCGGGTTCTTCGACCTCAACGGCAATGGCGAGCTGACCGGGCGCGCCTATCTCGAGGACTTCGGGATCGTCCAGGGCCCGATCGGAATCACCGACACCAATGCCATCGGCCAAGTCTATGCCGGGATCCAGATGTGGACCTCGAAGCGCTTCGGGACCGCGACCTGGCCGGTCGTGGCCGAAACCTGGAGCGGCTATCTGAGCGATATCGAGGGTTTTCACGTCACCGCGGAAACCACCGCCACAGCGCTCGATGCGGCGCGGCCGGGCGCGGTCGAGGAAGGCAATGTCGGCGGCGGGACCGGCATGGTCTGCTTCGGCTTCAAGGGCGGCATCGGCACTGCCTCACGATCCGTCTCGGTCGGCGGCAAGGGCTATACCGTCGGCGTGCTCGCCCAGTGCAACACCGGCGACCGCAAGGTGCTGCGGATTGCCGGCGCGCCGGTTGGCCAGCTGCTCGCCGAGCGCTGGCTGCCGTGCTTCGACCGCAAGCTGGCGCCGAACGCCGGAGATCGTCCGCCGTGCACCGCCGATGGCTCGCAAGGCCAAGCGCCGCCCGATCAGGGCTCGATCATCATCGTCGTCGCGACCGATGCGCCGCTGATGCCCGAGCAGCTCAACCGGGTTGCCCGCCGCGCCGCCCTGGGGCTCGGCCGGCTCGGGTCCTACTCGGGCAATTCGTCGGGCGATCTGATCGTCAGTTTCTCGACCGGCTCAGCCGGGGTCAACGACGAGGACCAGCACGAGCCGACCCCGATCTCGCCGGTCGCCAACGCTAATATCGACCCAATCTTCGAGGCGGCGACCCAGGCGACCGAGGAAGCGATCGTCAATGCCCTGGTCGCGGCGCGGACCATGACCGGGATCGACGGCACGCGCTATTTCGGGCTTCCCCACGACGAATTGCGCGCGATCCTCAAGCGCTACAACCGCCTCGAAAGCCGCCGCCAATGACCCTGCCGCGCGTCACTTACTCCAATACCGGCGAGGATTTCTCCGGGGTTCACGCCCATCTCGACGCGATCATCCCCGCGGTTGAAGCGCGCCTGCTCGGCCAGGCCCGCCCGGCGCTGATCGGCGGGACCGACCGCAGCGAGGGGCAAGTGATCGTTGCCCGCAGTCCGATCGACCATGGCATCGTGCTCGGCGAATTCCCGCAGGCGGACGGCGCGCTGGTCGATCAGGCGGTGGACTCGGCCCGAGCCGCATTTCCGGCCTGGCGCGACCTTGGCTGGGCGCGGCGCATCGCATTTCTCAGGGCCGGGGCCGATGTCCTCGAGCAGCGCAAGTGGGATGTCTCGGTTGCGTGTCTGGTCGAGGTCGGCAAGTCGCGCCTGGAAGCGGTTGGCGAGGTCGAGGAAGCGATCGACCTGATCCGTTATTATTGCGCCGAGATCGAACGCGCCGACGGCTTCGCCGAAGACCGGCCGGGCGCGGTGCCGTCCGAAAGGTCGGACGTCGTACTTCGGCCTTATGGCGTGTTCGGCGTGATCGCGCCGTTCAATTTCCCGGTCGCGCTGTCGCTGGGGATGATGTCGGCCGCGCTCGCCGCCGGCAACACAGTGGTGTTCAAGCCAAGCGACGCGGCCGGGCTGACCGGCCGGCTGGTGGTCGAGGCGCTGGTCGCCGGCGGGCTTCCGGGTGGCGTGCTCAACCTCGTCCAAGGCGGGCGCGAGACCGGCCAGGCGCTGGTTCGCAATCCGCACGTCGACGGCTTTGCATTCACCGGGTCCAATACGGTCGGAATGAGCATCATGCGCCACGCCGCAGCGGCGCAGGCGATGCGCCCGGCGCTGGCCGAGATGGGCGGCAAGAATCCGGCGTTCGTCACCGCCAGCGCCGACCTTGCGGTTGCCGCGTCGGGAGTCGCCCGGTCGGCGTTCGGGCTCCAGGGCCAGAAATGCAGCGCCTTGTCCAAGGTCTATGTGGCCCGCGACGCGCACGATGCATTTCTCGACGCCCTGGTCGCTGCGACCGGCAAGCTGGTCATTGGCGATCCGCGGCGCCAGCAGGTGTTCATGGGGCCGGTGATCAACCAGGCAGCCAAGGATCGCTTCATCGCCGCAGCGGACGATGCCGCGGCCGACGGTGCGATCGTGCTTGGTGGCAAGGCGCTGGCCGGGGACCTGTTCGACCGCGGTCATTACGTCGAGCCGACGATCGTCACCGGCCTGGCCGGCGATCACCCGATCAATCGCGACGAGCTGTTCGTGCCGTTCCTCAGCGTGTTGCCATTCACCGATCTCGACGCCGCGATCGCCGATGCCAATCGCAGCGCATTCGGACTGACCGCGGGCATTTACACCACCGAACAGGCCGAGCTCGACCGCTTCCTGACGACCATCGAGGCGGGCGTGCTTTATGCCAATCGGGCAAGCGGCGCGACTACCGGCGCGTGGCCCGGGATGCAGACCTTCTGCGGCTGGAAGGGGTCGGGCACGTCGGGCAAGGGCGGCCTTGGCAGCTGGTACGTCCCGCAATTCATGCGCGAACAGAGCCACACCGTGTTCGGGACGCTGTGATGCTCGGGGCGCCGTGAACAAGGTCTACGATACGCCGCGCGCCGCGCTCGACGGACTGCTCCGCGACGGCATGACGATCATGTCGGGCGGCTTCGGCCTGGTCGGCGATCCCGAAAGCCTGATCCCCGAAATCAAGGCGGCTGGAGTGACCGGGCTGACGGTCATTTCCAACAACGCCGGAGCCGACGGCTTTGGCCTGTGGCACCTGCTCGAGACCCGCCAGATCGGCAGAATGATCTCGTCTTATGTCGGTGAAAACAAGTTGTTCGAGCAGCAATATCTGTCGGGCGAACTCGAACTCGAATTCAATCCCCAGGGCACGCTGGCCGAGCGCATCCGGGCCGGCGGCGCCGGCATTGCCGCATTCTATACGCGCACCGGAGTCGGGACGATTGTCGCCGACGGCAAGCCGCACGAACAGTTCGACGGCGAGCTCTATGTCCGCGAGACGTGGCTGCGGGCCGACCTCGCGATCATCAAGGCGTGGCGCGCCGATCCCGCAGGCAACCTCCAGTTCCGCAAGACCGCCCGCAACTTCAATCCGGTTATGGCGACCGCCGCCAAGGTGACGGTGGTCGAGGCCGAGGAGCTGGTCGACGCCGGATCGATCGATCCCGATTGCGTGCATACGCCGGGCATTTACGTGCAGCGCATCGTCCGCAGCACAATCAACGACAAACGGATCGAACAGCTGACCGTGCGCGAGCGCACAGCGGTCGCCGGTGGGGAAGGGTGACGAGCATGCGCTGGCGGCGAGCGATGACAGTGGCGATCGCCTTGCTCGGGATTGCCGGGACGGCCGACGCCGGGCGCGAGCCGGTGCTCAAGCAAGTCGATCTGCCGCACAGTTATTACTGGCGCGAGCTGTACATCCCGCAGCTGACCACTGGCCCGGCGAGCGTCGCCTTCACGCCCGATGGCCGGTCCCTGATCTATGCCATGGGTGGGTCGCTGTGGCGGCAGGCAATCGGCAGCGGCGAAGCGGTTGAACTGACTCACGCGACGGCGGCCTACGACTATCAGCCGGAGGTCGCGCGCGACGGCCGCAGCGTCGTTTTCACGCGCTACGCGGGCGATGCGTTCGAGCTGTGGCGGTGCGACCTGAGCACTGGCCGCGAACAGCAATTGACCAGCGGCGGAGCGGTCAATCTCGAACCGCGGCTGTCGCCCGACGGCAAGCGCATTGCCTGGGTCTCGACCCAGGGTACCGGCCACTTCAACCTGTTCATCGCCGACATTGGCGCGCGCGGGTTGAGGAATGCCCGCCCGCTGCTGGGCGAGCGCAAAAGCCGCATCTCGCGCTATTATTACTCGGCCTTCGACCATGCGCTGAACCCGTCGTGGACGCCCGACGGCAAGCGCATTCTCTACGTCTCCAATACCGAGGTTGCGTGGGGCACCGGTGACATCTGGTCGGTGGCGGTCGACAACCCCACCGATCGGCGCAAGCTGGTCAGCGAGGAAACCTCGTGGAATGCGCGGCCGGAGACCTCACCCGACGGCCGCCGAATCCTGTTCGCCAGCTACCACGGGCGGCAGTGGCGCCAATTGTGGTTGACCACGCCCGATGGCGACGCGTCGCTGCCGCTGACCTTCGGCGAGTTCGACCGCGGTAGCGCGCGCTGGTCGCCCGACGGGACGCGCGTCGCGTTCATCAGCAACGAGCATGGCACCACCAGCCTCGTCGTCCAGGACGTGGTCGGCGGCGCGCAGACCCCGGTCACCGCCAACATACGGCGCTTCAAGACGGCCCAGGCGCAGTTGACGCTCGAAATCCGCGATGAGAAGGGGCGCAGCGTCCCGGCCCGCGTCGCGGTGCTCGGCAGCGACGGGCGCGCCGCAGCTCCGGCGGCGTCGTGGATGCATGCCGACGACGGTTTCGACCGCGCGCTGCAGAAGGCCGAAACGCATTATTTCCATTGTGCCTCGCCATGCACGCTCGAAGCGCCCGCCGGCGATACCGCGATCTGGGTCCAGCGCGGCTTTCGCTATTTGCCGTGGCGGCAGAATGTGAAACTCACCGCCGGCGCCGCGCGGACCCTCGCGGTCAAGCTGAAGCCCAACGATTTGCCGGCGTCATTCGGGACGTGGCGCAGCGCCGACCTCCACGTTCACATGAATTACGGTGGCACCTACCGCAACACGCCGGACAATCTCGCTCGGCAGGCCCGCGCGGAAGACCTCGACGCGGTATATAATCTGATCGTCAACAAGGAGGAGCGGGTCCCCGACATCGGCTATTTCCGCGGCGATCCGGACCCGGCCAGCAGCAACGACGTGCTGGTCTTGCACTCGCAGGAATATCACACCAGTTTCTGGGGCCACCTGGGCTTGCTGCACCTTTCGGACCATCTGCTGACGCCCGACTTTTCCGCTTACCAGCATACCGCGCTGGCCAGCCCCTATCCGCACAATGGCGTGATTGCCGATCTCGCCCACGCGCAGGGCGGGGTAGTCGGCTACGTCCATCCGTTCGACACGCTGATCGACCCGGCGACCGAGACTTCGCTCAGCAACGCGCTTCCGGCCGACGTCGCCAACGGCAAGGTCGATTACATTGAGATCGTCGGCTTCTCCGACCACAAGTCGACCGCTGCGATCTGGTATCGCCTGCTCAACCTCGGCTTCCGCCTGCCGACCGGCGCGGGCACCGACGCAATGGCCAATTACGCGGCCCTGCGCGGCCCAGTCGGAATGAACCGCGTGTTCCTCGAAACCGGCGGCGCGCTGACACCGGCGGCGTTGAAGGCAGCGCTCAAGGGCGGTCGCACGTTCGCCAGTAACGGTCCGCTGCTCGGGCTCGAGGTGGACGGCAAGCGGCCCGGGAATACGGTCAAGCGCGCAGCGCCGGGCCAACTCGCTTACCGCATCGCGCTGCGCTCACCAGTCGCGGTCGATCACCTCGAGCTCATCGAAAACGGCAAAGTGGTCAAGGCGTTCGCACTGACCGGCGACCGGCGCTCGTTCGATTCGAGCGGGGAGTTGGCGGTCGAGGCCGGCGGCTGGCTGCTGCTGCGAGCGTGGAACGACGGCTCCGATCCGCAAGTGCTCGACCTCTATCCCTACGCGACCACCAGCCCGGTCTATCTCGAACTGCCCGGCGGCGCGCCCAAAGCGCCGGGCGATGCCGCATATTTCGTCGCCTGGCTCGACCGGGTGATCGATGCGGCGGGCAAGCGGACCGATTTCAACACGGTGCGCGAGCGGCAGGAGACGCTCGAGTATCTGCGTGAGGCGCGCGAGCGCTATGTGCGGCTGGCCGGCCTGCACCGGTAAGTCAGTTATAGGCGAACACGCCTCAAGCGGAGCGAATTGCCGATCACGGCAACCGAGCTGAACGCCATAGCGGCACCGGCGATGATCGGGTTCAACAGCAGTCCGAACGACGGGTAGAGCACGCCCGCTGCGATCGGCACGCCGGCGGCATTGAACACGAACGAGAAGAACAGGTTCTGGCGGATGTTTCGCATCACAGCGTGACTCAGTTGGCGCGCTCGAACGATTCCGCCCAGATCGCCTTTGACGAGGGTGATTGCGGCGCTTTCCATCGCGACGTCGGTGCCGGTTCCCATGGCGATGCCGACGTCTGCAGCAGCGAGCGCGGGGGCGTCATTGATGCCGTCGCCCGCCATGGCGACGCGACGGCCCTCGTGACGCAGCTGTTCGACGATCGCCTGTTTTTGCCCCGGCAGCACGTCGGCGTGCACTTCGTCTATGCCGCCCACTCGGCGGGCAACGGCCGCGGCGGTTTGACCATTGTCGCCGGTCAGCATGACCACTCGTACATTGTCGCGGCGCAGCGCGGCCACGGCCTCAACCGCGCTGCCCTTGATCGGGTCGGCGACCACCACCAGGCCAGCAAGCTTCCGGTCGATTGCGACAAGCATCACGCCCTGGGCCTCCGAACGGTGGGCCTCGGCCGCGCTTTGCAGCGGTGCTGGATCGACCTGATGGTCGGCCATCAGGGCCTGGTTGCCCAGCGCCACCGCGCGGCCGCCGACGGTGCCGGTCACGCCCTTGCCGGTCAGCGAGGCGAAGTCTTCGACGACATCAAGGCTGAGGCCGCGCTCGCGGGCTCCGTCTACGATCGCCGCCGCGAGTGGATGCTCGCTGCTTTGTTCGAGCGCCGCGGCGAGCGCCAGCACCTCGTCTTCGGCGAATCCGGCCAGCGGTTCCACTGCGATCAGCCGCGGCTTGCCCACGGTCAGCGTGCCGGTCTTGTCGACAACCACCGTGTCGATGGTCTCCATCAGTTCGAGCGCCTCGGCATTCTTGACCAGGACTCCGAGCGTCGCCCCTCGCCCGGTCCCGACCATGATCGACATCGGCGTTGCCAGGCCAAGCGCGCAAGGACAGGCGATGATCAGCACGGCGACGGCATTGATGAGCGCGTGGCTGAGGCGGGGGTGGGGGCCGATCAGTGCCCAGACGGCGAAGGTCGCGACCGCAACCAGGACAACCGCGGGCACGAACCAGCCGGATACCTGGTCGGCCAATTTCTGGATTGGAGCGCGGGACCGCTGCGCCGCCGCGACCATGCGCACGATCTGCGACAGCATGGTGTCCTTGCCGACCCGCTCCGCGCGCATCAGCAGGCTCCCGGTGCCGTTGATGGTCGCGCCGGTCAGTTTGTCGCCAGCCTCCTTTTCGACCGGCACCGGTTCGCCGCTGATCATCGCTTCATCGACCGAGCTATGGCCTTCGACGACCACGCCATCGGTCGGTATTTTTTCGCCCGGGCGCACGCGCAAGGTGTCGCCGACGTGGACATGCTCGAGTGGAACGTCCTCTTCGCTGCCATCCGCACCAACTCGCCGAGCGACCTTGGGCGCAAGGCCGAGGAGCGCGCGGATTGCTCTGCCGGTCGCGAAACGGGCGCGCAGTTCGAGCATCTGGCCGAGGAGCACCAGGGTCGTGATTGCGGCGGCGGCTTCGAAATAGACCGGCACCAGACCTCCCATGGTGCGGAGGGAGGAGGGGAATGCTCCGGGCGCGAATGTCGCCACCAGGCTGAAAGTATAGGCAACCCCGACCCCGAGGCCGACGAGGGTGAACATGTTGAGGTTGCGGCTGGTCAGCGACGTCCAGAATCGTTCGAAGAAGGGCCAGCCGCCCCACAGGACGACCGGGGTCGCGAGCGCAAACTGGAGCAGGATCAGCTGGCGCATCGGCAGCGGTTCCCAGCCCGCCATCTCCGTGGCCATGACCAGCGCGATCAGCATCGCGGACAGCACCGCACTGACCCAGAACCGCCGGGTCATGTCGATCAGCTCCGGGTTCGGCCCCTGCTCGAGGCTCGGCTCCAGCGGCTCGAGGGCCATTCCGCAAATCGGACAATTGCCAGGTTCCGACCGCCGGATCTGGGGGTGCATCGGGCAGGTCCAGATGGTCCCGCCGGCGCTCTCGC
>JBDTRT010000068.1:0-6262 GCA_039931595.1 Sphingomicrobium sp.
GTTCGGGCGTCTCCGTGTTCGGCTTCGAAGGCGGCCAGATGCCGCTCCACATGCGGCTGCCGAAGCGCGGCTTCAATAACATCTTCGCCAAGGATTATGCCGAAGTGAATTTGGGCGCGATCCAGAAACTGATCGACGCCGGCAAACTGGACGCCAAGGGCACGCTCGACCACGCCGCGCTCAAGTCTGCCGGCCTGGCTCGCGGCGGCCAGGACGGCGTGCGCCTGCTCGGCAAGGGCGAATTGAAGGCCAAGCTCAGCCTCAAGGTCGCCGGCGTGTCGAAGGGCGCGCGCGAGGCGGTCGAAAAGGCCGGCGGATCGGTCGAGCTGATCGAAGCCCGCAACCCGGCCGAACTGGCCGCCGCCAAGAAGGGCAAGGTCCGCGCCGCGCGGCTCGCCGACAAGGCCGACAAGGCCGATGCCGACAAGGCCGACAAGAAAGCCGCCAAGGCTGCCAAGTCTGAAAAGGACGCCAAGTCCGCCAAGGCCGCCAAGTCGGACAAAGCAGCCAAGCCGGAAAAGGACGCCGAGCCGGACCAGGCCTGACGTCACCGGTCGCGATCACGCGCAAGGGGGCTTAGACAAAGGCGCTTCTGACACTATATCGGGCGGCGAAGGGTTGAGGCCCGTCGCCGCCTGCCTGTTTTAGGGATCACGAATGGCATCCGCAGCCGAACAATTGGCATCGAACATCTCGCTTTCGAGCTTTTCGAAAGCGACCGAACTCAAGAAGCGGCTGTGGTTCACGCTCGGCGCGCTGATCCTGTTCCGGTTCCTGTCCTACGTGCCGATCCCGGGCATCGATCCGTCGGCGATGTCGTCGCTGTTCAACACCCAGAAGGGTGGCGTCCTCGATTTCTTCAACACCTTCTCCGGCGGTTCGCTGTCGCGCATGAGCGTCATCGCGCTGGGCGTGATGCCATACATCACCGCCTCGATCGTGGTGCAGCTCGGAGCGACGCTCTACGGGCCGTGGCAGGTCCTGCGCAAAGAGGGCGAGACCGGGCGCAAGAAACTCAACCAGTACACCCGCTACCTGACCGTCCTGCTGACCTCGGTCCAGGGGTATTGGATAGCGGTCGGGCTCGAGAGCCTGGGCGCGTCGCAAGGCATCAGCGCGGTGGTCGAACCGGGCATCGTGTTCCGCGTCGCCGCCACCATCAGCCTGGTCGGCGGAACCCTGTTCCTGATGTGGATCGGTGAGCAGATCACCAGCCGCGGAATCGGCAATGGCGTGTCGCTGATCATCATGGCCGGGATCGTCGCGTCCTTGCCGCGAACCCTCGCCCAATTGTTCGAAGGCGGCCGCGCCGGCACGATCGACCCGCTGATGGTGTTTGCGGTGCTGCTGCTGGCGCTCGGCCTGGTGATGTTCATCTGCTTCATCGAACGGGCCCAGCGGCGCGTCCTCATTCAATATCCCAAGCGACAGACCGCGCGCGGCGCGATGCAGCAGGAGCGCAGCCACCTGCCGCTGAAGATCAACATCTCGGGCGTCATCCCGCCGATCTTCGCCTCGTCGCTGCTGCTAATGCCGCTGACCGTGATCCAGATGGCCGGGGCCAAGAACAACCCGGATTCGGGCGACTGGCTGATCGCGATCAGCGCCTATCTCCAGCACGGCTCGCCGCTCTACATGACGCTCTATGGGCTGGGCATCGCCTTCTTCTGTTTCTTCTACTCGGCGGTGCAGTTCAACAGCGAGGAAACGGCCGAGAATCTGAAGCGCCACGGCGGCTTCATCCCGGGCATCCGGCCGGGCAAGGCGACCGAGAATTACTTCGACTATCTGGTCACCCGGATCACCGTCGTCGGCGCCGCTTATCTGGTGCTGATCTGCCTCATCCCGGAGTTCCTGTTCAGCCAGGCCGGCGTTCCGTTCTACCTCGGCGGAACCAGCCTGCTGATTGTCGTCAACGTGACCATGGACACGGTCGCGCAGATCCAGAGCCATCTGATCGCGCACCAATATGGCGACCTCATCAAGAAGTCGAAACTCAAGACCGGGCGCCGGCGCTGACCGCCTGCCGCCAATGTCCGACCAGCCATCCCCGACAAGTCGTAAAGCCTTGAATATCGTCCTGCTGGGCCCGCCCGGGGCGGGCAAGGGCACCCAGGCGGCGCGCCTCAAGTCGGGCCGCGGCATGATCCAGATGTCGACCGGCGACATGCTGCGCGAGGCGGTCGCCAACGGCTCGCCGATCGGCCAGCAAGCCAAAGAAGTGATGGCCGCCGGCGGGCTCGTCAGCGACGCCATCGTTAGCGCGCTGATCGGCGAGCGGCTCGATGCCGCGGGCAGCCACGGCGCGATCTTCGACGGCTTTCCGCGCACCCGCGAGCAGGCCGAGGCGCTCGACCAGCTGCTCGCCGAACGCGGCCGCACGCTCGACCATGTGATCGAGCTCGACGTCGACGAGGACGCGTTGGTCGAGCGCATCGCCGGGCGCTTCACTTGCGCATCGTGCGGCGCCCCGTACCACAGCGTGTTGAAGCTCCCCATCGACCCGACCAAATGTGACATATGCGGTTCGACCGAGTTCATTCGCCGGCCCGACGACAATGAGCAGACGGTGCGCCGGCGGATGGCTGAATATCGCGCCAAGACCGAGCCGATCCTGCCTTATTACGAAGCGCGCAACCTGGTCGACCGGGTCGACGGCATGCTGCCGGTCGATGAAGTCGCGGCGCAGATCGAAGCGATCCTCGACAGCTAGGCCCGGACGCGGCACTCTGCCCCGCTTGTCAGATGGGGCCAATCGGGGGAGTAGCGGCATGAAATGGGCAATCGCCTTGGCACTGGTGACCGTATCGGCCGCCGCTCCGGCCGAAGTGGTCGGCTCGGCACCCAACGGCTTTGAAGTGCGCCACGTGGTCCAGATCGTGCTGCCGCCGGAGCGCACCTTCGACGCCTTCACCCACATTTCGCAATGGTGGAACAAGGAGCACACTTACACCCAGGATTCGGCCAATCTGTCGCTCTCGACGACGCCCGGCGGCTGCTTTTGCGAACGCTTCCCGACCGGCGGCGGGATCGAGCATATGCACGTTGTTTATGTCGAGCCGGGCGAACGACTGGTGATGACCGGCTCGCTTGGCCCGTTGCTCTATTTAGCAACCACCGGCGTGATGGATATCCGGGTCGAGCGGATCGCCGGGGGCTCGCGCCTGACGCTCGATTATCGGGTGTCCGGTTTCGCCGCCGGCGGCGCCGACAAGCTCGCTCCGCAAGTCGACCAGATGCTCGGCGAACAGGTCGCCCGGTTCCGCAAATATGCCGCGGCGACGCCCCAGGTCCGCTAGGCCCCAGACCCGCTAACCCGCAGCGTCCGCGCGCTCGAGCGTGATGAAGCGATAGGGCGGCAGCTCGGACGAATGATCCTCGCGCGCGACCTCGCGCCAACCACCCATTAGTCGCGGATCCTCGAGCAAAGTGTCGCCGGCCACATCGCCGAGGACTTCGGTCAGCTCGATCCGCTGGGCGAGCCCGAGGAACATTCGAAATACCTCCGCCCCGCCGATCACCGACACCGGCTCGGTCCCGGCCAGCGCCAGCGCCTGGTCGACATCGTGGGCGACTTCGGCGCCGTCCGCGCGCCACTCCCGGTCGCGGGTCAGAACGATGTGGCGCCGCCCCGGCAGCACGCCCGGCAGGCTGTCGAACGTCCGCCGGCCCATGACCATCGCACTGCCCATGGTCAGCGCCTTGAAATGCTTGAGATCGGCCGGAAGGTGCCACGGCAGCCCGCCGTACTTGCCGATCACGCCATTGCTGGCGCGGGCGACAACCAGGGTGATGTGCGGCCGGCTCATGCCTTGGTCGCCGCGGTCATCAGATAGGACCGGCGGCCTTCGGCGAACTGGCGATATTTGTGACTGCCTTCGAGCGCGGCGTAATTGTTGAGCTGGCGCCCGAACAACAAACGCCCGAACAGCGGCGCCTTGCGCCGGATCAGGTCGCGCCGGCGCGCGCTGTCGAGCCGGCACGCCTCGGCGACATTGGCCGTGACATCGGTGAATTCGGCAGTGAATCCGGCCGCCGCCAGCGCTTCCTGCATCGCCTTGGCCCGGCCGGCCCGGAAACTGTCGGTGTAGGCGAACAGGCCGTCGGGCTTGAGCACGCGCGCAACCTCGGCGAAAAAGCGCGGCAGGTCGCCATAATCGTTCGACGCCTCGACGTTGAGCACGACATCGAAGCTGGCATCGGGAAACGGCAGGTCGAGCGCGCTGCCTTCGACGAAATTCAGCCGGTCGCTGGTCCCATAGGACGAGCGGCAGAACGCGATCGCGCTAGCGGCGACGTCGAGCCCGGTCGCATCGAACCGGCCCGGGGCGGCGGCGAGAAAGGCGTTGAGCCCGCCGCCGCGGCCGCAGCTGACCTCGAGCAGCTTGAGCTCGCCCGGCCCCGGTCGCTTGGCTTCGAGCAGGCGCAACAGTTCGCGGTACATCTGGTGCTGGAAGCGCTCCCGGTGGTCGCCGTCGGCCGGCGCAAAGCCGTAATTGTTGGTGGTCGTGTCACCCCAGTCCATCGCGTAAAAGCGGTTCCACAGCGCCGGTCGCTTGCGATGGTCGTTGCGCGCGCTGCGCAGCGTTCGCTGGAGCGCCTCGCTGCCGCCCATCGTCGCCGCCGCCACCGCCGCGGCCGCTCCGACCACAAGCCACACAGGGTTCATCGATATCAACTCCGGACAGCGGTCACCGCCCGTTGCATTGGCGGCAGCGGCGGACAATGCCAAGCCCGTCAATTCCCGCTATTGACGGTCCAATGCAGCCCAACCCGTCCCAATTGATCGCCGCCGCCCGGCAAGCGCTGGGCGCGGCGGCGGTGATCACCGACCCCAATGCGGTCGAACCGTGGCTGACCGACTGGCGCGGGCGGTTTCATGGCCGCTCGGCGGCGATCCTCGCTCCGGCCTCGACCGCCGACGTGGCGGCGCTGGTCGTCCTCGCCGCCCGCCATGGCGTGGCGCTGGTCCCGCAGGGCGGCAACACCTCGATGGTCGGCGGCGCCACCCCGCCCGACGACGGCAGCGCGCTGATCCTGTCGCTGCGGCGGATGAACCGGCTGCGTTCGATCAGAGCCGAAGCCAATGTCGCGGTGGCCGAAGCGGGGATGATCCTCGCCGACCTCCATGCCCAGGCCGCCGAAATCGGGCGGCGCTTTCCGCTGACTCTGGGCTCGCGCGGCAGTTGCACCATCGGCGGGCTGATCGCGACCAACGCCGGCGGCACCCAGGTGCTCAAGTTCGGCACCATGCGGGCGCTGGTCGCCGGGGTCGAGGCGGTGCTGCCCGACGGGTCGATCCACAACGGCCTGACTGCGCTCAAGAAAGACAATCGCGGCTACAGCCTCGACCAATTGCTGATCGGCTCCGAAGGGACGCTCGGAATCATTACCGCGGCGGCGCTCAAGCTGGTGCCGGCGGTCGCCGCGCGGGCGGTCGCCTGGGTCGGGGTCGCAAGCCCGCAGGCGGCGCTCGATTTGCTGCGCCGGGCGCAAAGCGAGAGCGATCTGGTCGAAGGGTTCGAAATCGTCCCCGACGGCTCCCTCCAACTGGTCCTCGAACATATCCCCGGGACCCGCAGCCCGCTCGCCGGCCGGCATAAGTGGCACGTACTGGTCGAAGCCGCGGCGGCAACCGTTGCCGACGCGCCCGGCGCGGTGCTCGAACGGATCCTCGGCGCTGCGCTGGCGCAGGGCCAGATCGAAGACGCGGCGATCGCTTCGAGCGAGGCCCAGGCCGAGGCGATGTGGCGAATCCGCGATTCGATTTCGGAGGCCGAGCGGGCGACCGGCGGCTCGCTCGCCCACGACATTTCGGTGCCGGTCGACGCCATGCCCCAATTCATGGTCGCCGCCGCGGCCGAGGTCGAGCGCGCCTTCCTCGGGGTCGAAGCGACCGCGTTCGGCCATCTCGGCGACGGCAATGTCCATTTCCATGTCCGCATGGGTCAGCATCCCGCCGCCGACGGCCCGGCAATCACCTGCCTGGTCCACGATCTGGTGACCGTCGCCGGCGGTTCGATCTCGGCCGAACACGGCATCGGCCAGGCCAAGCTCGCCGAGTTCGAGCGCCTCGCCCCGCCCGGCCGCATCGCCGCGCTCCGCGCCATCAAGCACGGCCTCGATCCGAACGATCTGATGAACCCGGGCAAATTGGTGCGTTAGGGACTCGAAGCAAAGCAGGATTCGAACCCCCGCGGCCGGACGGCCGCCAACAAATACCCCAGCAGGTTCGTCGCGCTGAGGTCTTCAATCTGGCGCG
>JBDTRT010000069.1:0-9452 GCA_039931595.1 Sphingomicrobium sp.
TGTCGGCCTACATGGACGTGATCCGCGACCGCGCGATCGTCGAATTGAACGCCAACAACGTGCGCGTGCTGTCGACCAACCTCGAAGCGACCAGCGACCGCTTCCAGATCGGCGACCTGACCCGGACCGACGTTGCCCAGTCCGAAGCGCGGCTCCAGCTCGGGCGGTCGCAGCTGGCCACATCGCAGGGCCGGGCGTCGTCCAGCGAAGAGAATTATCGCCGGGTCATCGGCCGCCGCCCGCTTGCCCTGGCGCCGCCGCCGCCGCTGCCGCCACTGCCGGCCACTCCGGAACAAGCGGCACAGATCGCGCTGGCCAACAATCCCGACCTGGTCGCGGTCACCCGCCAGGCGTCGGCCGCCGGCTATGATGTCAACGTTGAGCGGGCGACCCGCCTGCCGACCGTGTCGGGCGTCGTCAGCGGCACCTATGTCAATGCACTGGGCGGCAACCAGGGTCCGCTGCCGAGCACCGGGACCCAGACCACCGCCGGGCTCAATGCCCGCGTCCCGCTCTATCAAGGCGGCCTGCCGGCGGCGCGGATCCGAGCAGCGGAGGCGCGCGAGGGCCAGGCGCTTGAGCAGACCGTCGCGACCGAGCGGGCGGTGATCTCGACCACGCGTTCGGCGTTCGCAGTATATCGCGCGGCGCAGGATGCGATCGCCTCCAACGAAGTCGCGGTCAAAGCCAACGAACTGGCACTCGAAGGTGCGCGGGCCGAGCGCAGCGTTGGTACCCGCACCGTGCTCGACGTGCTCAACGCCGAGCAGGAGCTGCTCAATTCGCAAGTGACGCTGGTGACCGCGCGGCGCGACGCCTACGTCGCCGGCTTCGCGCTGTTGAACGCGATGGGCCAGGCCGAGGCCGACGATCTCGGGCTCGAAGGTGGCCCGCTATACGACCCGCTCGGCAATTATCGCCGGGTGGCGGGCAATATGAGCGACTGGTCGAACGATGCGCGTCACCAGACGGTCGCCACGCGCACGGTCGCTCCGGAGGAAGAGATCCCGGTCACGGCGCCCGGCATGAACCCGGTCGCGCCGCCGATAACGCCGGCACCCGACTCCACAGGGGTGACACCGCAGCCGCAATAAGCGATAGCTTGGCTATGCAGTCGCCTGCCCGTGAACCCTCGATGGAAGACATCCTCGCCTCGATCAAAAAGGTGATCGCGGAGGAAAAGGACATGCGCACCTCGGCGCCGCGCGAGCGCGCCCCCCAAGTCGCTGTATTCGAAGGTCCGGAGGAAATTCTCGACTTCGCCGAGGACGACATCCTCGAGCTCGACGAGCCATTGATCCAGCCGGTCGACCTTGGCCCGCCGCTGATCAACCAAAAGGTCGCCGATTCGAGCCGCCAGTCGCTCGACACCCTGACCACGGTCGCTGCCAGCGCCCCGGCGCTGCCCCCGGTCAACCCGCTCGAGGACATGATTCGCGAGCTGCTGCGGCCGATCCTCAAGCAATGGCTCGACGATCATTTGCCGGCAATCGTCGACGAGCACGTCAAGCGCGAGATCACCCGCATCACCGGGCGGCCGCTCTAGCCCGGCGGTCGTTGCGAGGTTGATGCTGCGCTGCAGCGCGGTTAGGCGCGGGCCATGAGCGAACTTCCCAAGACTTTTGAGCCGGGCGCGATCGAGCAGCGCTGGTACGCCCATTGGGAGCAGGCCGGGCTGTTCCGGCCCGAGCGCGGCCAAGAGACCCCGTGGACCATCGTCATGCCGCCGCCCAACGTCACCGGCAGCCTGCACATCGGCCACGCGCTCGATATCACCTTGCAGGACGTGCTCACGCGCCATGCCCGGATGCAGGGCAAGGACGCTTTGTGGGTGGTCGGCACCGACCATGCCGGGATCGCGACACAGATGGTGGTCGAGCGCCAGCTCGATCTCGAGCAGAAGAAGCGCACCGATTTCACGCGCGAGCAATTCGTCGAGCGGGTGTGGGCGTGGAAGGCCGAGAGCGGCGGCGCGATTACCGGCCAGCTCCGCCGGCTCGGCGCCAGTTGCGACTGGGCCAATGAGCGCTTCACCATGGACGAGGGCTTTAGCCGCGCCGTCACCCAGGTGTTCGTCGAGCTCTACAAGCGCGGGCTGGCCTTTCGCGATAAGCGCCTAGTCAATTGGGACCCCAAGTTCCAGTCCGCGATTTCCGACCTCGAGGTCGATAACCGCGAAGTCAGCGGCCATATGTGGCACTTCAAATATCCACTCGCCGGCGGCCGCACCTACACCTACGTCGAACGCGACGATGACGGCAAAGTCCTGTTCGAAGAGGAGCGGGACTATATCTCGATCGCCACTACGCGACCCGAAACGATGCTTGGCGATGGGGCCGTCGCGGTTCACCCGGACGATGAGCGGTATCGGCCGATCGTCGGCTGCTTTTGCGAGATTCCGGTCGGGCCGAAAGCGCATCGGCGCCTCATTCCGATTATAACCGACACCTATCCCGACCCTCATTTCGGATCTGGTGCGGTCAAGATCACGGGCGCGCACGATCTCAACGATTATGGCGTTGCGCAGCGCAATGGCATCCCGATGTACCGTTTGATGGATGGGCGGGCGCGGATGCGTGACGACGGCCCGTCCTACGCCCAATCGTCGGAGCGGGCGAAGGCGATCGCGCACGGCGAACCGGCAAGCGCGGCCGACGTCGACGCGCTTAACCTCGTCCCCGAAGCCTATCGCGGCCTCGATCGATACGAAGCGCGCTCGCGGGTGGTGGCCGACATCGCCGCCGAAGACTTGATGATCAAGGTCGAGGACAAGCAGGTCATGCAGCCGTTCGGTGATCGGTCGAACGTCGTGATTGAGCCGATGCTGACCGATCAATGGTATGTCGACGCTGGCACGCTAGTGAAGCCGGTGATCGAAGCAACCCGCTCGGACGCAATCAAGATCGTCCCGGAGACGTGGTCCAAGACCTGGTTCAACTGGCTCGAGAACATCCAGCCGTGGTGCGTCTCGCGCCAGCTCTGGTGGGGACACCGCATTCCCGCCTGGTTCGACGATAACGGCAATGTCTTTGTCGCCCAGAGTGAAGACGAAGCGCGGCGCGAGGCCGGCGACCGCCCGCTGCGCCAGGATGAAGACGTGCTCGACACCTGGTTCTCGTCCGCCCTGTGGCCGTTCGCCACGCTAGGCTGGCCGGAAGCGACCGAGGAGCTCAAGCGCCACTACCCCAATGACGTCCTCATCTCCGGCTTCGACATCTTGTTCTTCTGGGATGCTCGGATGGCGATGATGGGGGAGGAACTGACCAGACAGGCGCCGTGGAAGACGCTCTACCTCCACGGGCTGGTCCGCGACGCGCACGGGCAGAAAATGTCCAAGTCGAAGGGCAATACGGTCGATCCGCTGGGCCTGATCGATCAATATGGCGCCGACGCCCTGCGCTTCACCTTGGCCGCGATGGAAAGCCAGGGGCGCGACATCAAGCTCGATGAGAAACGGGTCGAAGGCTATCGCAACTTCGCCACCAAGCTGTGGAACGCGGCGCGCTTCCTGCAGATGAACGGGGTCGGGGCGAGCACCAGCATCGCCGCGCCGCCGGCCGAGTTGCCGGTCAATCGCTGGATCATCGGCGAAGTGGTGGCGACTCTGGCGAGGCTCGACAAGGCCTTCGCCGACCTGCGCTTCGACGACATGGCCGACGCCATCTACCACTTCACCTGGGGCACGTTTTGCGACTGGTACGTCGAGCTGGTTAAAGGCGCGTTCGACCCCGAGACCCTCGCCGTCGCGGCGTGGGCGTTCGACCAGATCCTGGTCATGCTCCACCCGTTCATGCCGTTCGTCACCGAGGAATTGTGGGGGGCGATGCCGCGGGACGGAGAGCAGCGGCCGTACGAGCTGATCGTCGCCAGATGGCCGGCGCCCGAGGCCACGGCCGATCAAGCGGCGAAGGCGGAGATCGGAAGCCTGGTCGCGGTCATTGCCGAGGCCCGGGCGATGCGCGCCGAGCTGACGATCCCGTGGAGCGCGACGCTGACCCCGCACGTGATCGGCGGCGACGCGGCGATGATCGGGCGGCTGACGGCCAATGCCGCGACGCTGGCGCGGATGGCCAAGCTCGCCCTGCCGGTGGCGGCCGGTGCGATCCCCGATGGATCGGCCCAGATCGCGGTCGAAGGGGTGACCATCGCCTTTCCGCTCGACGACGCGATCGACCTCGATGCCGAGCGGTCGCGGCTGTCCAAGTCGATTGCGGCTGCGCACAAGGACCGCGACGGGCTCGCCGCGCGGCTTGCCAATCCGGCGTTCACCGAGCGCGCCAAGCCCGAAGCGGTCGACAAAGCGCGGGCCGACCATGCCGAGCGGGCGGCCGAGGCGGAGCGGCTGGAAACGGCACTAGCGCGGCTCGGCTGATGGCCGGCCGTCCGGGACCGCGCGACCTGACTCAGGGCGCGATCGCGCCGACCCTGCTGGCGTTCGCGCTGCCGACGCTCGGCTCGTCGATCCTGCAGTCGCTCAACGGTTCGATCAACGCCGTCTGGGTCGGGCGATTCCTCGGCGAGGAAGCGCTCGCCGCGACCTCCAACGCCAACATGGTGATGTTCCTGCTGAGCGCGTTCGTGTTCGGCTTCGGAATGGCCTCGACGATCCTCATCGGCCAGGCGTTCGGGCGCGGCGACATCGACCGCGCGCGGCGCGTGGTCGGGACCGCGATCGGCTCGTTCATCGTGATCGCGCTGGCGCTGGCGGTGACCGGGTGGATCTTCTCCCCTGCGCTGCTTCAGCTGCTCGGGACGCCGGGCGCGGCGGCACCGCTGGCGCTCGCTTATTTGCGGGTGATCTTCATCGCGATGCCGTCGATGCTGCTGCTGGTGATGCTGATGATGGCGCTGCGCGGCGGCGGCGATTCGCTCACGCCCCTGTGGTTCATGACCCTCGCGGTGGTGCTCGACAGCGGCCTCAACCCGGTCTTCATCCTCGGCCTCGGGCCGGCGCCCCGGCTGGGCATCGCCGGCTCGGCAACCGCGACCGTGATCGCCAATTATGCGGCGCTGATCGGAATGCTGCTCTACGTCTACCGGCGAGACCTGCCGCTGCGCCTGCGCGGGGCCGAGCTGGGCTACCTGCGGCCCGACCCGGCGATCCTGCGTACGATCGTCACCAAGGGCCTGCCGATGGGGCTGCAGATGATCGTCATCTCGGGCTCGGCGCTGGCGCTGATCGGCCTGGTCAACCGCGAAGGGGTCGCAACCGCCGCGGCGTTCGGCGTGGCGATGCAATTATGGACCTATTTGCAGATGCCGGCGATGGCGCTCGGCGCGGCGGTGAGCGCGATGGTGGCGCAGAATATCGGCGCCGGGCGGTGGGACCGGGTGCGCACCATCACCCGCTCGGGCATCCTGTTCACGCTGCTCATCACCGGCGTGCTGGTGGTGCTGCTGGCGGTCGCCGACAAGCCGGCGCTGGCGCTGTTCCTCGGCAGCAACAGCAGCGCGCTGCCGATCGCGCGCCACATCCAGTTGCTGGCGACGTGGAGCTTCCTGCTGTTCGGGACCACTTTGGTGCTGTTCGGAACGGTCCGCGCCAATGGCGCGGTGGTCGGGCCGCTGATCATCCTCGCCATCGGGCTGGTGCCGATCCGCCTCGGCTTTGCGTTCGGGGCTTACCCGTGGCTCAAGGCCGACGCCTTGTGGCTGAGCTTCCCGGTCAGCTCGATCGCCAACCTCGCGCTGGCGAGCGCGTTCTACCTGCACGGCGGGTGGCGCAAGAGCCGGATGGAAGCCGGGCTCGACCGCCCCGACGAAACCGAATGCATCGAGGAAGCGATGGCCGACGCCGAACCCGGCGGGCGGCTCAACCCGGCCGGCTGAGGACGCAAAGCGCCTCCGCCGCCACCCCGATCGAGAAGCAGGATTCCCGGTTTTGGAGGAATGGCAGTAGAGGGCGGGCATGCCCCAACCTTCTTTTCCCGCACTGCGCATGCGGCGCGGCCGCTCGGCGCCGTGGATGCGCGACATGCTGGCCGAACACCGGCTTCATCCAAGCGACCTGATCTGGCCCATATTCGTGTGCGAAGGCGAGGATTGCGAGGAGCCGATCGGGGCGCTGCGCGGGGTCAGCCGCTGGAGCGTCGACCGTCTTGCCGGGCAGGCGCGGCACGCGGCATCGCTCGGCATTCCGTGCATCGCTCTGTTTCCCAACACGCAGCAGCATCTGCGCACCGACGATGCGCGCGAAGCGCTCAACCGCGACAATCTGATCTGCCGCGCGATCCGCGCGATCAAGGATGCGGTGCCCGAGATCGGGGTGCTGACCGACGTCGCGCTCGACCCCTATACCAGCCACGGCCATGACGGGCTGGTCGACGAGCGCGGCCGGGTGATCAACGACGGCACCGTCGCCATCCTGACCGAGCAGGCGCTGGCCCAGGCGGCGGCGGGGGCGGACATCGTCGCCCCGTCGGACATGATGGACGGTCGCGTCGGCGCGATCCGCGCCGCGCTCGAGCGCGAAGGCCACCAGGACGTCGCGATCATGGCCTATGCCGCCAAATATGCGTCGGCCTTCTACGGCCCGTTCCGCGAAGCAGTCGGATCGAGCGGCCGGCTGACCGGCGACAAGCGCGGCTATCAGATGGACCCGGCCAACGGCGCCGAGGCGCTGCGCGAAGTGGCGCTCGATATCGCTGAGGGCGCCGACATGGTGATGGTCAAGCCGGGGCTGGCCTATCTCGACGTGGTCGCGCGGGTGAAGGACCATTTCGGCGTGCCGACCTTCGTTTATGCGGTGTCGGGCGAATATGCGATGATCGAGGCCGCCGCCGCGGCCGGTGCGGGCGATCGCGACGCGCTGATCCTCGAGACATTGATCGCGTTCAAGCGGGCCGGTGCGACCGGGGTCCTGACCTATCACGCACTGGACGCCGCGCGCCTGCTTAACGGCTAGCAAAGTTCAACGGATAGGGCGTTTGAGCGGCTAGCCGCCGAGGCGAGCCTGGAGCGCATCGATCCGCTCGGCCTGGCGGCGGTCGAGCGCGCCGACATCGGCCGCCGCCGCCTCGATCGCGGCGAGGTCGGCGGGGGCGATTCCACCATGTTCGGTCAATTGGGTCTGGGCGAGGGCGTCGATGTCGCCGAGCGCCCGCGCCGCCGGCTCGCGCGCCGCAACCACCGCCGACAGCGCCTGCTGCGCGACCACCCAGCTTTCGCTCTGCGGCGGGCCGGCGGCGGCGGTCAGGCGCTCGGCCTGCGCGGCGGCGGCGGCGAACGCGGTTTCGGCCTGGTGGGCGCGGCCGGTCAGCTCGGCGAGGCGGGCGGCGAGAGCCGGATCGGCCGGTTGCGGCGTGGTCGCCGAGATCACCGGCGCGCGCGGATCGATCGCTTCGGCCGGGCGCGGGGCGAGCGCGCGGGCAGCGCCCGACGGCGCCGAGGCGCAGCCGGCCAGGGCGAAGGCCACAATGAGGGCGATGCCGGTTGGGGCGAGGGAGCGGGTGCAAACCATCGCCCGGCTGTAAGATCGCACGGCGAGCCGCGCAATCGCGGCGGCGCGCGGGGCAGGCGCAGGGTTGCGCGCTTGTCGGCAGGACCCTATGTCGCCGCGTGCCCGATTGGGCAGCGCGCCCGTAGCTCAGCTGGATAGAGCATCAGACTACGAATCTGAGGGTCGGACGTTCGAATCGTTCCGGGCGCGCCATTTCCCCCAATGAAAACATTGGTTTAGCTGGGCACGGTGCACGAGCGAATTTGCGCGCCCGCATAATTCAACCGCAATTCTAACACCAAGTTGCGGGTTGTCGGGGCGACTGATTGGATGGACCTAACCCAATGAGCAGACGGGGGTCCGAACATTCGGGGCTTCTAATGTCCGCAATGGGTGGAAAGCGGACAGTACGTTTTTCTGGTAGCAATGATGACGCAACCAGACGTGCAACCGTGGCACCAATCTGAAACGCTGAAACAGGGACCTGGGTAAGCATGAAGTTTTGGGGATCGGCAGAAGTGTATGGGCCTGCTCACGCAGACCTTGCGAGAGCTGAACGGTGCGTCGGACTTTATTTAAATGCCGCTTTTGCCAAATCTTCGCTCGGCGATGTGGACATGAAGCTGCGCTACGTTTCAATCGTGATGCCGGTCGATATGCACGAGCGCTATCCCGAACGATCAAGGGCGTTGACGAAACAGCGCATCTACGACTGCGCCCCGCTCCTGGACTATGGCCTATTCGTCTCCGGAACGCTCGAGCAGCAGTTGGACGAGTATTCGCGCGGCATCGCTTTATCCGCGCCTCATCTGCACAAGTTTGGGCTGACGCCGGAGCAGGTCACAGAGTTTGAGCAAATCCTCGCGTCGGCTACCAAACGCATCTTGGAAGAGCGGCCGGATCAAACACGTCACTAGCGTTAATGTCCGCTTTGGGTGGAAAGCGGACGTTAGCCAGCGTAATCGACTCCAGTATCAGTTGAGCCTATTTGCGTTGAGGGCCCACCCTGGGGGCGACAATGAATGACGCAGTTGTTCTAGAGCCACCGGAGCCTCAACCCGCTCTAAACATCGATGTGCTGCCGCTCATCGCTGATTCAGTGATTTGCACTGACGAAGACGGACGAATCGTGGTTTTCAACCGCGCTGCTGAGCACTCTTTTGGCTTTAGCGCGAGCGAGGTTATCGGCCAGCCGGTCGAGATGCTGCTTCCGCAGAGCGACCGCCCTAAGCACCTGGGCCATGTTCGCGCCTTCGCCTCGGGAGAGGGCGTCGCGGACCAGCTCATGGGCCATCGCCGCGAAGTGCGCGGCCGGCGGAAGAACCGCCGACTTACCTTGAGCGTCAGCTGTGCCCGTCTTGAGCCGCTACCTTGGGTTGAACCGACCACTCTGCTGGTTCGTCATCCTTATCCGCCGCAGCCTCGGCGGCTGTCTTCTGAATTTTACCCGGCTTGTGATGAGCGGGAGCATAGATGACATAAACCTGCATTGGTTCTTTGCCGATGTTGGTGACGTTGTGCCAGGAACCAGCCGGTACCAGAATGCACCAACCGTCTGAAACCTCCTTATCAAACGTGAGCTGGTTCTTTGCGGTCCCAATTTGAACGCGGCCGCGACCGGCGTCCAGGCGAAGGAACTGGTCAGTTTCGGGATGCATTTCCAATCCGATGTCGGAGCCGACGGGAATCGACATCAACGTCACCTGCAGATAGCGCCCACTCCACGCCACTGAGCGATAGTTCCTGTTTGCTTGAGTGGCCTTCTCAAGATCGAATGACTGGGGTTTGGGGCCGATGTCGTGGATTGTCATGAGCGTGCACCTTGTGTGTGAAGCTATCCCGCAATCGGTGCTTAGAGGGCGAGCCGCAGTAGGTAAATATCCTGAGCCATACGGACCGGGATGTTCGAGTCCGGTCTAGGTCGAAAACCAGAAACGCTCGCCTGCCGAATGTCCGCTTTGGGTGGAAAGCGGACATGAGCGGTCTCGCCGCTGATAAATAGGCGGCACGGTTC
>JBDTRT010000070.1:0-4674 GCA_039931595.1 Sphingomicrobium sp.
ACTAGAAGGGCCGAATGGCGACGAGCATCGACGACCTTACCGCCGGCACCATTCGCCAGGCCCTGACGGCAGCGTCCGCCGGGCGCCTGTCTGAAGCGGTGGCGATCGGCGAGCGGGGGCTGTCATCGGGCGGCGACCCGGCCGCCCTGCATGCCATGCTGGGCATGCTGCAGACTCGGTCGGGCAATCTCGCCGGGGCGCTCGACCATCTGACGGCGGCGCATCGCGCCAGGCCGACAGACTTCGTCATCGGCGCCAATCTGGCCATGGCGCTGACCCAATTGGAGCGCCATCGCGAGGCGCTCGACGTGGTCAGCATCGATCTCGCGCGGTCCGACCCGAGCTTTCGGCTGCTCAGGCTGCGTGGGTTCCTCGCCCAGACCGTCGAGGACTTCGCCACCGCCGTCCAAGCTTATGAAGAGGTCGTTGCGGCCAACCCGACCGATTGGGAAAGCTGGAACAATCTTGGCAATGCCAGACGCTGCGCAGGCGATGGTGATGGCGCGGTCGCGGCGCTGTCGCGGGCGCTGGAACTCAGCCCCGGAACGGCGCCGGTTCAACTCAATCTGGCAACCGCGCTCGAATATGCCGGGAAGATGGCCGAGGCCGAGCAGCTATACCGTCAGATGGCGGCCGATTTCCCCGGCGACGAAAAGCCGATGCGCGAATTGTTCGCGATGCTCAAAAGCCAGTATCGCGATGACGAGGCGCTCGACGCGCTCGAAGAAGCGGTGCGGCGCGCTCCGAGCGACGTCGAGCTGATTCTCGGCCTTGCCAGCCATCGTCTCACCCGCGGGCGTCACGCCGCCGCTGAAGAAGCCTATCGGCGGGTGCTGGCGATCGAACCCGCCAACACGCTAGCGTTTCTCGGCGTGGCCACCGTCCTCGACCAGACCAACCGCACCGACGAGCTGTCGGCGCTGGTTGGGGAAGCACAGACCGCCAACGTCTCGGCCGAAGGGCAGAGTTTCGTCAAAGCCTTCGATCACCGCCGCGCCAAGCGCTATTCCGAAGGGCTCGAAGCCCTCAGCCATGTCCCGGATGAACTGGAAACTGCCCGCCGGCAGCAATTGCTCGGACAATTGCTCGAAGGCGCCGGTGACTATGATGAAGCGTTCGCGGCGTTCGAGCGGATGAACGCGATCACCCGGGCCGATCCGTCCGAGCCCGAGCAGCGCGCCGTCGCTTATCGCGACCAAATCCGCAATCAGCGCGAATCGCTGTCGGCCGAGTGGGTGCGGTCGTGGCGCCCGGCGCAGATCGACCAGCGCCCGTCGCCTGCTTTTCTGGTTGGCTTCCCGCGCTCCGGTACGACGCTGCTCGACACGATCCTGATGAGCCATCCCGGCATCGAAGTGCTCGAGGAAGAGCCGACCCTGATGCGCGCGACCGAGGCCTTGGGCGGCTTCGGGGCGATCGCCGATGCCTCGGACGAAGCCCTCGGCAAGGCCCGCGACGCCTATTTCGAAACCGCGCGGTCGCTGACTCCGCTGGAACCGGGCAAGCTGCTGATCGACAAGAACCCGCTGGCGATGAACAGCCTGCCGGTCATTCGCCGGCTGTTCCCCGACGCCCGCATCATCCTCGCCTTGCGCCACCCGTGCGACGTCGTCCTGTCGTGCTTCGTGACCAACTTCAAACCCAATAATGCGATGGTCAACTTCCTCTCGCTGGCGACCGCCGCGGAGGTTTACGATCTCAGTTTCGGCTTTCTCGAAAAAGCGCGCGAGCTGTTGCAGCCGGCGCTCCACACCACGGTCTACGAAAAGCTCGTTGCCGATCGCGACCACGAGCTTCGCCCGCTGTTCGAATTCCTCGGTCTCGAATGGGACGAACGGGTGATGGACCATCAGTCGACCGCGCTCAGCCGCGGCCATATCAAGACCGCCAGCTACGCCCAGGTGGTCGAGCCGATTTACCAGCGTTCGGCCGGCCGCTGGCTCAACTATCGCAAGCATCTCGAGCCGGTGCTTCCGGTGCTCGAACCGTGGGTTCGGAAATTCGGCTACGATCTTTGACCGATGAGCAGCGGCTCGACCATCTTCGAAGCTGATCGGGCGGCCGCTTCCGGCAACCTGGCGCGCGCCCAGGCGCTGCTCCAGCAGGCCGCGACCGACACTCCCGACGACGTCCAATTGCTGCTCAAGCTGGCGGCGGTGAGCAAGGCCACCGGCCAGCCGCGCGTGGCGCTCGACGCGGTCCATCAGGCGCTCGTCCAGGTACCGCTCGATTTTGTCGCGCTGACGTTGAAAGCGACCCTGCTCGATACGCTCGGCGAGGAATCGGGCGAGGCATGGAGCAATGCCCTGGCGCGGCGGCCCGACGGCGATCTTCCGGCCCCGCTCGCCGCAGCGATCGCGCAAGGCGAAAGGCAGCGCGACGCCTGGGTCGCCGAGCGCGAGACACGAATGAAGCGCAACATGGCCGGCGCCGAGGAACAGGCCGCCGACGAGGAGCGCGAACGGATCGGCCGCTTCCGCACTAATGTCCTGCGCCGCACCAAGGCTTACCACAGCCACCCGACCGACTTTCATTTTCCCGGGCTGGTCGAGCGCGAATTCCATCCTCGCCGGCTGTTCCCGTGGCTCGAGCAGGTCGAGGCCGCGACGGCCGAGATCAGCGCCGAGCTCGAGGCGGTTATGGCCTCCGAACGCGCCGAGCTGGTGCCCTACATTCAATATGCCGATCATCTACCGCTCGATCAGTGGCGGCCGCTCAACCAGAGCCTCGACTGGACTGCGATCCACCTGCTGCAAAATGGCCGGCGGATCGACGCCAATGCCGACCATTGCCCGCGCACGCTCAAGCTGCTCGAGCCGATCGACCAGCCGCAGATCCGCGGCGCGGGGCCGAATGCAATGTTCTCGCTGCTCGCCCCGAACACCGCCATCCCGCCGCACGTCGGGGTCAGCAACAGCCGGCTGGTGTGCCATCTGCCGCTAATCGTGCCCGACGGGTGCTGGTTCCGGGTTGGCGCGGAAACACGCCATTGGCGTCCGGGCGAAGCGTTCGTGTTCGACGACACGATCGAACATGAAGCCCTGAACCCGACCGATCAGCTGCGGGTCGTGTTCATCTTCGACCTGTGGCATCCCGATCTCAGCGCGGTCGAGCGCGACGCCGTCACAGCCCTGATCGAAGCCGAGGGAAAGCCCGGCGCTCCGCTGTGAGTTTTGCCGCTCGCCTGGAGCAGGCCCGGCAGCGCGACGCCGACACCGAAATTATCGCCGAACTCGCCCGCGACGCTCAGTCTGAAGGGGAGGAGGAGCGCGCATTGCCGATCATCCTCGCAGTGGCCGAACAGCGCGCCGCGCCATTACTGTGGCAATGGGCGGGACTGCTCAACCGGGCGCTCGACCGCCATGCGCTGGCGCTCGATTGTCTGGCGACGGCGGCGTCGCTGGCGCCGGCCGACGCCAGGATCGCGCAAGGCCGCGCCCATGTCGCGTTCGAAGCTGGGCTGGACGCGATCGGGCTGTACGAGCAGGCGCGCCGCCTCGCCCCGCAGGATCCGGCGGTGCTGGTCGGGCTCAATGCGGCGCGGATGGCCGGCGGCCAGGCGCAGCGCGCAGTGACCGAACTGGAAAGCGCGCTCGAGCAATCGCCGCTGTGGATCCAGGGCCATCTCCAATATGCCCAGTTGCAGTCGTTGCTCGGCGACCCGGCGGCCATTTTCGGCTCGCTCGACCGGGCCCTTGGCAAGCAGCCACGCGACACCTCCCTGTGGCTGGCGCGGTGCGATCTCTGCCTCCGCCAGGAGGATTACGCCGCGCTCGGCGCGACCGTTGCAAAGGCCGAGACGGTCGGCGCGGCGCCATCGGCGCTGGCTTTCTACCGCGCGGTGGCGGCGGCCGAGCTGGGCGATCCCCTGGCCGACGACTTGCTGTCGGAAGCCGCAATTGCCGCCAACCCGGCCTTGGCCGTGTGGCGCATCCGGCATCTGCTGCGGCAGGGCCGCGTCGCTCAAGCTGTGCAGTTGATAGACCGCGAACTGGCTTCGGATCGCAGCGCGGCGGCGTGGCCCTATGCGGCGACGGCGTGGCGCCTGGCGGGCGATCCGCGCAGTGGTTGGCTCGAACAGCCGGGTCTGGTGTCGATCGTCGACCTGGCAGCGGACATCGCTCCGGTCGCCGACCTGGCCGATCGGCTGCGGGCGCTCCACCAGCGCTCCGGGCAATATCTCGACCAATCGGTGCGCGGCGGATCGCAGACCGATGGGCCGTTGCTGAGCCGGGTCGATCCCGCCATCCAGAACCTCCGCGCGGCGATCGTCGGCGCGGTCGAGCACTACCTCGCGCAACTTCCGCCGGCCGACTCCAGGCATCCGCTGCTGGCTCCGCCACGCGATCGCCGGATCCGCTTCTCGGGCAGCTGGTCGGTCCGGCTGGGCGGCGGCGGCCGGCATTCCAACCATGTCCATCCGCTCGGCTGGATCAGCTCGGCGCTCTATCTCGCACTGCCTCGGCCACAGGCCGGCGAACCGCCCGATGCCGGCTGGCTCGTCCTCGGCGAGCCGCCCGCCGAGCTTGGAGTCGACCTGCCGCCGCACACTATTGTGGAGCCCAAAGTTGGCCGCCTAATGCTGTTTCCCTCATGGATGTGGCACGGCACTCGCCCGTTCGCAGAAGGGGAACGGCTCACCGTCGCTTTCGACGTTGCGCCGCCGCGCTGACC
>JBDTRT010000071.1:0-9217 GCA_039931595.1 Sphingomicrobium sp.
AGGCGTCGCTGCAGACCCGCAGCTTCATCTCGGCGGCGTCGTTCCAGGAGACCACGCGGGTCCTCACCGAAGCCGCTGTCCAGGGCAAGATCGACACGCTCAACGGGCTCAAGGAGAACGTCATCGTCGGCCGCCTGATCCCGGCCGGGACCGGTGCCGGCATGAACCGCCTGCGGGTTGCGGCATCGAGCCGCGACACCGCTCTCAGGGCAGCTCAGCGCAAGATCCAGGAATCGCTGATCCTGCCCAACAGCGCGGCCGAAGAGCATGCGGCCGAACTGGCCCAGGGCCCGGAAGCAGCGTTCAACGCCGATCCGCTGGCGGCAGTGACCCCGTCGGGGCACGGGCTCGATGCCGATGCCGGGGAATATCTGAAGACCTGATCCCGCTCATCCCCTGCCGCTCGCGGCGGAGACGACAAAAAGGGCCCCGCCGGCATCACGCCGGTGGGGCCCTTCTTGTTTCGGTGTTGATCTGGCCGAAATTGAAGCCGGCTTAGCAGTTTCCGCCGTTCATCGCGTTCTGCGTGCAATTGGCTGCTGAGTTCACGTCAGCGGCAGCGCCGCGAACCGTGTTGCATGCCGCCATTGCCAAACCTGCTCCAACCAGAGCGACGGTCACCAGCTTACGAACCATAGTCCTATCTCCTCAAGAAGGTGAAACGACCATGGCCGAAATCAGGTGGCGTTGTCGACTGCGTTCGCTGCCGAATTCACATCGGTCGCAGCACCGCGCACGGTGTTGCAGGCGGCGACGGTGAGCGCGCCACCGATCATTGCCAAAGTCAGTATCTTGCGAACCATGTTCAAATCTCCCTCTAACAGTGCGATTGAACGCGGTAAGCACCAAAGCGCTCCATTCCGCTACCGGAATTTTCTCACCACTGGCCGCTAATCGAACTAGATCGCCACCGGGGCGGCGATATGCGGGTGCGGATCATAGGCGTCGAACGCGAAATCGTCGGGTTCGTAGCCGTCAATCGGCTGGCCGCGGTCTTTGAGCACGAGATGTGGCAACGGGCGCGGATCGCGGCTCAATTGCAGCCGGGCCTGATCGAGATGGTTGGAATAGAGGTGGCAGTCGCCGCCGGTCCACACGAACACCCCGGGCTCGAGCCCGCACTCGCGCGCCAGCATGTGGGTCAGCAAGGCATAACTGGCGATGTTGAACGGCACGCCGAGGAAGATGTCAGCACTGCGCTGGTAGAGCTGGAGGTTGAGCCGCCCGCCCGCCGCCTGGGTCTGGAACAGGCAATGGCACGGCGCCAGCGCCATCCGGTCGAGCTCGCCCGGGTTCCACGCGGTGACGATCTGGCGGCGCGATGATGGTTCGCGCTTAATCAGATCGATCAGCCCGCGGATCTGGTCGATGTGGCGCCCGTCGGCGGTTTCCCAGTCGCGCCACTGCTTGCCGTAGACCGGGCCGAGGTCGCCATTGTCGTCGGCCCATTCATCCCAGATTTTGACGTTGCGCTCGTTGAGCCAGTGGATGTTGGTGTCGCCGTTGAGGAACCACAGCAATTCGACGATGATCGAGCGAAGGTGGAGCTTCTTGGTCGTCAGCAACGGGAAGCCGTTGGCCAGGTCGAAGCGCATCTGCGCCCCGAAATGCGACAGCGTGCCGGTTTCGGTGCGGTCCATCTGCTCGACTCCATGGTCGAGAATCTGCCGCATCAAGTCGAGATATTGCTGCATCTGAGGCCATCCCTAGACGCTGCGCGCGCGCGCTCCAAGAGCATGCGTCCATCTCCGATTCGGTTGATGTTTGGGTCGCGGCGGACGCGGTTGCAGTGGCTGGCGGGGCCGGCCCGGCTTAGTCTCACCGGCATGAGGATCCAGCGTTCCGAACCGCCTCTGACGCTCGACGGGCTCGCTGCCGCGCGCAGGTTCTTCGCCGACTGCTTTGCCGAATCCGGTTCGGACTGCGAGACGCTGTGGGTCGCCCATCTCGACCGCCAGGCGCGCTGCATCCACCTCACCCCCCACGTCGGCGACAGTTGCGGCGCGGTCTTCCCGCTCCACGCGATCATCGCCGATGCCGCAATCCACGGCAGCGCAGCGATCGTCCTCGCCCACAACCACCCGAGCGGCGACGCCACCCCGAGCGCGGCCGACTGTCGCGCCACGCGGCGGCTGGCATCGGCGACCGAGGCACTCGATTGCGCGGTGATCGATCATCTGGTGTTCGCCGGCTCCGACTGCACCAGCCTGCGCCAACTGGGGCTGCTCTAGCTCGCGTCTAGAGCCTGGCTAGGTGCGACCGGCAGGGTCTCGCTAAAACCGCTTGAAGCTAGCCCGTGCAGGGCTTGATCGCCGACGGCAACGGTCGCGGCCCGGCGATCTTGAAGGTCGCCAGATAGGCGTCGCCGCCGGTCAGCATGCGCAATTGCTGGCGCTGCAAACCGAGGCTCGCGAACTCGCAAGTCAGCAGCGCCGGCGGAATGCCGTGGCGCTTGGTCGGCCGGTCGGAATCGACCACTACCACTTCGCCGTCCGGCTTGAGGCCTTGGCGCAAGTGCCACAGGAAAGCGTAAGGTGACTGCACCTCGTGATACATGTGCACCAGGAAAATCCGGTCGAACGAATTGGCCGGAAGCATCGGATCGTCGGGCTTGCCGAGCAGCACCGCGACATTGTCGAGCCGCTCGCGCTGGACCCGCTGGACCAGCCGCTCGCGGGTTTCGTCGAAAATGTCTTCGGCCAGGACGCGGCCGCGGGTCCCGACGGCCGGCGCCAGGCGGATGGTGTAATAGCCCTCGCCCGCCCCGACATCGGCGACCCACATGCCGGGCTTGATCGCCGACAATAACATCACTTGCTCGGCCTCCCCCAGCCGGTCGCGCGCGTCCTCGGTCGAGAAGCTGTCGCCGAGGATCGGCGACACCGGCCGATGTGCCTCGGGGAAGCGCTGCGGGTCCGGCGCCTGGCGGCACGCGGCGAGCAGCAGCAGCACCCCCAGCACCAAGCGGCGGGCAGCTCGCACCGACTTACTCGACATCTTCGACCTCGACCTTCTCCCCGGTCACGCGCTGCGACAGGGCAGCGGCCATGAACCGGTCGAGATCGCCGTCGAGCACGTCGCCGGGCGAAGTCGAGGTGACGCCGGTGCGCAGGTCCTTGACCAATTGGTACGGCTGCAGGACGTAGCTGCGGATCTGGTGGCCCCAGCCGATGTCGGTCTTGGCCGCGTTGGCGGCATCGGATTCGACCTCGCGCCGCTGCAATTCGGCTTCGTACAGCCGCGCTTTCAACTGCTTCAGCGCCTCGGCGCGGTTCTTGTGCTGCGAGCGCTGGTTCTGGCACGCGACCACGATCCCGCTCGGCACGTGGGTGATGCGCACCGCGCTGTCGGTGGTGTTGACGTGCTGCCCGCCGGCGCCCGAGGCGCGATAGGTGTCGATCCGCAAATCGGCCTCATTGACCTCGATGTCGATGTCGTCGTCGACCTCGGGATAGACCCACACCGAGGCGAAGCTGGTGTGGCGCCGGGCCGAGCTGTCGTAGGGGCTGATCCGGACCAGCCGGTGAACCCCGCTCTCGGTCTTGAGATTGCCATAGGCATTCTCGCCCTTGACCAGCAGGGTCGCCGACTTGATCCCGGCCTGCTCGCCCGAATGATGGTCGATCAGCTCGACCTTCATCCCGTGGCGCTCGCCCCAACGGGTGTACATCCGCTGCAGCATCTCGGCCCAATCCTGGCTTTCGGTGCCGCCGGCGCCGGCATTGACCTCGATATAGCTGTTGTTGGCGTCGGCCTCTCCGGCGAGCAGCGCGGCGACCTTGTCACGCTCGGCCCGCTCGGCGAGGTCGGCGAGGCTCTTGATCGCTTCGAGCACGAGCGGCTCGTCGCCCTCGGCCTCGGCCATCTCGATCAGTTCGGCGGTATCGCTTAACTCGCGCTCGATCGCTCTGGTGGCGTTGATCGCCTCCTCGAGCCGGCGCCGCTCGCGCATCACGTCCTGCGCCGCCTTGGGATCGTCCCACAGCGCCGGCTCCTCGACCTTGGCGTTGAGCTCCTCCAGCCGGCGATGCGCACGGTCCCAGTCGAGGAACCGCCGCAGCAGCGCAGTCGCGGCGTTGATCTGGTCGATATGAGCTTGCGCTTCGGCGCGCATGATCTTCTCCGTTATGCTCGTGCCAGAGCCTGGACTGGGTTCCCGCAAGCGCAGGAACATCTCGCATTTCGCTTATTAAGTCGCCGGCGGCGTTGGCAAGGGATTGCTCGGCGGGAGCGCCGCCGGTGTCGCATTTGCCGGTTGCAGTGCGCCCGCGGGCCGCGCGCGGCGGACCGCCGGGGCGTCCTTACCCGGGCGAGCGACGTCTGCCGCGGTCTGGTCACCGTGGTTGCGGTGGAACGAGCGCCGCGGTTCGGTCTGCGGCTGGAACGCTTCCCAGATCACCGCCGACTTGGGGTCTTCCTCGGTCGGGAAGGTGCCGAGCACGCGGCGGCCGCTGGCGCGATCGATCCGTGCCCAGCGGATTCCGGCCGGCGCGACGAACGGGATCTTGGGCATTCCGGCGAACGCGGTCTGCGCGAACTGCTTGAAGATCGGCGCCGCGACCCGGCCGCCCTGGGCATAGCCGCCGAGGCTGCGCGGGTGGTCGTAGCCGAGATAGACCCCGGCGACGATTTCGGGCGAGCCGCCGACGAACCAAACGTTGGTCGGGCCCGAGGTCGTCCCGGTCTTGCCGAACAGTGGCCGGTCGAGGTCGCGCAGCACGGTCGCGGTGCCGCGCTGGACGACCCCTTCCATGATGTGGACCATCTGGAACGCGGCCATCGGCTCGAGCAGCTGGCGGGTCCGCACCGGCGGCCGCGGCATCGCCTGCCCGTCCCATTCGACCGCGTTGCAATTGTCCATGATCTGGCAGCGGTTGTCGGTGCGGTAGATGACCTTGCCGTGGCGGTCCTCGACATAGTCGATCAGCGTCGGCTTCACCGACCGGCCGTGATTGGCGAGAATGGCATAGGCGTTGGTCAGCTTGAGCACCGTGGTGTCGCCGGCGCCGAGCGCAATCGACAAATAATTGGGATAGTCGCCGACGCCGAGCCTGCGCGCGGTGTCGGTCACTTTCGAGATGCCGGTTTGCGATGCGGCGCGGATGGTCATCAGGTTGCGCGACTGCTCGACCCCCCAGCGCATCGTCTTGGGCCCCGAATAGCGGCGGTCGAAGTTGACGAAGCATTTGTTGCCGAGGCCGGCCCCCTGCCACACGCAGAACGGCGCATCGACGATGATCGAGGCCGGCGTCATGCCGTTCTCAAGCGCGGTCTCGTAAACCAAAGGCTTGAACGCCGAGCCCGGCTGGCGCAGCGCCTGGGTCGCCCGATTGTAGCTGGCGCCGATCGAATCGAACCCGCCCTGCATCGCCAGCACGCGGCCGGTGCGGACTTCCTCGGCGACCATTCCGCCCGACACTTCGGGGATCGAGCGCAGTGCATATTCGTCGCCGGCGACCTTCTTGACGATGATCACCATGCCCGGCCGGAAGTAAGAAAAAGCAGTGCCGCCGACGCCGCGCTTGGGCTGCGACGCGGCCGAGGCCGGCAAGGTTCCGGTCGAGCCGTCGGCAAAGCCGATGCTGGCCTTGCCGCCGCTCTTTTCGAGCACCACCGCTTTCCGCCAATCGGGGAAGCCGGTGCCGACCTGGGCCCGGTCGAGCTGGCCGCGCCAGTCGCCGCTGGCGTCGACGCTCAGGCCAAGATCGCGCCAGCCGCGGCCGCCGTCGAACTTGGCAAGGCCCTCGCGCAGCGATTCCGCCGCGGCATCCTGCATGTAGGGGACCATCGAGGTACGCACCCACAGGCCGCCCCCATAGACGCTGTTGGGCCCCTGCTCAGAGGTCTCGCCGAACTTCTTCATCAGGTCGCGGCGGACCTCTTCCATGAAATAGCCGCCCATCTCGCGGAATTTGGCGTTGCTGCCGTAGCGAATGGTGCCGAGCGGAGCCGGCGCAGCAGCAAGATATTGCTCATGCGAGATGAAGCCGTTGTTCTCCATCTCGTGGAGCACGTAGTTGCGGCGGGCGAGCGCGCGCTGGGTGGCGCGCTGCGGGTCATAGTTCGATGGCGCCTTGGGCAATACCGCCAGATAGGCCGCTTCGGGCAGGGTCAGTTCGCCGACATCCTTGTCGAAATAGGCCCGGCTCGCGGCCTGCACGCCATACGCGTTGCGGCCGAGGAAGATCTGATTGAGGTAAAGCTCGAGGATCTGCTGCTTGCTCAGCGTCGATTCGAGCCGGAAGGCGAGGATCGCCTCGCGGATCTTGCGCCCGACGCTGTAGCTGCTGTCCTGGAGCAGCGCCTTGGCGACCTGCTGAGTGATGGTCGAGCCGCCCTTGGCGCGGCCGCCACTGACGCTCTTGCGGGTATAGTCGAAGACCGCCCCGACTAGACCCGGATAATCGATCCCGCCATGGCTGAAGAAGGTCTTGTCCTCGGCCGAGATGAAGGCGTCGACCACCAGCGCGGGATATTCGTCATAGGCTAGCTCGACCCGGCGCTCGCGGGCGAAGGTCTGGACCGGGTTGCCGTCTAACCCGCGCACGTTGGTCGGAAGCGGCGGCTGGTAAGCGAGCAATTTGTCCGACGAAGGCAGGCCGGCCGCGAACACCAGCCAGACCAGAGCGAAGAACAGGAAGCCGGCCAGCGCGGCCCACGCCCCGCGGCGGACCCAGCGGCGCGCGAACCACGGATCGGCCCAATCGTGAACGCGCCGGTTGAAGCCGACGAGATCAGGCATTTTCAGATCGGGAACGGACAGGCGCTGAGACGTCATCTGAACGGGCATCTAGCCGGTTCGCGCTAGCCCGCAAAGGATAGATCGACAGCGCATGATCAGACGGGGTTGAGCGGCCGCCCTTTTTAACGGCGGCTGCGCGCGGCGACGTCGGCTTCGATCGTTTCGGCCAGGCTGGCGACCAGCGCGGCGCGATGCTCGGGCGAGCGCAGCAGCTGTTCGTCGGCGACGTTGCTGACATAGCCGGCTTCGAACAGCACCGCCGCCGTTTCGGCCCGGCGAAGCACGTAGAAGCGCGCGAAACGATGCGATTCAGGGCGCATCGCGAACCGCGCCGAGGACTTGCGGACGAGCCGTGCGGCGAGTTCGGCCGAGGCCGTCATCTGGCTCCGCAAGGCGAGGTCCGACAGCATCGAACGGACCGACCCGTCGGCCTCGCCGATCACCACGCCATCGTTCTGCGCCTGGGCAAAGCGCGCCGCTTCGGCGTCGGAGGCGACGTCGGACAGCGAATAGACGCTTGCTCCGCGGGCCTCGGGATTGCGCGCGCTGTCCATGTGCAACGACATGAACAGGCTGGCGCCGAGCCGCCGCGCGACATCGGCGCGCTGTTCGAGCGTCAGGTAGCGGTCGCTGTCGCGGGTCAACGCGACGCGGACCCGGCCGCGCTCGACCAGGCTGTCGCGCAGCTCGCGCGCGAGCGCCAGCGTCAATTGCTTTTCGACGATCTCGCCCGACACCCCCGAGGCACCGGGATCGCGGCCGCCGTGGCCGGCGTCGAGAACCACGATCGGACGGCCCGCGGCGCGCGCCGAGCTGACCACCACATCGGTTACCGGCGGGGCGATGCGGACGGTAACGGCGCCGCGCCGCGCCTCGCCGATCTGCGCCGCATATTTTCCGTCGGACGCGGCCGCGCCGCTGCCGCTCGCGGCCAGCACGAGCAACCCGGCGGCAGCGCCGAGCATGGTCAGCCCTGCGCCCGCCAGCCCGCTTGTGATTGTTGGCGGTTCGGCCATGACCCCGTTCGAATTGTTGAACCCGCCAACCTTATCACGCCATTATGGGTAATTAGAAATTATCCTGATCCGGCGCAGAGTTGGTGCAGTCGCAGTTGCGGCAGAGGTCGGCGAGTGCTACCTCGACATCGCCGCCGGTTCATCCGGTCGGATCCGCGCCGCGGCCAATGCAAGGCAGGCGGCCTCAAGGTTGAAGCTACATGACGCCACAGAACGCCTTTCGACTGCTTAATTCCGAGCAGACGGGCGTGTTTCCCACGAGACTTCGCGGGATGGCCAGTGCAGCAGAAGCAATAATCCAAAATCACGCCACCCCCGGCCTTGCGCCGCCGGTGGCCCTTTTCAAGGCGCGCCGCCGGCCAGGCCGGTTTGCATGGCGCGCCCGGAGAATTTTCAATGTCCATGCGCATGCTGATCGACGCGCGCCACCCGGAGGAGACCCGGGTCGCGGTCGTAAAGGGAAACCGGATCGAGGAGTTTGACTTCGAGTCCGCCGAGCACAAGCAGCTCAAAGGTAATATCTATCTCGCCAAGGTAACCCGGGTCGAACCGTCGCTCCAGGCGGCGTTCATCGATTACGGGGGCAACCGTCACGGTTTCCTCGCCTTTTCCGAGATCCATCCGGATTATTACCAGATCCCGAAATCCGACCGCGACGCCTTGTTGCGCGAGGAAGCCGAACACGCCGCCGAGGAAGAGCGCCTGCGCTCCGCCGAATATGATGCCGAGGACCGCCAGGACAAGCACCGTGGCGATGACGGCGACGATGGCCATGGCGACGACAACCATGGCGACGACGGCCACGAGCATGGTGACGGCGACGAGGAAGCGGTCGAGGCCGGGACCGGCTCCAACCGCTCGCCGGTCGATGAATCCGCCGCCGACGAACTGCGCAAGCGCCGCGAAGCGCTGCGCCGCCGCTACAAGATCCAGGATGTCATCCAGCGCCGCCAGGTGCTTTTGGTCCAGGTAGTCAAGGAAGAGCGTTCGAACAAAGGCGCGGCGCTGACCACCTATCTGTCGCTCGCCGGCCGCTATTGCGTGCTGATGCCCAACACCAGCCATGGTGGCGGGATCAGCCGCAAGATTTCCGACGGCGCCGACCGCAAGCGCCTCAAATCGATCATGGCCGACCTCAACTTGCCGTCGGTCATGGGGCTGATTGTCCGCACCGCCGGGCTGTCGCGGACCAAGGTCGAGATCAAGCGCGATTTCGATTATCTCGCGCGGCTGTGGGACGAAATCCGCGAGCGCACGCTGAGCAGCAGCGCGCCGGCGCTGATCTATCGCGACAGCGACCTGATCAAGCGCGCGATCCGCGACCTCTACCACCGCGACATCGACGAAGTGCTGGTCGAGGGCGAGGATGGCTACAAGGCGGCGCGCGGCTTCATGAAGCTGCTGATGCCGAGCCACGTCCGCCGGGTGAAGCTGCACACCGACGTCACGCCGTTGTTCC
>JBDTRT010000072.1:0-5770 GCA_039931595.1 Sphingomicrobium sp.
CCGACAACATCAAAACCATCCGCCCGTTGCGCAGCGGGGTCATCGCCGACCTCGAAGTGGCCGAGCAGATGATCAAGCATTTCGTCGAGAAGGCGCAGGGCGGGCGCAGCAAGTTCCTGCGCGGTCCGGAGATCGTGCTGTGCGTGCCGTCGGGTTCGACCTCGGTCGAGCGGCGCGCGATCCGCGATGCCGCTACCCACGCCGGTGCGAGCCAGGTGTGGCTGATCGACGAGCCGATGGCCGCCGCGATCGGCGCCGGCCTGCCGGTGATCGAACCGGTTGGATCGATGATCGTCGACATCGGCGGCGGAACCACCGAGGTCGGCGTGATCTCGTTGAAGGGCCTCGCTTATGCGCAATCGGCGCGGATCGGCGGCGATCGCATGGACGAAGCGATCTCGTCCTACATCCGGCGCCATTATAATCTGTTGATCGGCGAGGCGACGGCCGAGCGGGTCAAGAAAGAGATTGGCATCGCCAAGCCGCCGGCCGACGGCAAGGGCCTGGTCGCCCACGTCCGCGGGCGTGACGTCGCGCGCGGCGTGCCGACCGAAATCCAGCTCAATCAGGCCGAGATCGCCGAGGCACTGGCCGAGCCGGTGGCGCGGATCGTCCACATCGTCCGGGTCGCGCTCGAGCGCTCGCAGCCCGAGATCGCCGCCGACATCATCGACGAAGGAATCACCATGACCGGCGGCGGGTCGCTGCTGCGCGGTATCGAGACCGTGCTGGCCGACGAGACCGGGCTTCCGGTCAAGGTCGCCGAGGATCCGATGAACTGCGTCGCACTGGGCGCCGGGCGAGCGCTCGAGGACCCGGAATATCGCGGCGCGCTTCATCCAGTCTAGAACTGCACCCGGTGTGACGCGCCGGGCGCGGGTTAGCGGCGCTTGCGCCTGTTTGGCGGCTGGAGGCTGGCGTTGCGCACACAATTGTCGAACCCGACCCAGTCGACCCGGGTCCCGCCGCGCGAGGCGTTGCGGTTGCACATTTGAATCCGCCAATTCGGCGGGCGGTAGGTTTCGACATAGGTCAGCGAGCGGACCATCGCGCCCTTCTGGCGGGTGATGCAGCGATCCTGCCAGCGGCAGACGAAGCCGATGTTGAGCACGGCCGGGTTTTTGAGCGGTGGATCCCAGCGGCTGGGCGTCGCCGCAGCGCCGGCCGAGCCGACGCCCGCCCAGGCCAGAATCACCACAATGATTACGCCCGACACTCTCATGCTGCCCGATTACCGATAAAGGGTTCCTTTATTATCAACGCACAATGACGGCATTTGGCCATTTCCAGCCGGATCGGGGTGCGCCGCGATCGCACATCCACGGCGCCGGCCAGCGCATGCCAAGCCGTGACGCGCGCGGCGCGCTGCGCTAGAGGCGGCGGCGATGTCCCTTTACGCCCAATATGCAGCGCTGATCGACGGCGTGCTCGACGAGCTCCAGGACGAAGGCGCGCTGCCGGACGGGATCGAGCGGCGCAACGTCGCGGTCGAACCGCCGCGCGACGCGTCGCACGGCGACCTCGCGACCAACGCCGCGATGGTCCTGGCCAAGTCCGCCGGGACCAATCCACGCAGCCTCGCCGAGCTGATCGCGGCCAAGCTCGAAGCGCTTCCGACGGTCACCTCAGTGGCGATTGCCGGGCCTGGCTTCATCAATTTGCGGCTCGATCCGGCGGCGTGGCGCGACGAGCTGCGCACGATCCTGCGCGAAGCCGACGGCTATGGCGCGTCGAGCGTCGGCGCCGGCCAGCGGGTCAATGTCGAATATGTCTCGGCCAACCCGACCGGGCCGCTGCACATGGGCCATTGCCGCGGCGCGGTGGTCGGCGACAGCCTCGCCCGGCTGCTCGAGGCGGCGGGCTTCCGCGTCACCAAGGAATATTATGTCAACGACGCCGGCGGCCAGGTCGATACGCTCGCCCGATCGGCCCATCTCCGGTACCGCGAGGCGCTTGGCCAGGACCTCGGCGAAATCCCCGAGGGGATGTATCCGGGCGACTATCTGGTCCCGGTCGGCGCCGCGCTCGCGGCGGAATTCGGCGATCGTTATGCGGCCGCGCCCGAAGCCGAGTGGCTCGAGTTGTTCCGCGACCGGGCGATCGCGGCGATGCTCGAGCTCATTCGCCACGACCTCGGCCTGCTCGGCATCCACCACGACATCTTCGCCTCGGAGGCCGAGCTCCAGGCGACGGGCGCGGTCGACCAGGCGCTCGACACGATGCGCGGCAAGGGGCTGGTCTATCAAGGCGAGCTCGAGCGGCCCAAGAGCATCGACGAGCATGACGAGTGGGAGCCGATCGAGCTGACCCTGTTCCGCTCGACCCAGTTCGGCGACGACCAGGACCGGCCGATCAAGAAGTCGGACGGCAGCTGGACCTATTTCGGCTCGGACGCGGCCTATCATCTGCAAAAGGCGCAAGGCGCCGACCATCTGGTCAACATCTGGGGCGCCGACCATTCGGGCACGGTCAAGCGGGTCGCGGCGGCGGTCAACGCGCTGACCGACGGCCGCGTCGACCTCGACGTCAAGCTGATCCAGATGGTCCGGCTGTTCCGCGCCGGCGAGCCGATCAAGATGTCCAAGCGCTCAGGTGATTTCATCACTCTGGCCGAAGTCGTGAGCGAGGTCGGCAAGGACGTCGTGCGGTTCATGATGCTGACCAAGCGCGCCGATACCCCGCTCGACTTCGATTTTTCGAAGGTGGTCGAGGCATCGAAGGACAATCCGGTGTTCTACGTCCAATATGCCCACGCCCGGGTGTCGTCGCTCAAGCGCAAGGCGGCCGACGCCGGGATCGACCTCGCCAGCGCGGCCGACCTCGACCTGCTCGACCAGGAGGAATTGGGGCTGGTCCAGCAGGCAGCGCAATATTCGCGGGTGATCGAGGCCGCGGCTTTGGCCCACGAACCGCACCGCATCGCCTTTTTCCTGTATGAGCTGGCGGCGCAGTTCCATGCGCTGTGGAATCGCGGCAACGACGATCCCGAGCGCCGTTTCCTGATTGAAAACAATCCACAATTATCTCGCGCGCGGCTGGAACTCGCGCTTGGGATCGGGCAAATCATTCGCAGCGGCCTCGCGCTCATGGGAGTCGAGGCGGCGGAGGAGATGCGCTGATGACCGACAGCCGCGTGGCCCAGGATCCGAACCGGCTGCCGTGGCTTGCCGAGGAGCGCGCGCCGCGCCGCAAGGGCGAGTGGAGCAAGCTGCTGCTTGGAGCGCTGGTCAGCGCGCTGCTCGTCGCCGGCGTGTCGTTCTGGCTCGGGGCGCGCAACGCCACCGAGGCCGAGCAGCGCGCGCGCCCGGCCGCGGCCCCGCCCGCGACTGTGACGCTACCGCCGCCGCTGCCTGCGGTCGAGCAGCCGCGCGCCGATCAGGTGGTGCCGGCGCCGGTGCCGGTCGTCCGGCCGCTGCCCGAGCCGACCGTCCGCATCGTCGCGCCCCAACTCGAGCGCAAGGCGCAGCCGGCGCCAGCTGCCGCGATGGCCGAGCCGGATACGTCGGCCAAGACCGAAGCGGCCGCCGCCGACGCCAGTGAACCGCCGAGCGCGGCGGTCGTCGCCCAACCGGTCGCGCCCAAGCCGGCGGTGGCCAAGGCTGGCCCGATGCGGCTGTGGCCGGCGATGGTCTCGGACGGCGCCAACGGCCGGGTGGTGCGGATCGGCGCCTACGGCAGCCGGCTCAACGCCAAGAAAGGCTGGAAGCAGATCATCAGCCGCTACCCCGGCATGCGCCGCTTGAAGGCGGTGGTCGCGCCGGTCCCGGCGCCGCGCACCGGCCGGACCTATTACCGGCTCCAGTTCGGGACCACCTCGCAGGCCCATTCCGAAGTGCTGTGCCAACGCATGCGCGCGATCCGCAAGACCTGCGCGGTGGTCGGATTGCCCGAGCGCACCGCGCCGGCGCGGGCGGGAGCGCGGCGATGAGCGACAGCCGCTCGACCTATGAGGATGGCCAGTTGCCGTGGCTTGAAGCGGTCGACGACGAGGACGGCCCGCGCGGCGTTTCGGGGCGCAAGATGCTCGCCGCGCTGCTGGTCGTGCTGGTCGCCGCGGCGGTCGTCGCCGGCACCTTCTTCTATCTCGGGCGCCAGGACCCGGCCGGGATCGGCGCGCCCGAACTGATCCGCGCCGTACCCACCCCGTACAAGGTCAAGCCGACCGACCCCGGCGGATTGGATGTCGCGGGCGAAAGCGAGACCGCGTTCCAGACCAGCGCGGGAGAAGACAGCGACTCCCAGCTCGATCTCAATGCGATGGCCGAAGTGCCGGTCGCGCGCCCGCCCAAGCCGGAACCGCAAGCGCCGCCCAAGCGGATCCCGCCGGGCGAGACCAAGGTCCCGGTGGTCGACAAGCCGGCGCCGGCTCCGCCGCCGACGCCGAGCGCGGGCTCGGGCAGCGTCATCCAGCTCGGCGCCTACAAGAATGCGGCGCAGGCCGAACGGGCGTGGACCGCTCTGTCGTCGCGCTTCCCGACCGTGGCCGGGATGACCAAGCTGGTGGTGCCGTTCACCGGCGGGTTCCGGCTGCGCGCCGGGGCGACCTCGCCGGCCGAAGCCAAGCAGGCCTGCCAGTCGCTGCGGGTGGCCGGCGAGAACTGCTTCGTGGCCAATTAGGAGCGCTCATGCAGGCGGCGATCTACGGACTGGCGGGGCTCGAGCTGACGCCCGACGAGCGCGCCTTCTTCGGTGATGCCGATGCCGCCGCTTACATCCTGTTCAAGCGCAATTGCGCCGACCAGGCCCAGCTGCTGCGCCTGACCGATGATTTGCGCGCGCTCACCGGCCGCCCCGACCTGCCGATCCTGATCGACCAGGAAGGCGGGCGGGTGGCGCGGATGCGGCCGCCCAACTGGCCGGCGTTCCCAGCCGCCGAAGCGTTCGCGCGGCTCTATCAAGCGGCGCCGTCGTCGGCGATCGAAGCGGCGCGGTCGAACGCCCGGGCGATCGCGCTGACGCTTAAGTCGGCCGGGATCAACGTCAATTGCCTGCCGCTGCTCGACGTCCGCCAGGAAGGCGCGACCGACATCATCGGTGACCGCGCTCTGGGTTCGGAGCCGATGCAGGTCGCGGCGCTCGGCCGGGCGGTGCTCGACGGCATGGCCTCGGCCGGGGTGGTCGGCGTGATCAAGCATATTCCGGGCCACGGCCGCGCGCTGGCCGACAGCCACAAGGAGCTGCCGATCGTCACCGCCACCGCCGACGAGCTTGAGAGCGACCTCGAACCGTTCGAGCGGCTGCGCGCGGCGCCGATGGGGATGACCGCGCACGTGGTCTACACCGCGTGGGACGCGGAGCGCCCGGCGAGCCTGTCGCCGACCGTGATTCACGACATCATTCGCGGCCGCATCGGTTTCGAAGGGTGGCTGATGAGCGACGACCTCGGGATGGAAGCCTTGACCGGCGACTTCGGCAGCCGCGCGGCCGGCGTGGTCGCGGCCGGCTGCGACGTCGCGCTGCACTGCTCGGGCAAGCTGGACGAGATGGTCGCGGTGGCGTCGGCGGTGCCGGCGATGTCGGACGACGGCGAAGCGCGGTTGGCGCGGGCGATGGCGACTGTGCTGGCCGCCGACGACGGCGCCGACTTCGCCGACGCAGTGGCCAAAAGGGACGCGCTGCTGGCTTTGGCTTAGGCAGGCTGAGCTGATGGACCCCGAGATCTTCTTCCAGCCGACCGCCGCCGAAGATGAGCTGACGCTCAACATCGACGGCTGGGAAGGGCCGCTCGACCTGCTGCTGACGCTGGCCCGGGCGCAGAAGGTCGATCTCG